>CAUJJP010000185.1 GCA_963205525.1 Pseudomonadota bacterium | reverse complement strand
CTTCTTCGGCGCCTCGGCCACCATCGCTTCGGTGGTGATCATCAGGCCCGCGATGGAGGCGGCGTTCTGCAGTGCGGTACGCGTGACCTTGGTCGGATCCAGGATACCGAAGGCCACCATGTCGCCGAACTGGCCGTTGGCAGCGTTGTAGCCGAAGTTGCCCGAGCCGGCCTTCACTTCGTTGACGATGACCGAAGGCTCTTCACCGGCGTTGGTGACGATCTCGCGCAGCGGCGCTTCCATCGCACGCAGCCACCACCGTGCTGGTCGACCTGACGTTCGCGATCGAGGTCGGCATCGTGATCGCCGCGTTCGTGTTCATGTCGCGGATGGCGGACGTGGTCGAGGTGCAGTCCGGGTTGCAGCTGTCGGACGGCGACGACGCCCCCGAGGACCTCACCCAGCGCGCCCGCGTGCCGCACGACGTGCAGGTCTACCGGATCAGCGGCCCGCTGTTCTTCGGCGCCACCGGGCGGCTCGAGAGCGTGCTGGACGATGCCGCCACCCCGCCGCGCGCCTACATCCTGCGCATGGGCCAGGTGCCGATGGTGGACGCCAGCGGCGTGCATGCGCTGAAGACGCTGTACGAACGCTGCCGCCGCCGCGGCACCCAGCTGGTGATCTCCGGCCTGCGCGCGCAGCCGCGGCGGACGCTTGCGCGGATGCCACTGTCGGACCACGGCGAGGGCCTGCACCTGGTCGGCGACTTCGAGCAGGCGCTGGCGCTGGTCGACAGCTTGCACCCCGCGCCAGCCACGCCCGCGACCCTGCCATGAACGATTCACGCCCCGCCTGCGCGCTGACCATCGCCGGCAGCGATTCCGGCGGCGGCGCCGGCATCCAGGCCGACCTCAGGACCTTCGCCGCGCACGGCGTCCACGGGCTCTGCGCGATCGCCGCGCTGACCGCGCAGCACACCCGCGGGGTGACCGCGGTGCAGGTGCCGCCGGTTGCCTTCCTGCGCGCGCAACTGGATGCGTGCTTCGACGATTTCCGCATCGGCGCGGTGAAGATCGGCATGCTCGCCAGCGTCGAGGTGATCGCGTGCGTGGCGGAGGCGCTCGAAGCCCATCGCCCGCCGCACGTCGTGCTGGACCCGGTGATGGTGGCCACCAGCGGCGCCAAGCTGCTGCAGGACGACGCCCTGCACGCGCTGCGCACGCGCCTGTTGCCGCTGGCCAGCATCGTCACCCCCAACATCCCGGAAGCGGAACTGCTGCTCGCGCATCCGGTCGTCGGCGCGGCGCGGGTGGAGTCGGCGCTGGCCGAATTCACCGACGACCTCGGCGCACGCGCGGTGCTGCTCAAGGGCGGCCACCTGCCCGGCGACGGGCCGATGCTGGACCGCTACTGGGACGGCGAAACCGTGGCCATGTTCGGCCATGACCGCCTGGCGCTGGAGGCGCACGGCACCGGCTGCACGCTGGCGTCGGCGATCGCGGCCAACCTGTGCCTGGGCATGCCGATGCAGCAAGCCTGCGCGGCCGCCACCGACTACGTGCATCGCGCCTTGCGGATGGGCTACCGACCGGGACGCAGCGCGCTGGTGGTGCTCGACCACTTCGGCGCGGCACCGCTCAGAACAGCTTGACCACCCAGCGCAGCGGCAAGCGCTTCAGCACCCAGCCCAGCGGCGCCCACGGCCACCACGGCACGTAGGCGACCGCGGGTTCGCGCAGGATCGCCGCGGCCAGCAGCCGGCAGCCGCGCTCGCCATCGATCATGAACGGCGTGTGCCCGGCCGGCGCATCTTCATTCATCTCGGTGCGGATGTAGCCCGGCAGCAGCGTACTGACCTTGATCCGCGGCTTGCGCAGCATGTCCGCGCGGATGCCTTCGGCCAGCGAGGCGACGCCGGCCTTGCTCGCCGCATACGCGGTCAGGCCGCCGCGGAAGCCGCGGATCGCGCTGACCGAGGCGATCACCGCCAGGTGTCCGCGATCCTGCGCGCGGAACACCTCCATCGCCGCCTCGCACTGCGCCAGCGCGGCGATCAGGTTGGTCTCGATGATCGCCTTGTTGCGCTCGAAGCCGCCCTTGCCGACCGGCATGCCCTGGCCGATGCCGGCGTTGACCACCACCCGGTCGAGCTCGCCGAAGGCAGCGCGGAACCCGCGCACGACCTCGAATACCCGCGCGTGGTCGGTGACGTCGAGGACCTCGACCAGCACCCGCACCCCCGGGTGCGCGGCTTCAAGCTCCTCCTTGAGCGCCTGCAGCCGGTCCAACCGGCGCGCGCACAGCGCCAGGTCATGGCCGCGGCGGGCGAATTCGCGGGCCATCCCCGCGCCAAGGCCCGAACTGGCGCCGATGATGACCACGTTCGACTTGCGCATGCCTGCCTTCATCCCCAATACCCCGATCCGCGATGGCGCCAGCGGCGCTAACGATACGTCACCAGTCCCGCATGCCTGCCTTCGAAGTGCGCATGGCCGTTGAGGGTGGACAGGCTCACGCCCTCGCGCCCCCGCACCAGCTTGGTCACCCCGCAATTCACCAGCGCCCAGCTCAGGCGGAAGCCATCGCTGTCAGGGATCCGCAGCAGGTGCTGGGCCACCGCCGCGATCGGTCCGCCGGAGGTGAACACCAGCGCATCGGACCCGCCCGGCAACGCATCGAGCACCGACCCCAGCGCCTGCATGCACCGCGCACGGAAAGCGGCCCAGCTCTCGCTGTAGTCGGCGTCGTGCGCGCCACCCACCCAACGCGCCACCGCCTGTTCGAACATGGCCTGGAACGCCCGTTGCGGATCCGTTTGCGCCATCATCTCGGCGCGTGCGCGCTCCGGGTCGGCGAAATCGGGCCGCAAGGCGGTGATCACCCGCACATGGTCGAATTCGTTCCAGCCGGCATCGCTGCGCCAGGCGGGGGCGAGGCCCATGGCCTCGAGGCAGGCCTGCGCGGTCTGCCGATGCCGCTGCAGGTCGCCGCTGGCCACCACCGCGAAGCCCGCCTGCGCGCGCGCGAGCGCTTGCCCGAGCACCTGCGCCTGCTGCTGGCCGCGTTCGCTGAGCACGTCGTAGTCCGCGGCACCGAACGAGGCCTGCCCGTGGCGCACCAGGTAGACCGCGCTCATGCCGCCACCCGCTGGCGTGCGATCGCGCGGCGGCAGCGCCAGTGCAGGTAGTGCACGAACAGCCAGAACCGCTTGAACGCGGGGTTGCGGGTCTGCCCGTGGTGGTAGCGGAAGTAGATCTGCTGGGCGATCGCCGACAACCGGAACAGCCCGTATACCTCGTGGAAGGTCACGTCGCCGGGATCGAACCCCATCCTGCCGCAGTAGTGGTCGATCACCTCGCGGCGGGTCAGCATGCCCGGCAGGTGGGTGGGCTGGCGGCGCATGCCCTGCGCCATGAAATCGTCGCCCGCCTCCACCCAGTAAGCCAGGGTATTGCCGAGGTCCATCAGCGGATCGCCGAGGGTGGCCAGCTCCCAGTCGAGCACCCCGACCACGCGGGTGGGATCGTCCGGATCCAGCACCGCGTTGTCGAAGCGGAAGTCGTTGTGGGTGACGCAGATGCGCTCCTGCGTGGGCAGGTTCGCGGCCAGCCACGCCATGATCCGCTTGCCGCGCGGCACGTTCCAGGTACGCGCGTCGCGGTAGCGCCTGCTCCAGCCCTCGATCTGCCGCTGCGCGTAACCCGCGCCCTTGCCGATGCCCTCGAGCCCGGCCGCGCGATGGTCGACCTGGTGCAGCGCCACCAGGGTGTCCAGCACGTTCAGGCACAGCTGCTTCACCTGCGCTGGCGAGAGCTCGACGCCGCGCGGCAGGTCCTTGCGCGGAATGACCCCGGCCAGCCGCTGCATGACATAGAAATCGGTGCCGATCACCGCGGGATCCGTGCACAGCGCGCGCATCTCCGGCACCAGCGGGAACACCGGCTTCAGCAATTGCTGGATGCGGTACTCGCGGCCCATGTCATGCGCGGATTTCGCCTTGGTGCCGGCAGGCGGGCGCCGCAGGATCAGGTCATCGTTGGCGTATTGCAGGCGGTAGGTCCAGTTCGAGGCGCCGCCCGGGTATTGGGTCACCGTCGGGGTGCCCTGCAGCGCGGGCAGCGCGCCCTTCAGCCATGCGTCCACCGCAGCAACGTCGAGCTCCTCGCCGCTGCGCACCGCGCGCGCCTCGTCCGCCGGCGTCACGCTCATCGGCTCGCAGCCTTGCGCCGCATGCGCGCGGCCACCCGCGACAGTTGCCGGCGCATCAGCGCCAGGTACAGGCGATACGGCAGCAAACGCTTCATCCGCCATAAACGCCTGGCCTCCGGATGGGTGAGGATGTGCGGATCGCCACGTGCCATGCCATCGAAGATGCGGTCGGCGATCTCGTCGGCACCGATCCGCGCACGCTCCACCAGGCGCTTGGTCATCCCTTCCAGCGCGGGGTTGGCGGCGCGCATGTTGCCGGCAAGTCCGGTCCGGAAGAACGCCGGGCACACCACGCTGACGCGGATGCCGTCCGCTTCCAGCTCCAGTTGCAGGGTCTCCGACAGGGCCACCACCGCCGCCTTGGTCGCGTTGTAGGCCGAGGCCTGCGGCATGTGCACCAGCCCCGCCATCGAGGCGATGTTGACCAGCTGCCCGCCGCGGCCACCTGCATCCCTCGCGCGCAGCAGCGGCACGAACACCTTGCAGCCACGCACCACCCCGAGCAGGTTGATGTCCACCGCCCAGCGCCAGTCTTCGAGCGAGGTTTCGGCGATGCCGCCCATCTGCGCGACGCCGGCGTTGTTGACCACCACGTCCACCCCGCCCCATTCGCGCTGCAACCAGTCGGCGGCCGCCTGCAGCGCGTCCTCGCGGGTGACGTCGCAGGCCAGCGCGTGGCTGCTTGGCGAATGCACGCGGATCGCGGCCAGCGCCCCGGCGCAGCGTTCCATGTCGAGGTCGCCGATGCACACCCGCCAGCCGGCGCGCGCATGGCGCTCGGCGAGCGCACGCCCAAGCCCGGACGCGCCGCCGGTGATGAAGATGCGCTTGCCGTTGTCTGCAATGCTTGCCTGGTCCATGGCCGGGTCAGCCACGCGGCTTGTATTTCGCGAGTTCCATCCGCGCCACCATCGCCCGGTGCACCTCGTCCGGGCCATCGGCGAAGCGCAGCGCCCGCGCGATCGCGAACAGCCCGGCCAACGGCAGGTCGTTGCTGACGCCGGCGCCGCCATGGACCTGGATCGCCTGGTCGACCACGGCCTGCAGCATGCCCGGCGCCACCACCTTGATCGCGGAGATCTCGGTCATCGCCTGCTTCACGCCGACCGCATCGATCTTCCACGCGGCATACAGGGTGAGCAGGCGCGCCTGGTCGATCGCGATCCGCGCATCGGCGACGCGCTCCAGGTTGCCGCCCAGGCGCAGGATCGGCTTGCCGAACGCGACCCGCTCCAGCCCGCGCCGGATGGTGAGTTCCAGCGCGTGCTCGGCCGCGCCGATCGCGCGCATGCAGTGGTGGATGCGGCCCGGCCCGAGCCGCCCCTGCGCGATCGCGAAGCCCTTGCCGCGGCCAAGCAGCAGGTTGTCCCTGGGCACGCGGACGCCGTCGAACAGCACCTCGCCATGCCCGTGCGGCGCATCGTATTCGCCGTGCACGGGCAACATGCGCTGGATGCGCACGCCGGGCGTGTCCATCGGCACCAGCACCATCGCGTGGCGCGCATGCGGCTCCGCGTCGGGGTCCGATACCCCCATGAAGATGGCCAGCCGGCAGCGCGGATGGCCGATCCCGGTCGACCACCACTTGCGGCCATCGAGCACCAGTTCGTCGCCGTCCTCGCGGATCGTCGCCTGCATGTTGGTGGCGTCGGACGAGGCCACGTCCGGCTCGGTCATGCAGAACACCGAGCGGATCTCGCCGGCCAGCAACGGGGTGAGCCAGCGCGCCTTCTGCGCCTCGCTGCCGTAGTGGTACAGCACTTCCATGTTGCCGGTGTCCGGCGCGCTGCAGTTGAAGATTTCGGCGAGGAACTCGTTGCGGCCCATCACTTCGGCCAGCGGCGCGTACTCCAGCGTGCTCAGCCCGGCGCCCAGCGCGGCATCCGGCAGGAACAGGTTCCACAACCCGGCGGCGCGCGCGCCGGCCTTCCATTCGTCCATCGGCGCCGGCACCTGCCAGGCGTTCCAGTCGGCGCCGGCGTTGGCGGCGTTCGCGCGGCGGTATTCCTGCTCGCGCGGGGCCACGTGTTCGGCGATGAACGCCTGCATTCGCTGCAGGTAGTCCCGCGTCTTCGCGCTCGGGGCGAAGTCCATCAGCCGACCTTCAGCAGCAGCTTGCCGGTGTTCTCGCCGCGGAACAGGCGCAGCAGGGTGTCCGGGAAGGTATCGAAGCCCTCCACGATGTCCTCGCGCGACTTCAGGCGGCCGTCCGCCAGCCAGCCCGCCATGTCCTGCGCGGCCTCGCCGTAGCGCGATGCGTAGTCGAACACCACCATCCCCTGCATGCGCGCGCGGTTGACCAGCAGCGACAGGTAGTTGGCCGGGCCCTTCACGCCTTCGGTCGTGTTGTATTGCGAGATCGCCCCGCAGATCACCACCCGTGCATGCATGGCGAGCTGGCCCAGCGCGATGTCGAGGATCTCGCCGCCGACGTTGTCGAAATAGACGTCGATGCCCTTCGGGCAATGCTGGCGCAATGCCGCGCGCACGTCCTCGCGCTTGTAGTCGATCGCCGCATCGAAGCCGAGTTCGTCGACCAGGTAGCGGCACTTGTCCGCCCCGCCGGCGATGCCGACCACCCGGCAGCCCTTGATCCGGGCGACCTGCCCGACCACCATGCCCACCGCACCGGCCGCGCCGGACACCACCACGGTGTCGCCCTGCTTCGCGGCGCCGACCTCCAGCAGGCCGAAGTACGCGGTCATGCCGGTCATCCCCAGCACGCTGAGGTAGGTCGGAAGTGGTGCCAGCGACGTGTCGACCAGGCGCGCGCCCTTGCCGTCGGAGACCACGTACTGCTGCACGCCGAACACGCCGGCGACGCGGCTGCCGACCGGGAATCTCGGATTGTTGGAGGCGATGACCTCGCCCGCCGAATACGCGCGCATCACCTCGCCGATGGCGACCGGCGGCACGTAAGACTTGCCTTCGTTCATCCAGCCGCGCATCGCCGGATCCAGCGACACGTACTCGATGCGGACCAGGAATTCGCCTTCGCCGGGTTCGCGCACGGGCTCCTCGACCAGGCTCCAGTCGCTGGCCCTGGGCAGGCCGACCGGACGTGCGGCGAGGCGGAACTGACGGTTGCTGGTTGCGTTCATGCGATCCCGTTGCTGGATGGTTTCCCGCATCCTAGGGGCCGCTTGCCATTGAATACAGTGATATTTTGTACTCACCAGCAATGAACATCATTCATTCAAATGCGGGGCAACTCGATCTCAACCTGCTCAAGGTGTTCGAGGCGGCCTATCGCGAGCAGCACCTGGGCCGCGCCGCGCAGAGCCTGCACCTGACCCCGTCCGCGGTCAGCCACGCGCTGCGCCGCCTGCGCGCCCAGCTCGGCGACCCGCTGTTCGTCCGCGACGGCCGCCGCATGCTGCCCACCCGGGCCTGCCAGCGGCTGGCCCCGCCGTTGCTGGAGACGCTGGCGCAACTGCGGCAGTGGCTGCAGCAGTTGCAGCATTTCGATCCGGCGCAGGCCCGGCAGGCGTTCCATGTCGGCATGCCGTATGCCATCGAGGCGATGCTGCTGCCGGCGATCTACCGCCTGCTGCGCGAACGCGCGCCACGGGCGACCCTGGCCAGCGTGGGTTACGAACGGCGCGACCTTGCGCGCGCGCTCGCCGCCGGGCAACTGGACCTCGCGATCGACGTTGCCCTGCCCGCCAGCGAACCGGTGCGGCATGCGGTGCTGCTGCAGCAGGGCTTCTGCATCGCGGTGCGGTCGCGGCATGCACTGAAGCGGCGGCCGACCCTGCCGCAATACCTGCAGGCCCCGCACGTGGCCGTCTCCAGCCGCGCCAGCGGCGCGGTGGTGGAAGACATCGCCCTGCTCAACCTCGGCCTGCAACGGCGGATCGCGTTGCGTTGCCAGGATTACCAGGCGGCGTGCCGGGTGGTCGCCGGATCCGACCACCTGCTGACCTTGCCCACCGGGCTGGCGCGGCAGATGGCCGGGCGTTCGCTGCGCCTGCTGCCGCTGCCTTTCGAGCTACCGCCGATCCAGCCGCATCTTTACTGGCATGCCAACCTGGCCGTGGACCCGGCCAACCAGTGGCTGCGGCAACTTGTTGTCGATGCCTGCAGGACGCTCGACGGCGGCACCGGTTAGGTGCGGCCGAACACCAGCGTGGCGTTGGTGCCGCCGAAGCCGAAGCTGTTCGACATCACCGTGAGCAGGTCGGCGGCGCGGCTCTCGCGCACGATCGGGAAACCCTCGCAGGCCGGGTCCAGCCTGGCGATGTTGGCGGAGCCGGCGATGAAGCGGTCGCGCAGCATGAGCAGGCTGTAGATCGCCTCGTGCACGCTGGCGGCGCCCAGCGAATGCCCGCTCAGCGCCTTGGTCGACGACAGCGGCGGCTCGTTGCCGGCGCCGAACGCAGCGCGCACCGCCTGCAACTCGGTGACGTCGCCGAGCGGGGTGGAGGTGCCGTGGGTATTGAGGTAATCGATCGGGCGATCCAGCCCTTCCATCGCCATCTGCATGCAGCGCACCGCGCCCTCGCCGCTCGGCGCCACCATGTCGGCGCCGTCGGAGGTCACCCCGTAGCCCAGCAATTCGCCGTGGATGCGGCGTATAGGAAGTTCAAACGCCCTTTTCGGGCAGTCTGCTGGGTAGGCGGCGGTCGCGCAAGCCCCGTTTTGGGCACGGATCGGACGTCTGTGAGTGGGATTTCGGCATCGCGGGGCCACGCAGCGGCGTTGTCAGCAGC
>CAUJJP010000184.1 GCA_963205525.1 Pseudomonadota bacterium | reverse complement strand
TCCCGACCTGACACCATGTCCGCCACCCCTGCCCTGCCCGCTTTCCTTAACGGCCAACCCAAGCTGCTCTTCATCGACGGCAAGACGGTGCCCGCGCAGAGCGGCAAGCTCTTCGACAGCATCAATCCCGCCACCGGCGAGCGCCTGGCGCAGGTGGCCGAAGGCGGCAGCGCCGACGTCGACCTCGCCGTCGCCGCCGCGCGCCGCGCCTTCGAGAGCGGCCCGTGGAGCCGCTTCAAGCCCTTCGACCGCCAGCAGGTGATGCTGAAGCTGGCCGACCTGATCGAGCAGCACTACGACGAGCTGGCGCTGCTGGATACGCTGGACATGGGTGGCCCGATCGCGCGCACCACGCTCGGCCGCCGCCGCGCCGTCGGTCTGCTGCGCTACTACGCCGGGCTGGCGACCGCGATCCAGGGCGACACCATCCCCAACAGCGCCGCCGGCGACATCTTCAGCTACACGCTGAAGGATCCGGTGGGCGTGGTCGGCGCCATCAACCCCTGGAACGGCCCCATCGGGCTGGCAATCTGGAAGCTGTGCCCGGTGCTGGCCACCGGCTGCACGCTGGTGCTCAAGCCCGCCGAGCAGGCGCCGCTGTCGCCGCTGCGCCTGGCCGAGCTGGTGCGCGAGGCCGGCGTGCCCGACGGCGTCTTCAACGTCGTCACCGGCTTCGCCGAGGCCGGTGCGGCGCTGGCCGCCCATCCGGGCGTCGACAAGATCGCCTTCACCGGCAGCACCGAGGTCGGCCAGAAGATCGTGCGCGCGGCCGCCGGCAACATCAAGCGCATGTCGATGGAGCTGGGCGGCAAGAGCCCGAACATCGTCTTCGCCGACGCCGACCTCGACGCCGCGGTACCCGGTTCCGCGATGGCGGTGTTCCTGAATTCCGGCCAGATCTGCAGCGCCGGCACGCGGCTCTTCGTGCAGCGGCCGATCTACGACGAATTCGTCGCCAGGGTCGCGGCCTTCGCGAGGACGCTGCGCGTCGGCGATCCGCTCGACCCCGAGACCCAGCTCGGCCCGGTGGTGTCCGCCGAACAGCTCGACCGCGTCTGTGGCTACCTCGCGCTCGGCCACGAGCAGGGCGCGACGGTGCTCGCCGGCGGCGAACGCCTCACCCAGGGTGTGCTGGCTCAGGGTTATTTCGTCGCCCCCACGGTCTTCGCCGGCGTGCAGGACGACATGCGCATCGCGCGCGAGGAGATCTTCGGCCCGGTGCTGTCGGCCCTGCCATTCGACGACATCGACGAGGTCATGGCGCGCGCCAACGACAGCCCCTACGGCCTGGGTGCCGGCGTCTGGTCGCGCAACGTCGGCACCGTGCACCGCGTGGCGCGCGGCCTGCGCACCGGCACGGTGTGGGCCAACTGCTACCAGGTGATGGACCCGGCCATCCCCTTCGGCGGCTACAAGATGAGCGGCTTCGGCCGCGAAAGCGGCATCGAGCACGTGCAGGAATACCTGCAGACCAAGGCGGTGGTTCTCAAGCTGGATTGAAGGCGGCAACACCAAGCCTCCATCACCCGCCACGCCGCCAGGGGGACGTCGTCGTCACGGACCGGCCCGGCGTCGACATCGCGGGGCGTCCCCTGACGGGGCTGAAGACCGAGCGGATAGACTGACTGTCCGCATGGGGGCAATGCCCGGCTGCACGGCTGCGGTGCCCGGATCGCCCAGCGCCCGGCCGCCGCCGGCCGGCGCGGCGACGACGACCTGGAGGCCAACGGCCCGTGAACGACCGCATCCGCGAACTGGGTTTTTTTCTGCGCGTGTCCGAGGAGGAGAGCTTCTCCGCCGCCGCGCGCAGCCTCGACCTCGACCCCTCGACCATCAGCAAGGTGATCCAGCGGCTGGAAAACCGCCTCGGCGTGCGGCTGTTCCATCGCACCTCGCGCGTGCTGCAGCTCACGCAGGAAGGCGAGCAGTTTCTGGCCGCGGCGCACAAGGTGATGCAGGCGCTCGAGGACGCCGAGGCATCGGTCAGCACGGCGGTCACCGAGGCCTCGGGCGTGCTGCGCATCAGCAGCACCGCTGCCTTCGCGCGGCGACGGCTGGCGCCGCTGATCCCCGGCTTTCTGGCGGCGCATCCGCTGGTGCGGGTGGAGATCATCGTCGCCGCCACCCCGCCCGATCTGTTCGAGCAGCAGATCGACGTCTCGTTCCAGAGCGGCAACATCCCCGACTCCACGCTGGTGGCCCGCCGCCTCACCACCGCGCGCTGGCACCTGTGCGCCGCACCCGCCTACCTGGCCCGTGCCGGCACGCCACGCACCCCGGACGACCTGCGCAGCCACCACTGCCTGAATTTCCTGCCGGGCTCGTTCCGCAGCCGCTGGCCGCTGCAGGTGCAGGACCAGGTCGTCACGCACGAGCCCAAGGCGCTGGCCGCAGCCAACAACGGCGACGTGCTGTGCACGCTGGCCGTGCAGGGCCTGGGCATCGCACGGCTGGCCGATTACCACGTCGATGCCGAGCTGGCGAGCGGCCAGCTCGCCACCGTGCTGGCCGAGCACGAGCTGGACCGCGAGCCGATATATGCCGTCTTCGCCAGCAAGCGCCACCTGAGCCCGCGCGTGCGCGCCTTCCTCGATCACGCCGGGCAGCACCTGGCGGCCTGACCCGGGCCGCGTGGCCGGCGGCTGTGCCGCGGGTGCACAGTTGCTGGGGCGGTCGCCGCCTTGCCGCACCCACGCGGCGCCCGCGATGCTGTGCACATGTCGAACCCACCCACCGCGGCCGACGCGCTGTCCGGCCTGCAGGTACTGGACTTCACCATCGTGATGTCCGGTCCCATGTGCACCCGCATGCTGGCCGACGCCGGCGCCGACGTCATCAAGGTCGAGCCGCCCGACGGCGACGTGGTGCGCCAGCGCGCGCCGGTGCGCGGCGGCATCAGCACCTACTACGCGTCGATGAACTGCGGCAAGCGCAGCATCGTGCTCGACCTGCAGACCGCCGAAGGGCGCCGCCTCGCGCGCGAACTGGCGCTGAAGGCCGACGTCGTGGTCGAGAACTTCCGCCCCGGCGTGATGAAGCGGCTGGGCCTGGACCACGCCACGCTGGCGCGCGACAACCCGCGGCTGGTGTATGCCTCCATCTCGGGCTTCGGCCAGACCGGGCCGCGTGCCGGCGCGCCGGCCTATGCCCCGGTGATCCATGCCGCCAGCGGCTACGAGGCGGCCAACACCGAATACCAGCGCGACCAGACGCGGCCGATGAACAACGGCATCTTCCTGGCCGACGTGCTGGGCGCCAGCTATGCCTTCGGTGCCATCCAGATGGCCTTGTACGAGCGCGAGCGCAGCGGCCTCGGCCAGCACGTCGACGTGTCGCTGATGGACTCGGTGCTGGGCATGCTGATCTACGAGATGCAGGCGGCGCAATTTCCACCCAACCGGCGACGGCAGGTCTACGAACCGGTGCGCGCCGCCGACGGCTGGGTGATGGTGGCCGCGGTCACGCTCCGGAACCAGGAGGTGCTGTTCGATGTCATCGGCCACCCCGAGGCCAAGTCCGACCCGCGCTTCGCGACCGTGGCCGCCAAGGAATCCAACTGGGGCGCGCTGCTGGAACTGATCGAAGGCTGGACGCGGCAGCGCAGCGGTGCCGAATGCGAGCGCATCCTGATGGACGCCGGCGTGCCCTGCAGCCGCTACCGCAGCGTGGGCGAGGCGATGGCCGACCCGCAGCTGGCCGAACGTGGCTTCCTGGCCGAGCTGGGCGAGGGCGAAGGCCGCTTCAAATGCGCCAACCTGCCCTTCCTGATGAGCCGCACGCCAACCCGGGCGCGGCCGCGCCTGGCGGCCCTGGGCGAGCACGGCGCCGAGGTGCTGCACGAGAAGTTGGGGCTGGACGCAGCGTCGATCACGCGGCTGCAGGCCGAAGGGGTGCTCGGGCGATGAAGCCGGACACCGACTGGCTGCCGGGCGACGAGGAACGCGGCCTGCTGCGCGACTCGCTGCGCGGCTGGCTGGCCGCGCACTGGCCGGCTGCCGGCGCCATCGAACGCAGCAGCGACCGTACGGCCGTGGCCACCCTCTGGCAAGGCCTGGCCGCCCAGGGCATCGTGGCCCTGGGCCGCGATCCCGCCGAGGGCGGGTTGCGCGAGGCCGTCATCGTGATGGAGGAACTGGGCCGCGCCGCGGCACCCGCGCCGATGGCCGGCACGCTGCTGGCAAACCTGCTGCTGGCACGGCTGGCAGGTGACACATCGGCCCTGGCCGATGGCCTGCGACTGGCCGTGGCCTGCACCGATGCGCTGCAGGTCGACGGCGCGCAGGCCAGCGGCACGCTGATGCCGGTGGACGGTGCCGCGCATGCCACGCACCTGCTGGTGCCCCGCGACGACGCGCTGGCGCTGATCGACTTCGAGGCCGGTGGGGTGCAGGTGCAGCCCACGCGCGCGCTGGGGCTGGACGGCCATGCCGGCTGGTGCGAGGTGCGCCTGCACAACGCCGCGCTGCGGCTGCTGCCCCTGCCGAGGGCGGTGGCGGCCAGCGCGCGGGCGCTGCTGCGCCTGCTGCTGCTGGCGCGTGCGCACGGTGCGGCGCGGCGGGCCTTCGAACTGGTGGTCGACTACGCGAAGGAGCGCAAGCAGTTCGGCCAGCCGATCGGCCGCTTCCAGGCGATGCAGCACAAGCTGGCCAATGGGCTCATCGCGCTGGAAGGGGTGCGCCTGACCCTGCAGCATGCCGCCGGCGCCTTCGACCTCGGCCTGGCGGACTGGGCCTATTTCGCCGCCGCGGCACCGGCCTTCGCCGGGCAGGCGCTGCGCCAGGTCGCGCTGGAGACGCACCATGCCTTCGGCGCCATCGGCTATGCCGAGGAACACGAGGCACCGCGCCACTTCCGCCGCGTGCACCTCGATACGCTGGTGCTCGGCGGCGCCCAGCAGGCGCGGCGCGAACTGGCCGCCGCGCTGCTGGACGACGAAACCGCCACGCTGCCCGAATACGACCTCGGCCCGGCGGGCAATGCTTTTCGCGAGGAGGTGCGCGAATGGCTGCAGACGCACTGGACCGGCGAGCGCAAGGCCGCCTTCGACCGCCAGCCCTTCCATGACCGGGAGTTCGACCCCGCCTTCCTGCAGGACATCGGCCGCACCGGCTGGATCGGGCTGACCTGGCCGATGGAACATGGCGGCCAGGCACGCAGCGCACGCGAGCAGTTGGCCTTCGTCGAGGCGATGGAACGTGCCGAGGCGCCGCGCTTCGGTGCCGCCGTGCAGGCCAACGCCCTGATCATGCACGGCACACCGGCGCAGCAGGCGCGATACCTGCCCGAGATCCTGCGCGGCGAGGCCATGCATGGCATGGGTTACAGCGAGCCCGAGGCGGGCAGCGACCTGGCGGCGCTGCGCACGCGCGCCACCCGGGTCAGCGACGACACGGGCGAGCACTGGCTGATCAACGGTCAGAAGATCTGGACGACGACCTGGTGGGGAAAATACATGTTCCTCGCCGCCCGCACCGACCCCGAGGCCAGGCCACCGCACGCCGGCATCAGCATGTTCATCGTGCCGATGGATGCGCCCGGCATCAGCATCAAGCCGGCGACCACGATGTACGACGGTAGCTTCGCCAATATCTTCTACGACGACGTGCGCATCCCCTCCGACCACATCGTCGGCCCCGTCAACGGCGGCTGGAAGGTGCTGACCGACGCCCTGGCCAACGAGCGCGGCACCGTGGGCGGCGGCATCGTGCTGAAGGTGGCGCATGCCTTCGACCTGCTGTGCCGCGACGTGCGTGTCGTGCCCGAGTTGCGCCGTGATCCGCTGGTGCGCGAGCGCATCGGCGCCCTGGCGGCCGAGATCGAGGTGGGCCGCCAGCTGATGCTGCACTGCGCCGAACTCGCCGAAAGCGGCACCACGCCGCCCGAACTGGGCGCCATCAGCAAGGTCTTCTCGGGCGAGCTGATGGAGCGCTTCGGCGAGGCCGCGCTCGACATCCTGGGCCCGCGCGCGGCGCTGTCACAGGGTGCGCCTGGCGCGCTGCGCAACGGCCGCTACGAGCAGAACCTGCGGCACTCGCTGATGTGGGTCATCAGCATCGGCACCAACGAGATCCAGCGCAGCCTGATCGCGCAGCGGGGCCTGGGGCTGCCGCGCTAGGAGCCTGCGCCGGCCGCCCGTTCAGCCGCGGCCGAAGCTCGGCTTGCGCTTTTCCTTAAATGCCTTCGTCGCTTCCTTGTGGTCGGCCAGCTCGAAGGTCACCTGCTCCAGGGCCATGCTGGCCTCCAGCAGGCGGTTGACGCGGTCCTTGACGATCTGGTTGATCGACAGCTTGGTCCAGCGCGTGGCCCACACCGGGCCGTCGGCCAGCTCCTGCGCGATGGCGCGCGCGAAGGGCAGCACCTCGGCCCTGGGCTTAACGTGGTTGACGAGGCCGATGCGTTCAGCTTCCGCGCCCTTGAGCAGCGTGCCGCGCATCAGGTATTCCTTGGCCTTGTTGACGCCGATGAGCAGCGGCCAGATCACCGTGCCGCCGTCGCCGGCCACCAGGCCCACCTTGTTGACATGGCTGTCGCCGATGCGTGCATCGTCGGCCATCACGGTGACGTCGCACAGCAGCGCAGTGGTGGCGGCCAGGCCGACGCAGTCGCCGTTGATCGCCGCCACGATGGGCTTGTCCAGCTCGAGGTGGCGCGTCACCAGCCGGCGGCTGATCATGGGGTCGTGCACCTCGCCTTCTTCCAGCACGTCGCCGCCGGGGCGATCGCTCATCGCCTTGACGTCGCCGCCCACGCTGAACCAGTCGCCGGCGCCGGTCAGCAGCACGGCGTTGACGGCGGGGTCGTCGCCCAGGTCGTCCCAGATGCGGCGCAGTTCGCGGATCAGGCGCTGGTTGATGGCATTGCGCGCCTGCGGGCGGTTGAGGGTGACGGTGGCAACCTTGTTGGCCACCTCGATCTTCAGGTCGTGGTAGTCGGCATAACGGTTCATCGGAGCGTCTCTCGTCATTGGGGTCAATGAGGTCATTGGGGTCATTGGGAGGAGATCTGGTTGTCGCGCACCACCTGGCCCCAGCGAGCCGAGTCCTCGGCGATCAGCGCGCCCAGCTGCGCGGGCGTCATCAGCTTGACCTCCTGCCCGAGCTGCAGCATGCGGTCCTGGAACTCCTTGGTGCCGAGGATGGTGTTGACCTCCTTGTTCAGCCGCGCGATCACGTCCGGCGGCGTGCCTGCCGTGGTGATGAAGCCGAACCAGGTTTCGGCCGCATAGCCCGGCAGCACACTGCTGACCGGCGGCACGCCGGGGTTCTGCGCATTGGGCTGCGGCGAGGTCACGCCCAGCAGCTTGAGCTTGCCGGCGTTGATGCCTTCGCGCATCGCGGCCGACATGCTGGTGATCAGCAGCGGCACCTCGCCCGATAGCACCGCCGTCGTCGTCGGCGCCTGGCCGCGGTAGGGCACATGGGTCATCTTCAGGCCGGCTGCCTTGGCAAACATCTCGCTCGCCAGGTGACCGAAGGAGCCGACGCCGGCCGATGCATAGGGCAGCGGGCCGGGCTGCTTGCGGGCCCAATCGATCCAGCTGCGCAGGTCGGTCACCGGCAGGGTGCCGGGCACGATGACGAACAGCGGCGCGCTGGTCACCATGGCCACCGGGGCGAAGTCCTTCACGCCGTCGAAGCCCGCGTCCTTCTGCACATGCGGCGTGACCGCAACGATGCCGCTGTTGATGAACAGCAGCGTGTGCCCGTCGGGCTTGGCGCGCGCCACTTCGCGCGCAGCCAGCACGCCGGAGGCGCCGGCCTTGTTCTCGACGATGATCGTCTGGCCCAGCGCCTTCTGCAGCGGCTCCTGCATCGCGCGCGCCATGATGTCGGTCGTGCCGCCCGCGGGGTACGGGATCAGCATCTGGATCGGGCGCGAGGGGAAGGCGCCCTGCGCCGCCGCCCACAGCGGCAGGGCCAGGGCCAGGATGGACAGGATTCGCTTCATCGGGGTCTCCTCAACGCAACAGGTCGCGCGCGATGACCACGCGCTGGATCTGGTTGGTGCCTTCGAAAATCTGCGCCAGCTTGGCGTCGCGCATCATGCGTTCGACCGGGTAGTCCCTGGTGTAGCCATAGCCGCCGAAGACCTGCACCGCGTCGGTGGTGACCTTCATCGCCATGTCGCTGCCGAAGCACTTGGCCATGCTGGCCAGCGTATTCAGGCGCGGCCAGTCGCCGGCATCGCCGGCGCGTGCGCATTCGTAGACCAGGCAGCGAGCGGCCTCGATGTTCATCGCCATGTCGGCCAGCATGAACTGCACGCCTTGGAAATCGGCAATCGGCTGCCGGAACTGCTTGCGCTCCTTGGCGTAGGCGATGCTCGCCTCCATCGCGCCCTGGGCCAGCCCCACGCATTGCGCGCCGATGGTCGGGCGGTTGATGTCCAGCGCGCGCAGGCTGGCGCGGAAGCCCTTGCCCTCCTCGCCCACCAGGTTCTCCACCGGCACGCGCACGTTATCCAGGTAGATCGGCGTATTGGGCGCACCGCGCCAGCCCATCTTGCGCTCGTGGCGGCCGAAGCTCACGCCCTTCATCGTCTTGGGCTCGATGACGAAGGCGCTGATGCCGTCGGCGCCCCGGTCACCGGCCGTGCGCGCCATCAGCACGATGTAGTCGGCCTCCACGCCATAGCTGCACCACTGCTTGCGGCCGTTGATGACGTAGCTGTCGCCGTCCTTCACCGCACGCGTGGTCATGGCGCTCACGTCGCTCCCGGCCTGCGGCTCGCTGATGGCGATGGCGGTGACCACGCCCCCCTTGGCCACGGCGGGCAGGAAGCGCTGGCGCTGCTCTTCGGTGCCGAAGTGCAGCAGCGGCATGATGAACATGGTGTTGAGACCGGCGATCGAGCCGCAGGCCGGTGAGAAGCGGCTGATCTCCTCGCGCGCGATGCACATCATCGTCAGGTTGCCTTCGGGGCCGCCGTATCGCTCGGGGATCCAGAGCTGCATCAGCCCCATCTCACCGAACAGCTTGACGAGTTCGGTGGGAAAGCGGTCGCTCTCGTCGACCTCGGCGGCGATGGGGGCGACGTGTTTTTCCGCCATGCGGCGAACGCTGTCGCGGAAGGCGATCTGTTCTTCGGTGAAGTTCATCCACCCAGCCTACGGCGCCAGCGCGGCGTCACCAAGGGCGGCGGGCGGCACAGCATCTGTGCGCCGGGCGCCATGCTGGCGCGCCCTCCAGCGGTCAGCATGAGGCCATGGATATGGAACACGCTCGCGCCCTCGACGGGCTGAAGGTGCTGGACTTCTCGATCATGATGGCCGGGCCGTACTGCGCGCGGCTGATGGCCGACCTGGGCGCCGATGTCGTGAAGGTCGAACCGCCCGAGGGCGACGACATGCGCCTGCGCGCACCGCTGCGTACCGCCGCCGACGGCAGCCGGCACAGCACCTATTTCGGCCAGCTCAACGCCGGCAAGCGCAGCATCGCGCTCGACCTCAAGCGGGCCGACGACCTGGCCACCGCCCGCGCGCTGGCGCTGCAGGCCGACGTGCTGCTGGAGAACTTCCGCCCCGGCGTGATGGAGCGCCTGGGCCTGGGCGCCGCCAGCCTGCGGGCGGCAAATCCGCAGCTGGTCTATGCCTCGATCAGCGGCTATGGCCAGCAGGGCCCGGCTGCCGGGCGCGCCGCCTACGCGATGATCGTGCAGGCCGCCAGCGGCTACGAACGCACGCTGGCGCGCTGGGCGGGCGACCGCCAGCGGCCGGCCGCCACCGCCACCTTCGTCGCCGACGTGCTGGGTGGGCTGAACGCCTTTGCCGCCATCCAGACGGCGCTGGTGCAGCGGGCGCGCAGCGGCCGCGGCCAAGTGGTCGACGTGGCGCTGATGGATTCGATGCTCAACCTGCTGATCTACGAACTGCAGGAGGCGCAGTTCCCCGTGAACGCGCCGCGCGCCACCTACGGGCCGGTGGCCGCACGCGACGGCGATGTGCTGATCGTGCCGATCACGCAGCGCAACTTCGACGCACTGGCCGATGTCACCGCGCTGCCCGCGCTGCGCAGCGACCCGTGTTTTGCCAGCGTGCCGACACGTGGCGCGCACTGGGCCGAGATGATGGCCGTCGTCGAGACCTGGACACGCGAGCGCAACACCGCCGAGGTGCTGGCCACGCTGGAGGCTGCCGGCGTGCCCTGCGCCCGTTATGCCGACCCCGGCGAACTGCTCGCCGACGAGCAGGCCGCTGCGCGTGGCCTGTTTGCCCCGGTGCAGGACGCCGCCGGCGCCTTCACCGGCGTCAACGCCCCGTGGCAGCTGTCGGACGGCGGCTCGGCCCTGGGCGCGCAGGTGCCGGGCATCGGCGAACACCGCGAAGCCGTGCTGCGCGACTGGCTCGCCACCTGAAGACCCTTCGAGCGGAGGCCGACACCCAGGAGATGGCGGCCGCGGTGGCGCTGCCGGCCACCGACCACGGCCGCTGCTGAGTCGGCGCCACGCCGGACCGGAACGGCTGCCTGTACGTGCATTGACAACTCGCCCTCTTGACCCGTCGCGGCATCGACGGCGCACGGACGGGCCGCTAGAGTGAGCGGATCCTCCACCGCCCACCCGCAGGTTTGAGCACCACGCCACACCGGCCGGCCGCCGGGAGTCGGAAGCTTCGCCGTCCCGACGTTTCCGCCGAGCATGCCTTCTCCTCCTTTCCGCCGGCAGCCGCGCAGGCGCTGCGGTCCGCCGCGGTGCGCCGCGCGTGGCGCGACGGTGACGTGCTGCTGCCGCGCGATCGCGTGGCCTCGTCGGTGATGACCATCGTCAGCGGCCGCGCCCGCGTACTGGCCGTGCCATCGGCCGGGCATGCCGTCTTCGTGCGCTGGCAGTTGCCGGGCGAGACAGTCGGTCTGGCTTCGGCGGTGTCGGGGTTGCCGCTGCCGGTCGACGTCATCGCCTGCGAACATTGCGAGACGCTCGAAGTCGAACGCGACATGCTGCTGGCCATCCTGCGCGCCGATGCCGAGGTGGCGATGGCGGCCGCAGCGCTGCTCGCCAGCCATGCCTATGACCTGATCGACCTGCTGACGCTGCGCACAGAACAGACGCTGACGACGCGCGTGCTGGGCGTGCTGCGGCACCTGGCCCTGCTCAATGGCAGGCCGCTGGGCGATGGCAGCTGGGAGCTGTCGGTCTCGCAGCGAGACCTCGCCAGTGCCGTCGGCGCATCACGCGCGCGAGTCAATGCCGAGTTGCGCGCGCTGGAGCGCAGCGGCGCCATCCGGCTGGGCTACCGCCAGCTGACGGTGCTCGACCTCGTGCCGCTGCCGCGCGAGCGCGGCTGATGCAATTGCTCCGTCCGGGACATTCGCACTGAGGACAAGTCAGGCTCGCACCGGACCGTACGCCACCGTACGATTTCCGGGCCATGACCGAGACCGACACCCCCCAAGCGAATGACGACCCCCGGCTGCTGCCGCTGCACCTGGACGACGCCGAGCGCGATGCACCCACGCCGGCGCTGGACGCGCTGCTGCGGCGTTGCTTCCCGACCGAGCGCGAGATCGAAGCCATGCTGGCGCGCAAGCTGGCACGGCGGGCCCGACCGGCGCCGCGACCACCGACCCTCGAGCAGCTGTGCGACCACGTTCGCGGCTTCCTGCGCAGCGTGCTCGACGGCGCCTTCGAGGTCCGCGACCCGCGCTGGTTTGCCGGCGGCGCATCCAAGATCCAGATGGGCTTCACGTTGCGCCGCCAGGTCGACAGCCAGACCGTGGACATGCCTTTGGTGGTGCGCATGGAACCGGCCGAGTCGCTGAACTCCACCAGCCGTGCGCGCGAGTTCCAACTGCTCAAGGCGTTCGAGGGCGTGCTGCCGGTGCCTCGCACCCACTGGGTCGATGCCGAGGGCCGGCACTTCCCGGAACCAGCCCTGATCTATGCCTTCTCGCCGGGTGTGACCAAGCCGAAGCAGACGAGCAGCGGCACGCTGTCGGGCATCGGTACGCAGTTTCCGGCCGCGCTGCGCGAACGACTGGCGCCGCAATTCGTGCGCCACCTGGCGACCATCCACACGCACAGCCCGCTGGGCCCGGGTTTCGAGGCCTTCGACCTCTCCGCCGTCGGCACGACGCAGAGCGCGCTCTGGCAGCTCAACCGGGCCCGCCGCGTCTGGGAGGAGGACCGCCATGGCGATCTGCCGGTGCTGGAGGTGGCCACGCAATGGCTGCTGCGCAACCTGCCGCACCTGGACGTGGTGAGCATCGTGCACGGCGACTACCGCTCGGGCAACTTCCTCTTCGACGAGTCCAGCGGCGAGATCACCGCCGTGCTCGACTGGGAGCGCGGCTACCTGGGCGACCGGCACCGCGACCTGGCCTGGGCCACCAGCCCGGTCTTCGGCGGGCTGGCCGAAGACGGCCGCACCTTTCTCGCCAGCGGCCTGCTGCCCCCGGAGGACCTCTTCGAGCGCTACGAACGGCTGAGCGGGCTGACGGTGGACCGGCAGCGGCTGCACTGGTATGCGGTCTTCAACGCCTACCAGGTGGCGGTGGCCGCCGTGGCCACTAGCTACCGCGTGGTGCGACTGGCGAAGTCGCACCAGGACATCCTGCTGGCCTCGACCGAGGCCGTGGGCTGGGGCGCCGTCGAGTTGCTGCGCCGCACACTGGAGGATCTGACGTGACGCCGCACGCTACCCATGCCTTCGACGCCGCGCTGAAAGCCGCCGGCCGCGCACTGGACGAGGTCGTGGCACCCAGCCTGGACCCCGCCAACCCGCTCGCATCCGAGCAGCTGCGGCTGGTGCTGCGATTCCTGGATCTGGTCCGCCAGCGCGCTGCGCACGAGGGCATTCGCCTGCGCGCCGAGCTGGCGCTGGCGCTGCAGCAGGCACAGTCCCTACAGCCGCTGGTGCGTGCACCCTGGATACCGGCCGAGGTCGGCACCGGACTGGACCTGGCGGTGCGTGCCGCGCAGCCCCTGCTGCTCGATGCGTTGGCGGAAAGCCGCTCGCTTCAGCACGCGGCCCAACAGCTGGATGCGCTGGCGGCAGTCGCCGTGCGCTGCGCGGCCGACGCGCCCGACGGCGAACGCCGCGCGCTCGAGCGGCTGGTGCTGGCCAACGCGAGCCGAATGCTGGCCCTGCGCCGCGCCTGGTTCGCGCCACTGGGCCTGGACCCCGAGCCCGCCACGGTACCCGACATCGAACAAGCCCTGCACGCCGCCCTCGACGGCGGACGCACCACCAGCCCCCACGGAGACACGCCATGATCACCCGCCGCAGACTCCTCTCGAACACCGGCTGGCTGACCGCCGCCGCCATCGGCTGCCCCGCCACGGCACAGACCGCCAAGCCGCTGCGCATCGTGCTCGGCTTTGCCGCAGGCGGCGGCACCGACGCGCTGGGCCGTGCCCTAGCAGACGCCCTGCGCCCGGCCTACCCGGCCGGCGTGATCGTCGAGAACCGCGTCGGCGCCTCGGGCCGGCTGGCGGTACAGGCGGTGAAGGCGGCCGAGCCCGACGGACATACCGTGCTGTTCACGCCCGATTTCGCGCTCACGGTCTATCCGCACACCTTCACGCGACTGGGTTACGACCCGGTGGCCGACTTCGCGCCAGTGGCCGTGGCCGCCAAATCCGGCTACGCGCTGTGCGCCGGCCCCGCCGTTCCCGTCACCGTGAACAACCTCGCCGATTGGCTGGCCTGGGTCAAGGCCAACCCCTCGGCCAACAGCTACGGCTCATCGGGCGCCGGCACCACCCTGCATCTGGCGGGCGCGATGGTCGAGCACGCCAGCGGGGTCAGGCTGACCCACGTGCCCTACAAGGGCGGCGCCCTGTCGCTGCAGGACGTCATGGGCGGCCAGATCCCGGTCAGCATCAATGCCGTGGGTGAGGCGCTGCCATTGCAGCGAGCTGGCAAGCTGAGGGTTCTGGCCACCTTCGGCGCGCAGCGCAATCCGTTCCTGACGGCGGTGCCCACCGTCGCCGAGTCGGGCTACAAGGAGGTGGTCTCGGAGGCCTGGCTGGCCTTCTTGTTGCCGGCGCGCACGCCAGCCGACCTGGTCGGGCGGCTGGCGCAGGCCGTCAACCAGGCCACCGCCAGCAGCGAGCTGAAGGAGCGCTTCGCCAAATTTGGCATGGAGACGCAGACCGGCGGACCGTTGCAGCTGGCCGCGCTGATCGAATCCGACATGCGCCGCTGGGCCCCGGTCGTCAAGGCCGTGGGCTTCAAGGCCGAGGAATGAACTCCCGTCACGACGAGACCAACCGATGATCACCACACGCGACGCCGATTTCCACGACCGTGACCCCGAAGACCCGACCTGGACCGAAACCACCTTCCTGCCCTTCTTCGTACCCGAACCCGGCATCTTCGGCAACCTCTACGTGCTGGCGCGGCCCAACCTGGGCGTGGTGCTGTCATCGGTGCTGGTCAGCGAGGGCCTGTGCCTGCAGCCCTACGAGGTGGACTTCACCGATTCGCAGATGCACCTGCCCTGCCCGCCCTCGTTCAGCCACTACACCCTGGCCAACGGCCTGTCGGTGCAGGCGCTCGACGGGCCCAAGGCCTACCGCTTCGCCTACCGCAGCGCGCTCGGGAGTTGCGCCTTCGACCTCGACTTCCAAGCCATCCACCAGCCCTTCGATCCGCACGACCCGCGCGAAAACCCGCTGCTCGCCCAGGGTCAGACGGCCGATCCACGCATGGGCGCGCACTGGGTCAACGGCCACTTCGAGGTCAAGGGCCACGTCACCGGCACGCTGACGCTGCGCGGGTGCGAATACCGCGTCGACTGTTACGAGGGCATGGACCACAGCTGGGGCCCGCGCCCCGAGTTGGGGACACGGTCCGCGGCCTGGATCTCGGCCAATTTCGGTCCCGACCTCGCTTTCCACATCGCCGCGCCGCTCGATCTGACGGATGGCGAGGTGCGTTACGACGGCCTGCGCTTCGGCTTCGTCGCCGAGAACGGCATCGTGCACGGCCTCGTCGCCGCGCGCATCGAGGCGACCCGGGCGCAGATGGTGCCCACGGGGATCCGCATCGTGGCCACCGATGTGCGCGGGCGCGAATGGGCGATCGAAGGTCAGGCCATCGCCGGCCACCCCTGGTACTCGTTCAATCCGTCGCATGTGTCGTACCAGTCATACATGCGCTACCGCTGCGAGGGGCGGCTGGGGTACGGCGAGGCGGCCGACATCTTCGGCCTCGACTACCTGGGCGCGCGGCTGTCGCGGGCCGGGCGCAAGGCCGCCGCGCTCAGCCCGGCTTGAGGCCCGCGGCCTTGATCAGCCGCTCCCACTTCGGGCGCTCGGACGCGAGGAAGCGGTTGAGTTCCTCGCCCGACTTGTTTTGCGGCTCGATGCCCAGCTGCAGCAGCTTGTCCTGCACGTCTGCCCGTGCAAGCACGCGGTTGAAGGCGGCCGTCAAGGTGCGCGACACCTCCGGCGCCAGCCCCTTGGGCGCATAGAGCACGGTCCAGCCCACGAGTTCGTAGCCGGCCACGCCTTGCTCGGCCACCGACTTGACGCCGGGCAGCAGGCGGCTCGAGGTGGCCGAGGTCACGCCCAGCGCCTTGACCTGCTGCGACGCGATGAAGCTGCGCAGCGAGGTGATGGTGTCGACCATGAACTCGACCTGCCCGCCGATGAGGGCGGTGGCCGACTGCGCGCTGCCCTTGAAGTCGACCGGAAACAGCGCCACCTCCGCGCGCTGGCGCAGCAGTTCGTGCGCCATGCGGCAGGTGGTGGTGCTGATGGCGACGTTCAGCGCATCGGGCTTCGCCTTGGCCATGCGGATGAGGTCGGTCACGCTGTTGGCCGCGCTGGCGGGTGGCGCCACCCACACCAGCGGCAGGATACCCAGCATGCCGATGGGCTCGAAGTCGGCCTGCGCATCGAAGCCCGGGTTGGCATACAGGTGCGCATTGGCCGCATGGGTGGCATTGGTGCCGATCAGCAGGGTGTAGCCGTCGGCGGCCGAACGGGCCACCGCCTGCGTGCCGATGTTGCCGCCGGCGCCGGGACGGTTGTCGACGAAGACCGTCTGCTTGAGCTCCTTGCCCATCTCGTCGGCCAGGTAGCGCGCCGCGATGTCGGTGCCCTGGCCCGCGGCATAGGGGACGATCAGGCGCACGGCGCGCGCCGGGTAGGTGTCGGCGTGCGCGGCCAGAGCCGACAGGCACAGCAGCATGCCGCCGAGAAAACGAACGAGCGCGTGCATGGGGTCTCCTTCGAGGTGGCTGGTCGGACCGTATTCATATGCTACTGCACGATGCGGACGCTGACGATTGACGCAGGCGGCCACGAGTGTTCAAAGGCGGCCGGTCATCGCGCGTTCACAGCAGCCGTGACGCAGCGTCAGCGCCGGCCCCCGCGTGCGCGGGGAAACCCGCCTGTTCGGTTTGTCGTGCGATAGCCTACAGTACGGTAGATTACTAACAAGCGCAAGAACCCACGCGCACGCACTGCGGAGTCCGCCCCATGCAAGGTACCCAGTTTCTCCGACAGGCCGTGGCCTGCCAGCCGCACCGCACCGCCATCATCTGCAACGGCCGCCGCCGCAGCTGGCGCGAGGTCGGCGAGCGCGTGCCGCGGCTGGCCGGCGCGCTGCGCGTGCTGGGCATCGCCGACGGCGCCTTCGTCGCCGCGCTGGCGATGAACTCCGACCGCTACGTGGAGCTCTTCTTCGCCGTGCCCTGGGCCGGTGGCGCCTTCGCGCCGCTGAACATCCGCTGGTCGGTGGCCGAAAACGACTATGCGCTCACCGACTCCAAGGCCACGGTGCTGTTCGTCGACGAACATTTTCTCGACCAGGCGCGCGAACTGAAGCAGCGCCTGCCGGGGCTGAAGACGCTGGTGTGGATGGGCGAGGGTCCCTGCCCCGACGGCCTGCTCGACTACGAGACCCTGGTGGCCGCCCACGCCGCGCTGCCCGACGCCAACCGCTCGGGCGAGGACCTGTGGGTCATCTTCTACACCGGCGGCACCACGGCCCACCCCAAGGGCGTGATGATGAGCCACCGCGGCCTCTTCGTCGCCACGCTCGGCTACCTGGCCTGGCTGCCGCAGGTCGAGGACCTCAGCTTCGCCTATGTCGCCGGCTACTTCCACTTTGCCGGCGCCAGCGCCCTGCTCTACATCACCATGGCCGGCGGCACGCATGTGCCGTTGCCCAAGTTCGACCCGGTGCTGGTGATGCAGGCGATCTCCGAGCACAAGGTGACCAACGCCGTGCTCGTGCCCACCATGATCAACATGCTGCTGGCGCACCCCGACTTCGACCGCTACGACCTCAGCAGCCTGCGCACCTGCGTCTACGGCGGCAGCCCGATGCCCGAGGCGCTGATGCAGCAGGCGATGCAGAAGCTGCCGACCTGGCACTTCTACCAGGTCTTCGGCATGACCGAGACCGGCGGCTTCGCCACCGTGCTGCGCTGGCGCGACCACCTCACCGCGGGCCCGAAGGCACGGCGGCTGCGCTCGGCCGGCCAGCCGGCCTTCGGCAACGAGGTGAAGATCGTGCTGCCCGACGGCAGCACGGCGCCGGCCGACACGCTGGGCGAGATCGTCGTCAAGAGCGACATGCTGATGAGCGGCTACTTCAACAACCCGCAGGCCACGGCCG
This sequence comes from Pseudomonadota bacterium, assembly GCA_963205525.1. Next base: position 7,589 of record CAUJJP010000184.1, on the reverse strand, counting down.
CGGTGCTGAAGGACGGCTGGATGCACACCGGTGACGCCGGCACGATGGACGAGGACGGCTTCGTCTACGTCGCCGACCGCATCAAGGACATGATCGTCACCGGCGGCGAGAACGTCTATTCGATCGAGGTCGAGCGTGTGCTCTTCCTGCACCCGGCGGTGCGCGAGGCCGCCGTCATCGGCATCCCCAGCGAGCGCTGGGGCGAGCAGGTGCACGCCGTGGTCGTCGTCAAGGACGGCGCCGAGGTCACCGAAGCCGAGCTCGACGCCCACTGCCGCACCCACATCGGGGGCTACAAGGTGCCCCGCAGCTACGAATTCCGCCGCGAGCCATTGCCCGTCACCCCCGTGGGCAAGGTGCGCAAGAACGTGCTCCGCGACCCGCACTGGGCCGGCCACACCCGCAAGATCGCCTGAAGGAGATTCCCGCATGACATTCACCCCGCTGCGCCGCCGCCTCGTGGCCGCTGCCGCCACCACCCTGCTGGCCGCCAGCCTGGCCACACCAGCCGCCGCGCAGACCGTGCTGCGCTATTCGAACTGGTTACCCGCCGGCTATCCGGTGCGCGTGCAGATCCTCGAGCCCTGGTTTGCCGAGGTCGAGAAGGTCACGCAGGGCCGCGTCAAGGTCGAGAGCACGCCCAAGGTGGTGGGCACGGTCGCCGGCCAGTTCGACGTGGTGCGCGACGGCCTGGCCGACATGGCGCTGGTCATCCCGGGCTTCACGCCCGGCCGCTTCGAGCTCATCGAGATGATGGAACTGCCCTTCCTGGGCGACGTGTCCACGGTGCGGTCGGCCTCCACCTGGCGCATCTACAAGAAGGAGCTCGAGAAATACGACGAGTTCAAGGGCGTGATGGTGCTGTCGCTGTTCACGGGTTCGGCCGCACATGTCTTCACCACCGCGAAGAAGGAATTCAAGAGCGCCGACGACTTCAAGGGCGTGAAGCTGCGCAGCCCCTCGCCCGCGGCCACGCAGACGATCACGCTGCTGGGCGGCGTGCCGGTGCTCAAGCCGGTGAGCGAGATCTACGAACTGGCCTCGTCGGGCGTCATCGACGGTGGCGTGCTGCCGGCCGAGGTGGTCACCGGCTTCAAGGTCGACGGCATCCTCAAGCGCTTCACCTTCATCCCCGGCGGCTTCGTCAACACCGTCAACATGGTGGCCATCAACCCGGCCAAGTGGGCCACCATCGCCAAGCCCGACCAGGAGGCGATCCTGCGCATCTCGGGCGAGGCGCTGGCGCGCAAGAGCGGCATCGCGCACGACGCCTTCACCAAGGAGGCCACCGAGCAGCTGACCAAGGGCGGCGCCACCATCGACCGCCCAAATGCCGCCATGGTCGACGAGCTGAAGAAGCGCACGCTGGGCGTGGAGACCGGCTGGCTCGAGAAGGCGAAGAAGAAGGGCATGGCCGATGCGCCGCGCGTGCTCGAGGAGTTGCGCAAGGACATCGCGGCCGGCGCGAAGTAGCGCGCCCGGCGCGCGCCGCGCGGGCTGTCGATCAGCCCCCGCCCGCGCGCGGCGCCATCAGGCATTCCTGCGTGGCGGAGGCAACCAGCCGGCCCTGGCGGTCGTGCACACGCGCCACGCTCAGGCCGCGCCCATGCGCTGCGGCGTGGCTGGTGCTGTCGAAATGCAGCCAGTCGTCGGCACGCAGCGGGCGGTGCAGCCAGATGGCGTGATTCAGGCTCGCCACGTAGAGCCCGCCGCGCGCGATCGCATCCTGCTGGTGGCCGCCGGTGGCGGCATAGTTGATCCACCAATCCGACAGATAGGCGAAGGCGGCGGCGTGCAGGTGCGGATCGTCACCCAGCGGTTGCGCCAGCCGCACCCAGAAGCGCAGCCGCGGCTCGGGCAGGCTCAGGCGCAGCAGCTCCGGTGCGCCGGCCAGGCGGAAGTCGACACCGGCCTTGGGCATCATGCGAAAGCCCAGGGCGCCTTCCACCGCGTCGCCCCAGGCGGTCGGCAGCTGGTCGATGGGCGGCAGCGTTTCCGGGTCTTCCAGCGGGACCGGCGGCCCGGCGCCGTGCTCGGGCGCATCGAAATCGAGCGCGAACGTCACCTGCGCGTCGAAGACGCAGCGCCCGCCGGCCTGCACGCCGCGCGCATGACGCGACGAGAAGCGCTTGCCGTCCTGCAGCGCCGTGACCTGCACGTCGACCGCCTCGCCGTGCAGCGTGCCCTGCAGGAAGGTGAATTGCATCGCGGTGGCGCGCCGACCCGGACTCACCGTGCGCGCCGCGGCCGCCAGCGCCACCGCCAGGACCTGGCCGCCATAGACGCGGCCATGCGCATTGGCATCGCTCGCGCGCGTGCGGAAGGCGCCGGGGCCGACTTCGTCCAGCGCCAGCAGTTCGCGCAGGTCGCGTGCATCCCAGTCGGGAATCGGATGTGTGCTCATGGTGCGGGCCTCATCGTGTCTGCCGGCGCAGGCGCGCCAGCCGGGCGTCGATCTCTTCGCGGGTGACACCGAGGTTGGCCGCACGTGCCCGTTCGCGTTCGAAGGCCAGTGCCTCGCCCAGGGGCAGCGCGGCCTCGTCGTCGAGCAGCCGCTTGTAGGCCGCCACGCCCGCCGGCGGATGCGCGAGCAGCTCGCGCGCCAGCGCGGCGGCCGCGGGCAGCAACTGCTCGGGCGCCACGACGCGGTTGACCAGGCCCCAGGCCAGCGCCTCTTCGGCGCCGACGAAGCGGCCGGTCAGCGCCATCTCCTTGGCACGGTGCGGGCCCACACGCTGCTGCAGGCGCACCGATCCGCCCCAGCCCGGCAGCAGGCCGACCTTCACGTGCGTATCGGCAAAGCGCGCCGCGGTCGAGGCGATCAGCAGGTCGCAGGCCAGCGCCATCTCCACGCCGCCGGTGATCGCCAGGCCGTTGATGGCGCCGATGACGGGGCCGCGGAACTGTCGCAGGGCAGCCACCGCATCGTGGTCCCACGCGCCGGCGGCCGGCGCCTGCGACCATTCGTCGAGGTCCAGGCCGGCCGTGAAGGCCCGCCCGGCGCCGGTGAGGACGAGCACGTGCACCGCCGGGTCGGCCTCCAGCACCGCCACCGCCTGCGCCAGCTCCTGCCGCAGCGCGATCGACAAGGTATTCAGCTTCTCTGGCCGGTTGAGCGTGAGGGTCGCAAAGCCGTCGGCGTGCGGCTCGACGAGCAGGTGGTCGTAGGCCATCAGCGACCGCTGAACGCGGGCTTGCGCTTCTCGACCAGCGCCGCGATGCCTTCCTGGGCATCGGCGCTGGCGGCCACGCGCGCCAGCGTCAGCGCCTCGTCCTCGAGCAGGGCCTCGAGCTGGCCGATGCCCGCCTTCATGAACAGGCGCTTGATCTCGCCATAGGCCAGGGTCGGGCCGGCGGCGAGCTTTCGCGCCAGCGCCAGCGCCTCGTCCTGCAGCTGGGCATCGGCCACCACGCGGTCGGCCAGGCCGGCGGCCTGGGCCTCGGCGGCGCTCAGCATCTCGGCCAGCATCACGAAGCGTTTGGCCCGCGCCGCGCCCATGCGCGCGGTGAGCGTGGCGCTGGAGCCCGAGTCGCAGCTGAAGCCGAGCTGCGCGAAGGCGGAGCCGAACTTGCTGCCCTCCCCTGCCAGCACCACATCGGCACCCGCCAGCAGCGCCACGCCACCGCCCATCGCGAAGCCCTGCACCGCGCACACCACCGGCACCGGCAGCGCCCAGAAGCGCTGCAGGCCCATGTGCAGGTCGCCGGTCCACTTGCGCACCAGCGGCCCCAACCCGGTGCGCACCGGGTAGAAGGACTTGAGGTCGCCGCCGACGCTGAAATTGGGCCCGTCGGCGCGCAGCAGCACGCCGCGCAGGTCGGTGGCGTCCCACAGCCCGGCAGCGACCTGCTTGAAGTCGCGCGTGAAGTCGCCGTCGAAGGGGTTGCCGCGCGCCGCCTGCGCCAGGGTGACGATGGCGAGCGCGCCATCACGTTCGACGCGGATCGATTCGGTGCTCATGTCGGGTCAATCTCCTCTGGAGGAATTCGCCAGCAGACTGTACAGTACCGTACGACTTTTGAGAACGCCGAGACAACCCCATGCTGACACCTCAGGACGACCTCATCGGCCACCAGCTGCCGACCACCTTCGACCAGATCGACAACAGCGACCCGGCCTGGATGGAGCGGCTGTGGTACACCGGCCACCCCGCGCCCGGCGGCGAGCTGATGTTCGACATCGGCCTGGGCTACCACCCCAACCGCAACGTGATGGATGCCTTCGCGGGCGTGGCGGTGCCGGGGCGGCAGTGGAATTTCCGCGCCTCGCGCCGGCTGCGGCCCGACCCGCTGACCACCACCGTCGGCCCGCTGTCGATCACCGTGCTCGAAGGCCTGAAGCGCCACCGCCTGGTGCTCGGCGACAACGACTCGGGCATCCGCTTCGACATCGAGTTCGTCTCGGCGCTCAACCCGCACGAGGAGAAGGCGCACCTGCGCCGCCGCGACGGCCGCGTCACCGAGAACATGGCGCGCGCGCAGCAGCTCGGCCACTACCGCGGCTGGCTGGCATTCGACGGCCGCCGCATCGAGATCGACGAAGGCACCTGGCTGGGCCAGCGCGACCATTCCTGGGGCGTGCGCTCGGAGATGCGCACCGACGAGACCGCCCCGCCGCTGACCTTCTACCCGCCGTTCTTCTACTGCTGGACGACGGCGCAGTTCGAGAACCGCGGCCTGCATGTCTTCTTCAAGGAGCGCGCGCCCGGCGACAAGATCTACCTCTCGGGCGAGGAGGTCTTCGGCCTCGGCAGCAAGGTCTCGGGCCGCAACGCCATCATCGACGTGCAGCACGACTGCACCTGGGCACCCGACCCGCTGGGCCAGACGATGGCCGAGGCGACCTTCCGCCTGCGCTTCGGCGACGGCAGCGAGCGGCCCATCCACGTGCGCACGCTGCCCACGCGCTATTTCCTCAAGGGCGGCCTGTACGGCGGCCTCGACGGCTGGTTCCACGGCGACGACAAGGGCAAGCTCTTCCTCGCCCACGAGAGCTGGGACCTCACCGACCCGCTGGTGCGCCGCAAGGTGCGCACGCTGGCCGACCAGGTGATCGAGGTGCGCGACGGCGACGAGGTGGGCTACGGCATCATCGAATACGGCGTTGGCAAGGGCTACGCACAGTACGAATCGGTGCAGCAGCATCCGCCGATCTGAACGCATGCCGCCGAAGCGCCTGCGGCGCCTCCCCGTGGGGCACCGCCGGCAGCCCGGCGGTCAGAATGCCAGCGCCGCCTGGTGCCGGGGGGTATCGATCTCGGCCGTGAGGCCGCGGTCGATGATCTCGCCCTTGGACATGACGACGAAGCGCTGCGTCACGCGCCGCACCAGGCTCAGGTGCTGCTCGACCATCAGCACGCCGGTGCCGGCGTCGCGGATCTTGTTGAAGATGTCGGCCAGCCCGTCGACGAGCAGCGGCGACAGGCCCTCGGACGGCTCGTCCAGCAGCAGCACGCGCGGGTTGCCCATCAGCGCGCGGCCCACTGCCAGCATCTGCTGCTGGCCGCCCGACAGCGCCGTGCCCAGCTTGTGCCGGCGCTCGAGCAGGATCGGAAAGAGCGCGTAGACGCGATCCAGCGTCCATTGTCCGGGCCGGCCCGAGGCGGCGCCGAGCAGCAGGTTTTCCTGCACCGTGAGGTGGGGCAGGATCAGGCGCCCCTGCGGCGAGATCGTGGCGCCGTATTTGGGCGCCACGTAGGCCGGCAGCTTCTCGATCGCCGTGCCGCCGAGCACGATGCTGCCGCCCTTGATGCTGGTGCCGCCGAAGAAGGAATTCAGCAGCGTGGACTTGCCGGCGCCGTTCTTGCCGACCACGGCGAGCGACTCGCCCTCGTCGACCTCGATGTCGACGCCGCGCAGCACCACCGACTTGCCGTAGCCGGCCGTCAGGCCGCGGATCTGCAGGAAGCTCATCGGACCCCCAAGGCGCTGGGCGCCGGCCCCCCAAGGGGGCGCGGGCACCTTCGGAACGGCCGTGCGGTGCTCATGCCGCTGTCCCCAGGTAAGCCGTGATGACACGCTGGTCGGCCCGCACATCGGCAGGCTTGCCGGTGACGAGCAGCTTGCCCAGGTCGAGTGCCGTGACCTCGTCGCAGAAACGGAAGACGGCGTCGACGTCGTGCTCGACCACCATCGCGGTGACGCCGCGGTGGCGCACCAGCGTCACCAGGTGCTCGAACAGCGCCACCGTCTCGGTGGTCGACAGCCCCGCCGCCGGCTCGTCCAGCAGCATCAGCGACGGCTTTCCGATCATCGCTAGCGCGATGTCCACGCGGCGCTGGTCGCCATAGGCGATGCTGTCGGCCGGCAGGTCCAGCGAGGCGCGCAGCTCGAAGGCGTCGACGATCTCGTCGAGGTCGGGCTCGCCCAGCTGCGTTGCCACCAGCTCGAGCTGCTCGCGCACCGTCAGGCCGGGGAAGATGCTGGTGCGCTGGAACGAGCGCGACATGCCCTTGCGCCGGCGCCATTCCACCGGGCGATGGGTGATGTCCTCGCCGTCGACCAGCACCCGGCCCGAGGTCGGCTTGCGGCGGCCGGTGATGGCGTCCATCAGCGTCGACTTGCCGGCGCCGTTGGGGCCGATGACGCCATGCAGCACGCCACGCTGCGAGACCTGCAGCGTGACGTCGCTCAGCGCCTGCACGCTGCCGTAGGCGACGGTGAGGTTTTCCACGCGCAGCATCAGTTCCCCTTGCGCCGCGCCAGCAGGCCCGGCAGCTGCAGCAGGAAGCCCATCGCGCCCTTCGGGAAGGCCGCGATCATCACCACCACGGCGATGCCGGTGAGCAGCTCCAGATAGCCGGTGGCGCCGAAGGCGCTCTGGCCCCAGGTGTAGAGCAGCGCGCCGAACAGCGGCCCCAGCGCCGTGGCGCCGCCGCCGACGATCATCGCCGTGAGTGCGTGGCCGCCGGTGGCGAAATCCAGCAACTCGGGCGATGCATAGGCGCTGTTGAGCGCGATCAGCACGCCCGAGATCGAGACCAGGAAAGACGCCAGCGTGAACGCCGCCAGCCGCGGCCAGTAGGTGTCGAAGCCCGAGAAGCGCATGCGTTCCTCGTTGGCCTGCGTGGCGCGCAGCACCTGGCCGAAGCGCGACTGCGCCGCCACCCAGACGATCAGGATCACCAGGCACAGCGCCGCCCAGGCCAGCGGCCAGAAGCTCGGTGCCTTGCCCAGCGCCGACTGCGTGAGGCCGAGGAAGCTGCCGCTGAAGGTCATCGTCAGGCCGTCGTCGCCGCCGGTGACGGGGCGCATCACCTGCAGCATCGCCACCTGCTTGAGCATCTGCGCCAGTGCCAGCGTCAGCATCGCGAAGGGCAGCGGCCGCGCCCGCACCACCAGGGCGCCGACGAGGGCTGCGAAGACCGTGCTGCCAACCAGCGCGAACAGCACCGCAGCCGTGAGGTTGAGCCCGAACTGCGCCGAGCCGATGCCCACCAGGTAGGCCGGCATGCCGATGAAGGCTGCCACGCCGAACATCACGAAGCCGCACTGGTGCATCAGGAAGCCGATGCCCACCGCCGCGATGCCCAGCACCACGCCGTTGATCAGCAGGCTCAGCGTGAAGGGGTTGCCGACCATGCCGGGCA
>CAUJJP010000183.1 GCA_963205525.1 Pseudomonadota bacterium | reverse complement strand
GCTCGTTCAGCCACGCCATCACCGCCGCGTCTGGCTGCGGCTTCATCGCCTCGCAGACGACGTTGGTGTCGAGGACGATCATTCAGAGCCTGTGAAGATATGCATCATGCCCGCATGAGTCATGTCTTCACAGGCTCTCAGCCTAAATCCGGCAGTTACCCCGTCGCCAGAAGCACTGGCGGGGGCTTCGGCGGCCCGATGACGGATGCGATGCGGTCACTGATGTAGCGAAGCATGCAGCCCCAAGGATCCATCGTCTTGAACTGCTCCGCAGCAGCTCTGACGTGCTGCAAGGCCTCGCCGATGTTGGCGATCAGCCTCTTCAGGATGTCGGCCCTGCCATGCAGCGGCGTCAGGTACAGCGTGGTCTGGTTGGCATGGCTGGCCGCCTTGCCCACCGCAGCCAGCAGCAGCGGGCGGCTGGTGATGGCCTCCAGCCTCCCGCCCGGGTTGGCGGCCCGGCAGTACCAGCTCCACCAGTTGTAGACCAGCGCGCAAGATCGAGCCACGGTCTGGCAACGGTTGATGTCCTGCGTGGTGAAGCCCCCGAGCCCCCACTGGTTCTTCAGCTCGTCGAAGGCGTTCTCGGCGTCGGCCCGGTCGCGGTAGAGCTGGCCGATGGCCTCCAACGGGTAGTCCACGTCGGTGACGAACACCGCGTACTCCCAGAGCTTGTCGCCCTCGTGCACGCTGGGGCCCGCCAGGTCCAGCTTGAGCTGCTTGCCATCCACGCGGCGCTCACGGGCGATACCGCCGCGCACGCGCTGGCGCACGATGACGACTCGTCGCTTCTTGCTCCAACCGTGCAGTTGCAGGCTCGCCTCGACCATCTGGCAGCCCTGGTTGTCCGGCCGGCTCCAGTCCTGGCGGTAGAACTGCTGGGCCACCAGGCGCTGCACGTTCTTGGTCTGCCTTAAGCGCAGCAGGTACGGCTGATCGCGTTCTTCCAGCGTCAACAGGATGCCTTCGTTGCCGTAGCCCGAATCGCCCCGCACCAGGGCCGGCGCCTTGTCGCCCAACTCGTCCAGCAGCCGGCCCAGCGCCACCTTGGCGTGCCCGCTGGTGTGCTGCTTGCCCGAACTCACCTGCACGTCCAGCACCAGGCGCAGGTTGGCCACCAAAAAGGTGTGCAGCACGTGGCTGGGCCGCATCGGCTTGCTCGGGTTGTAGCCAATCTCAGCGCCTTCCTGGCGGCCGTACAGCGGCTTGATGCTCGCGTCGATGTCCAGCACCCAGGGCCGATCCAGGGCTTCTCGCACCGAGTGCATCAGGCTCGGGCGCAGCCACGCCGCGCTGGCAGCCTCGTGCATGCGCTCCAGCGCCCGGCGCAGCGCGTCCTCGCTGACAACCTTGTTCATGCCCAGTGCCTGCGCAGCCACTGCGTCACCGCGCAGCGCGCTGATGTGCGCGTAGCGCCGATGCCCGGCCAGCAGTCCCAGCATCAGCGTGCCCAGCACGTCGCGCTTGTCCGGCGCGTTGCCGCTGCGGTAGGCCAGCGGGCAACTCGACACCCAGCGCTCGAACACGCCAGTGGCGGCCAGGAACTCCGCGAAGAACACCAACTGACCATGCGGCGTGGCTGCCGCACCCCCGTCCCAGCGCACGTGCATGCGCCCGCCCAGCGTGTCCACCACCTGCGTCGGTGCGTCCTCGCCTGCCCCAGATCGCGCCGCCAATGCCTTGCGTTTCGCTTCACCCATCGGGTGAGTGTGCCAACACCGCGCAAGTGCCTGTCAACAATCGCCAATCAGGTCATCGCGGGCGGGCAACTGCCGGATCTAGGGTGATTCGTCCGGGCTCGGCCCCCCGCGCGGGTCAAGGAAACTTGGGACGGCCCGGCGTTTCCTTGAGAGCTGCGTCGGCGGCCGGCCGCGACGACAGCCAGATGCCGCCCACGATGCAGGCGAAGGCCGCCGCGTGGTACAGGCGCGGCGCCTCGCCCAGCCACAGTGCCGACAGCAGGGCGGCGAACAGCGGCGTCAGGTTGGCAAAAAAGCCCGCCACCGCCGGCCCCACCGCCGCCACCCCCAGACCCCAGCAGCGATAGGCCGCCAGCGAGGGGCCGAGGCCGAGGAAGAGCAGTGCCGCCAGCAGCGCCGGCAAGCCCACCGGCGCCACCGCGGCGGTGGCGTGCACGCCGAAAGCGGCCTCGACCGCCGCCCCGCTGCCGGCCCACAGCAGGCCGAAGCAGACCTGCAGCAGCAGGAACTCGGCCCAGTCCCAGGCCGGCCGTCGGCTGCCCGCCAGCAGCGCGGGTGGGCGCGCGAGCTGCCAGCTGTACAGCGCCCAGGACAGCGCGGCCAGCAGCATCCAGAGGTCGCCGCGCACCAGCTGCAGCCCGCGCAGGGCGCCCGGGTCACCGCGCAGCAGCACCGTCAGCACGCCGAGCGCGGACAGCAGCGCGCCCAGCCACTGCGCCGGCCGCGGCGTCTCGCGGTAGCCGAGCAGGCCGACCACCATCATCCACAGCGGGGTGCTGGAGGCGATCAGGGTGACGTTGATCGGCGAGGAGGTCTGCAGCGCCATGTACTGCAAGGCGTTGTAGGCCCCGACCCCGAGACCGCCCAGCAATGCCAGCGCCGGCCAACGTGAGGCCGCCTCGCGCCGCCGCCGGGTGTCCTTGAGCACCGCCGCACCCAGCGGCAGCAGCAGCAGCAAGGCCACCGACCAGCGCAGTGCGTTGAGCGCCAGCGGCGGCAGACTGCCCGCCAGCATGCGGCCGGCGACGGCATTGCCCGACCACATCAGCGGCGGCACCAGCAGGGCCAGCGCGATGCGCGGCGTGAGGCGGCCGCCGCTCATCGCTGCAGCGCTGGCGGCATCGCCGCGCCGCAGTTCCAGCACTGCTCGAAGGGGCCGTCGACCATCTCGCCGCAGCCCGGGCAGGCCCAGTGCCGGTGCGGCAGGTGACGCAGCGCGTGCAGCAGGCGGCGTGCCGGTTCGAGCTGGGCGTCGTCGTGCACCCAGACCTCGGGCAAGGCCTGGTCGGGCGGGATTTCGCCCGCGATGGCGCTCGCGTAGGCGCGCTGCACGCTGACCTCGAAGCCGCCTTGCTGGCGCAGCAGATCGGCCCACAGCGTGGCCAGGGCGAGGTTGGGGGCCTGCACGACGCGCTTCATGACGGCCCCGATGGTGCCATGCTGCGCCGGGGCATGCGACGAACCTGGCCACCGCAGCGTAAGCTCGGCTCGCACAAGGAGGGCAGGCCATGCCGAAAGCGATACGCATCCACGAGCACGGGGGACCGGAGGTGATGAAGCGGGTCGAAATCGAGGTCGGCGACCCCGGCCCCGGCGAAATCCGCATCCGTCACCGCGCCGCCGGCCTGAACTTCATCGACGTCTACCAGCGCAGCGGGCTGTACCCGCAGCCCCTGCCGCTGACCCTGGGCATGGAGGGTGCCGGCATCGTGGAGGCGGTGGGCGAGGGCGTGCACCACCTCGCGCCCGGCGACCGCGCCGCCTACGCCAGCGGTCCGCCGGGCAGCTATAGCGAGGTTCGGGTGATGCCGGCCCGCTGCGTGGTGCGGCTGCCGGAGGCGATCGGTTTCGAGACCGGTGCGGCGATGATGCTCAAGGGCCTGACCGCGCAATACCTGCTGCGCCGGGTGAAGCCGGTGCAAGGCCTGCAGGCGGGCGACCATGTGCTCTTCCATGCCGGCGCCGGCGGCGTGGGCCTGATCGCCTGCCAGTGGGCGCGCGCGCTGGGCCTGCAGCTCATCGCCACCGCCGGCGGCCCAGCCAAGTGCGAGCTGGCGCGCGCCCATGGCGCGGCGCACGTGATCGACTACCTGCGCGAGGATTTCGTCGGGTGCGTGCGCGAGATCACCGGCGGCCGCGGCGTCAAGGTGGTCTACGACTCGGTGGGGCGGGACACCTTCGATCGCAGTCTGGACTGCCTGCAGCCCTTCGGCCTCATGGTGAGCTTCGGCAATGCCAGCGGGCCGGTGCCGCCGGTGGATCCGGGGCTGCTGGCGGCCAAGGGCTCGCTGTACCTGACGCGCCAGACCTTGTTCACCCACATCTCCAGCCGCGAGGCGACGCAGGAGATGGCCGACGAGCTGTTCGCGGTCGTCGCCGACGGGCGGGTGAAGATCCGCATCGACCAGCGCTATGCGCTTGCCGAGGCCGCGCAGGCGCACCGCGACCTGGAGGCACGCCGCACCACCGGCTGCAGCGTGTTCACGCTGACTTGATCAGGTCGGCCGCCTTCTCGGCGATCATGATCACCGGTGCGTTGGTGTTGCCGGAGACGATGCGCGGCATGATGGACGCGTCCACCACGCGCAGCCCCTGCAGGCCGTGCACGCGCAGCTGCGCGTCCACCACGTCGTGCGCCGGGTCGGGACCCATGCGGCAACTGCCCACCGGGTGGTAGATGGTGTCGGCGCGCGCGCGCACGATCTGCGCGATCTGGGTGTCGGTCTGCGCGGCGGCGGTGGCCGCCAGCTCGCGGCCGCCGAAGCGCGAGAGCGCCGGCTGCTGCAGGATGTGGCGCATGGTCTTGAAGCCGGTGACCAGGCGCGCCAGATCGTCCGGGTCGCTCAGGAATCCGGGGTCTATGAGGGGCGCGGCCAGCGGGTCGGGGCCGTGCAGGCCGACCCGGCCCCGGCTGCGCGGGCGCAGCAGGCAGACGTGGCAGGAATAGCCGTGGCCGAACACCGGCTTGCGACCGTGGTCTATCAGCTTGCCGACCACGAAGTGCAGCTGCAGGTCGGGGCTGGCGACCTCGGGGCCGCTGCGCAGGAAGGCGCCCGCCTCGGCGAAGTTGGTCGTCAGCATGCCGCTGCGCTCGCGCTGCCACTGCCGGATGCCTTGCAGCGCTCGCCAGGCGCCCGCCAGTGACAGACCGAACAGCTCGTGCGCGCCCGGCAGGTCGACGATCTGCACCACGTCGGGGTGGTCGTGCAGGTGGCGGCCGACGCCGGGCAGGAGGTGGATGGGCGTGATGCCCGCTTCGGCCAGCGCTGGGCCGTCGCCGATGCCGGAGAGCATCAGCAGCTGGGGCGACTGCAGGGCGCCGGCGCAGACCACCACCTCGCGGCTGGCCTGCAGGCGCTGCACGCTGCCGTCGTCGCGGCGCAGCTCGACGCCGGTGGCGCGCCCGCCCTCGACCACGATGCGGGTCGCGCGCGCCCCCGTGAGGATGCGCAGGTTGCGCCGCTGCAGATTCGGGCGCAGGTAGGCAGCGGCGGCGCTGTAGCGCTCGCCATTGCGATGCGTGACCTGGTACAGGCCGGCGCCTTCCTGGCTGGCGCCGTTAAAGTCGGGATTCGCGGCGACGCCGGCTTGCAGGCAGGCCTGGACGAAATGGGCGCTGAAGGGGTTGGGGCTGCGCAGGTCGGCCACGTTCAACGGCCCGCCCTGGGCGTGCCAGGCGTCGCTGCCGCGTTCGTTGTGCTCGGCACTCAGGAAGTAGGGCAGCACCTCGACCCAGGACCAGCCGGGGTTGCCCTGCATGGCCCAGTGCTCGTAGTCGCCGGGCTGGCCACGCAGATAGATCATGGCGTTGATCGAACTCGATCCGCCCAGCACCTTGCCGCGTGGCTGGTAGCCGCGGCGCCCGCCGAGGCCGGGCTGCGGCTCGGTCTCGAAGGCCCAGTTCGCGCCCCCGGTCTGCGCCATCACCGCCAGACCCGCGGGGCAGCGGATGAGCACGCTGCGGTCCGGGGGCCCGGCTTCCAGCAGCGCGACCTGGACTCCGGGATCTTCGCTCAGGCGCGCGGCCAGTACGCAGCCGGCCGAACCGGCACCGACGACGAGGTAGTCATGACGCTCACTCATCGGGCCATTCTGTGCCGCCGGGCAGTCGATCTCGGCCCCATGCGGCCGGCTTAGGGGCGGCGCCCTAGAGCGCCTGGCGCTCTTGCTGGGGTGGTGGTGCGAGCGCCGAGCCTTCAGGTCTGGGCCGCCGGCTCCTCGCCGAACAGCAGCAGCGGGTTGTTGCCGTAGCGTTGGTAGCCGGCCTCGGCCACCAGCAGGTCCAGGGTCAGCGAAGCGAGGTCGTCGGCCACCGGTTCGACGTGCAGGTCGCGCGCCATGTGCACGATCTTCAGGTAGTGCTGGCAGTGCTCGCAGGTCTCGGCCTCGACCGCCGGCCGCCGGCTGCCCTTGTCAGCGTCCGAGTCCGCGAGCGCCTGCAGCGACTGGTAGTGGATGCCGCGGGTGGCGGTACAGTGCGCGCACTGGATGCGGCCGAGGTGCCACTGGGCGCTGCAAAGACTGCAGTGCAGGTAGCGCTGGCCTTCCTGCTCGCCGCCCAGGCGCGAGATGCTGGCCACCGGCAGGCTGTCGCAGCAGGGACAGCGCTGCGCCCCGTCCTCGGTGGCGGCAAAGCGTGCCGGCTGCTGCGCACCGAGGTCGGCGACCCGCTGCGAGAAGTAGCGCTGCAGGCCGACCGCGATCAGCGGCGCGGCTGCCAGGTCCAGCCCGAGGGTGATGCCGGCGAGGAGCCGGTCGGCCTGCTGCTCCAAGCTTTCGTCCGGCCAGGCGGCGAGGGCGAGCACCGCGGCGCGCGCCGGGCTGTTGCCGGGCAGCTTGTCGGCCAGTTGCTGCAGCATGGCGCGCAAGGCCGTGCGCCACGACGGATTGCGCTCGCAAGAGGCGGCGTCCAGCCAGGGCCCGTCGGCGTTGGCCGCCGCTTCGACGGTGCGCGACGTGCTCGGCGGCTGTGCCTGAACGGCTTCGCAGGCCAGCGCCAGCAGCAGCAGATAGTCGCGCATGGCGTGGCCGGCGGCGAGCTGGCGCAGGCGCAGGGCACGTTCGGCAAACAGCCTGGACGGGTCGGGCAGCAGCAGCCTCGGCACCTCGAGGTGGGCGCGCTGGGAGATGTCTTGCGGGGTCGGTGGAGCGGGGGTTTCGGGCATCTGTGGCAGCAGTGAAAAGCTGCCGCCGGTGCGGACACCGGACGGCAGCCGTGGTGCGGTGGCGCGCGCAATCTGCATCCGGGCAGTGCGCGCAGGAGATCAGACCGCGCTCAAGGCTTCTTCGATCCCTGCTGCGAGGCCTGTTCGCGGTACCACAACGGGTGATGGTGTCTGGCCCAACCGTGGCTGACCGTGCCCCGGATCATGGCGTGCAGCGTGCCCTTGACCCAGATCGCGGCGTAGGCGTGCACGATCACCGCCAGCACCAGAACGAAGGCCGCCAGTGCATGCAGCAACAGCGCCACGCGCTGCAGCCCGATCGACACGCTGCTGGCAAACCAGGCATGCCAGAACATGAGACCGGTGACCAGCAGCACCAGCAGGCTGAGCACGAAGGTCCAGAACACCAGCTTCTGGCCGCCGTTGTACTTGCCCACCGCCGGCATACGCGCGGCCGTACCTTCGGAGATCAGCTTGCCGGCCGAGCCCAGCCATTCGGAGTCTTCCTTGCGCCAGGCGTTGGCCCCGGCGAACATGAGGAACATGCCCAGGAAGAGGACGAACATCGCGAGCCCCAGATAGGGATGCAGGATGCGCGCCCACTGCGGTCCGCCGACCAGCGCCGTGAGCCAGAACAGCGCCGGGTGGAAGAGCGCGAAACCCGACACCGCGGCGGCGACGAAGCAGGCCAGCACCGCCCAGTGGTTGGAGCGCTCGCCAGGGTTGTAGCGTTGCAGCATCCTCATGACTGTCCTCCACGGCCGCCGCCGGCGGCGACTTCCTCGTCGTCCTCGGGAACCTCCATCGGACCCTTGCGGATGTAGTGGAACCAGCCGGTCAGTGCCGCCCCCGCCATCACTGCCAGCGCCACCGGCTTGGCCCAGCCCTTCCAGGCCGAGACCAGGCCGCTGATGCTGGGATCCTTGGGCAGGCCGGTGAGCCCGGGCTGGTCGGCGTGCTTGAGCACGTACATCACGTGCGTGCCGCCCACCCCCTGCGGGTCATAGAGACCGGCGTTGGCAAAGCCGCGCTCCCTGAGTTCGGCGGCGCGCTCGGTGCCGCTGGCCACCATGTCCTCCTTGCTGCCGAAGGTGATGGCGCCGGTGGGGCAGGTCTTGACGCAGGCCGGCTCCAGCCCGACGCCGACCCGGTCCGAGCACAGGGTGCACTTGTAGGCTTTGTTGTCCTGCGTGCTGACGCGCGGCACGTTGAACGGGCAGCCCTTGATGCAGTAGCCGCAGCCTATGCAGTGCTCGCTGATGAAGTCGACGATGCCGTTGGCGTACTTGACGATCGCCCCCGGCGCCGGGCAGGCCTTCAGGCAGCCCGGGTCCTCGCAGTGCATGCAGCCGTCCTTGCGGATCAGCCACTCCAGACGGTCCTTCTCGGGTTCGACCTCGAAGAAACGCATCACCGTCCAGGACTGCGGGGTCAGGTCGCTGGGGTTGTCGTAGACGCCGATGTTGCTGCCGATCTCGTCGCGCAGGTCGTTCCACTCCATGCACGCCACCTGGCAGGCCTTGCAGCCTATGCACTTGGAGACGTCGATGAGCTTGGCGACCTCGGCGACATGCGCGCGCGCGCGCGGCGGCGGCGTGGTGGTGGCCGAACGGGCGACCACGTCCTGGGTTTGCAGGCTGGACATGGTTCAGGCCCTTTCGATGTTGACGAGGAAGGCCTTGAACTCGGGCGTCTGCGAGTTCGCGTCACCGACGAAGGGCGTCAGCGTGTTGGCGATGTAGCCGTTCTTCGTCTGCCCCTTGAAGCCCCAGTGGAAGGGGATGCCCACCAGGTGCACCTTCTGGTCGTTCACGTCCCAGGGCTTGATGCGCTTGGTGACCACTGCCTTGGTGATGATGTGGCCGCGGTTGCTGCTCACCTTGACGCGGTCTCCGTGCGCGATGCCCTTCTCCCTGGCCAGCTCCTCGCTGATCTCGACGAAGGCCTCGGGCTGGGTGACCGCGTTCACCCGCGCGTGCTTGGTCCAGGTGTGGAAGTGCTCGGTCAGCCGGTAGGTGGTGGCCGAATACGGAAACTCCTCCTTCTTGCCAAAGGCGTCCATGTCGCTCTTGAACACCCGGGCGCAGGGGTTGCTCAGCGCCTTGGGGTTGTCCGGGTGCAGCGGGTTGACGCCGATCGGGGTTTCAAAGGGCTCGTAGTGCTCGGGGAAGGGGCCCTCGGCCATGCCCACCGCGTGCAGCCGCGCCGCGCCCTCGGGGGTCATGATGAAGGAGCCCACGTTCTCCTCCGGCGCGGCGTTCAGCCGCATGTCGGGCACGTCGGGGCCGGTCCAGGTCTTGCCGTTCCAGTAGACGTACTTCTTGTTCGCCGACCAGGGCTTGCCGTCCTTGTCCGCGCTCGCGCGGTTGTAGAGGATGCGGCGGTTGGCCGGCCACGAGAAGCCGTAGTTCTGGTACACGCCCCAGCCGCTGGGGTCGGACAGGTCGCGCCTGGCGGTCATGTTGCCGGCCTCGGTCCAGGCCCCTGCGTACAGCCAGTTGCCGCAGGCGGTGGAGCCGTCGTCGCGCAGCATCGCAAATCCCGGCACCTGCTGCCCCGCCTTCACCAGCACCGCCGGTGCGGCCCCTGGCTGCTTGGGGTCGGGTGGTGCCAGCACGTCGGCGATGGCCTTGCCGTTGATCTCGCGCAGCAGCTCGATCGACGACGGCAGCAAGGGACGGGCGTAGTCCCAGGCCAGGTTCAGGATAGGCTCCGGGAAGGCGCCGCCGTCCTTGGCGTACATCTCGCGCAGCTTCATGAACAGGCGCGCCATGATCTCCGAGTCGTCCATCGCCTCGCCCGGCGGCTCGACCGCGCGCTCCTTCCACAGCGCCACCCGGCTCGAGTTGGTGATCGAACCCTCCTCCTCGGCAAAGCAGGCGGCCGGCAGCTGGAAGACCTCGGTCGCAATGCTCTCCGGCTTGACGTCGTTGAACGGCCCGTGGTTCTGCCAGAACTCGGCGGTCTCGGTCTCCAGCGGGTCGATAGACACCAGGTACTTCAGCTTGGACAGGGCGGCCGAGAGCTTGTTCTTGTTGGCCACCGTGGCCAGCGGGTTGAAGCCCTGCGACAGGAAGCCGGTGACCTTGCCCTGGTGCATCATCTCAAAGATGTGCATGGCGTCGTAGCCGCCGGGGTACTTGGGCACCCAGTCGTAGCAGTAGCCGTTCTCCGCCGTCGCCGCCTTGCCGAAGTAGGACTTCATCAGGCTGACGTGAAAGCGCGGGAAGTTGCTCCAGTAATTGAACTGGCCCGGCCGCAGCGGCTTGGGCGTGCGCTTGGCGAGGTACTTCTCGAAGCTGTCGTCGGCATCGGTCGGCGCGCTGAGGTAGCCGGACAGCACCTCGGCATAGGCGTTCATGTCGGTCACGCCCTGCACGTTGGAGTGCCCGCGCAGTGCGTTCACGCCGCCGCCAGGCCGCCCCATGTTGCCCAGCAGGAGCTGGATCATCGCCATCGTGCGGATGTTCTGGCTGCCCACCGTGTGCTGTGTCCAGCCCAGCGCGTACAAGATGGTGCTGGTCTTGTCGGGGGCCGACATCTCGCCCAGCATCTGGCAGACCTGCAGGAACTTGTCCTTCGGCGTGCCGCAAATCCGGCTCACCATCTCGGGCGTGTAGCGGCTGTAGTGCTTCTTGAGCTGCTGGAACACGCACAGCGGGTCCTGCATCGAATCGTCGACCCGCACATAGCCGTCCTCGCCGATCTGGTAGCCCCAGCTCGACTTGTCGTACTTGCGCTTGGCTTCGTCGTAGCCGCTGAACAGGCCGTTGTCGTGCTTGAACTCGGGCTTGAGCAGGAAGGTGGCGTCGGTGTTGAACCTGACGTAGTCGTGGTGGATCTTGTCGTTGCTCAGCAGCCAGTTGATGACGCCGCCCAGGAAGGCGATGTCGGTGCCGTTGCGCAGCGGTGCGTAGACATCGGCCAGGGCCGAGGTGCGGTTGAAGCGCGGGTCGACCGAGATCAGCCGCGCCTTGCGCTTTTGCATCGCCTCCACGACCCACTTGAAGCCCACCGGGTGGGCTTCGGCGGCATTGCCGCCCATGACGATGACGAGATCAGCGTTCTTGATGTCGTTCCACGAGTTGGTCATCGCTCCGCGACCGAAAGTCGGGCCCAGACTGGACACCGTCGGCGCGTGTCAGACACGTGCTTGTGTATCTATCCCCACCATCCCCAGGCTGCGCGCCACCTTGACCGACAGGTAGCTCGATTCGTTGGACGACGAGCTGCAGACCAGGAATCCGACGCTGGGCCAGCGGTTGACCGTGACACCGGCGTCGTTCTTGGTCTGGAAGTTGGCGTCGCGGTCGGCCTTCATGTGCTTGGCGATGCGCGTCAGCGCCTCGTCCCAGCCGATTCGCTTCCATTCCTTGCTGCCCGCTTCGCGCACCTGCGGATACTTGATGCGAGCCGGCGAATTGATCATGTCCATCACGCCCGCGCCCTTGGGGCAAAGCGAGCCGCGGCTGACCGGGTTGTCCGGATCGCCCTCGACATGGATGACGTGCTCCCTGGCGTTCTTCGCGCCGTCGCCGAGCTTGTAGATCAACAGGCCGCAGCTGACAGAGCAGTACGGGCAGGTGCTGCGGGCGACCGAGGCCTTGGCCAGTTTGAACTGCCGGGTCTCGGCCAGGGCGGCGGTGGGCGAGAAGCCCAGGGCCACCAGACTGGATGCTGCCAACCCAGCCCCGCTGACGCGGAAGAACTGGCGCCGATTCATGTCCATGAGGGAGTCTCCTTCCATGGTGTTGTTCGAGCCATTGACACGCGTTCTGGTGGCGTGCTGCGAACCAGTATAGGGAGCGGTCCGACAATGGGTCAATTGGCTGCGCCTGCAGTGCGCCTTTGCCGTCGCCGCCGATCGTCTGCGATCGCAGCGGGTGGAAACCCGCGCAAGGGCGCAAACCCGCTTGCCGCGCGTGCGCTCGCGGTCTAGAAGGTTTCGCCCCCATTTCGGAGTCCGATCGATGCGCTGGTTCAGACGCGCCCTGCTGTTGTTCCTGGCCCTGGTTCTGCTGCTGCTGGTGGCAGCCGGGGTGTACGTGAACCGGGCCAGCCCGCTGCACGAGGGCGGGCTCGCGCTGCCCGGTCTGGCAGCCGAGGTGCGCATCGAGCGCGACGCGCACGGCATCCCGACCATCCATGCCGCGAACGATGCAGACGCCTTCTTCGCCCTCGGCGTGGTGCACGTGCAGGACCGGCTGTGGCAGATGGAGACGCACCGGCGCATCGGCAGCGGCCGTCTCGCTGAGGCCTTTGGAGCGGCGGCGCTGGACACCGACCGCTTTCTGCGCGCGCTCGGTGTCCGGCGCGCCGCGCAGGCGCAATGGGAGCGTCTGCCGGCGCCCGCGCGTGCCGTGCTGAAGGCCTACAGCGCCGGCGTCAACGCGGCGCTGGCGCAGTTGCAGGCGCCGCCGCCGGAGTACCTCATCCTTGGCCTGAAGCCCGAGCCCTGGACCCCGGTGGACTCGCTGGCCTGGGTGACGATGATGGCCTGGGACCTGGGCGGAAACTGGAACAACGAGCTGCTGCGCATGCGGCTGGCCGCGGTGCTGCCGCGCCAGCGCATCGACGAGTTGTTGCCACCGTACCCCGGCGACGCACCACCGGCGATGCGCGACTACGTCGGGCTCTACCGCGACCTGGGCCTGCTGCAGCAGCCGGTGCAAAAGGCCTGGCTGGACCTGCCGGAGCTGGCGCCGCCCTCGGGCATCGAGGGCATGGGTTCCAACAACTGGGTGCTGGCCGGCAGCCGCAGCGCCACCGGCAAGCCCCTGCTCGCCAACGACCCGCACCTGGGGCTGAGTGCGCCGGCGCTGTGGTATTTCGCGCGCCTGAAGACGCCGACCCTGGACGTGGCCGGCGCCACCATGCCGGGGCTGCCCAGCGTGGTGCTGGGGCAGAACGCACGCGTCGCCTGGGGCTTCACCAACACCAACCCCGATGTGCAGGACTTGTACATCGAGCAGGTGGATGGCGCCGACCCGATGCGCTACCGCACCCCTGAAGGTTGGGCGACCTTCGAGGTGCATGAAGAGCGCATCCGCGTCAAGGGCGGCGCCGAGCTGGTGATGAAGGTGCGCCGCGGCCGCCACGGCCCGGTGATCTCGGACGCCGCCGGCCTGGGCGACGTCAGCAGCGCCAGCCACGTGCTGGCACTGCGCTGGGCGGCGCTGGACCCGGCCAACGACCCCATCACGCCCAGCATGGGCATGATGCGCGCCACCGGCGTGGCGAGCTTCGTCGCCGCCGCCAATGGCTGGCCGGCGCCGATGCAGAACATGGTGGTCGCCGATGCCGAGGGCCACATCGGCGTCGTCTCGCCCGGTCGCGTGCCGCTGCGCTCGCCGGAGAACGACCTCGCCGGCCAGGTGCCGGCGCCGGGCTGGGAGGCGCGCTACGACTGGACGGGCTGGATTCCGGCCGCCGAGACGCCGCGCGAGCTGGACCCGGCTCGCGGCTGGATCGCCACCGCCAACCAGCGCGTCACGCTGCCGGGCTACCCCCACCACATCACCTACGACTGGACGCTGCCCTATCGCCAGCAGCGCATCGAGCAGCGCCTGGCCGAGCGCGAGAAGCACAGCCTGGCGGACCTGGGGGCGATCCAGGCCGATGTGAAGTCGCTCGCCGCGCTCAAGCTGCTGCCCTGGCTCAAGCGCGCCGCGCCGGCACACGCGCTGCGCGAGGCGGCGCAGCAGCAGCTCGCCGGCTGGGACGGTAGCATGGCGGCCGACCGCGCCGCGCCCCTGATCCACTGGGCCTGGCAGCGCGCGCTGGCGCGCCGCCTGTTCGAGGACGAGGTGGGCGAGCCCTTGTTCGGCAAGCACTTCGCCGGCCGCAGTTTCCAGGATGCGATCGAGGGCGTGCTTGCGCGCGAGGACGCGTGGTGGTGCGACGACAAGCGCAGCGCCGGCGCCGAGACCTGCGCCTCACGGGTGGACCAGGCGCTGGCGGATGCGCTGGACGAGCTGTCGGCGCGTTTCGGCAGCGACCCGGCGCGCTGGCGCTGGGACCAGGCGCACCGCGCGGTCTCCGAGCACCGCCCCTTCTCCAAGGTAGCGGCGCTGGCGCCGCTGTTCGAGCTCTCGGTGCCGGTGGGCGGCGACACCTACACCGTGGATGCGATGCGCGTGAGCCTGTCCGGCAGTGACGCGCAGCGCTACCGCAGCACCCACGGCCCCAGCCTGCGCGGCCTGTACGACCTGGGCGAGCGTGCCAACTCGCGCGTCATGCACAGCAGCGGGCAAAGCGGTCTGCCCTGGGCCGCCGCCTACCGCGACTTCGCGCAGCCCTGGGCCGCCGGGCAGACGGTGCCGCTGTGGCCCGACGAGGCCGCTGCGGCGGCGGGCGGCATCCTGTTGCTGAGCCCGAGCGGGTCCTGAGGCCCCCAGGACCGGGCTGCGCCCAGCCCGCCCCCCGTGGGGGTCAAGGAAACTTGGGACGGCCCGGCGTTTCCTTGAGAGCATCCCAGGCCCCTGGCGGCGCCCGGCGTTCGCGGAGAAACGACCTTGAGCTACAAGGCG
>CAUJJP010000182.1 GCA_963205525.1 Pseudomonadota bacterium | reverse complement strand
GATCACCGCGCGCAGCTTTTCGTAGCTGGTCCAGACCGGGTTCTTGCCCTGGTTGTTGGCGCGCGCGCGCAGCACGAAGTTGACGATCTCGTTGCGGAAGTCCTTCGGGTTGGCGATGCCGGCGGGCTTCTCGATCTTCTCCAGCTCGGCGTTCAGCGCCGCGCGGTCGAAGACCTCGCCGGTGTCGGTGTCGCGGTACTCGTGGTCCTGGATCCAGTAGTCGGCGTAGGTGACGTAGCGGTCGAAGATGTTCTGGCCGTACTCGCTGTAGCTCTCCAGGTAGGCGGTCTGGATCTCCTTGCCGATGAACTCGGCGTAGCGCGGCGAGAGCTGTTCCTTGATGAAGCCGACGTACTTCTCCTCGAGCTCCTTGGGGAACTGCTCGCGCTCGATCTGCTGCTCGAGCACGTACATCAGGTGCACCGGGTTGGCGGCGAGTTCGCTGGAGTCGAAGTTGAAGACCTTGGAGATGATCTTGTAGGCGAAGCGGGTGCTGATGCCGCTCATGCCCTCGTCGACGCCGGCGTAGTCGCGGTACTCCTGGATGCTCTTGGCGCGCGGGTCGGTGTCCTTGAGGTTCTCGCCGTCGTAGACCTGCATCTTGGAGAACAGGCTCGAGTTCTCCGGCTCCTTGAGCCGCGTCAGGACCGCGAACTGGGCCATCATCTTCAGCGTGCCCGGGGCGCAGGTGGCGTGCGCCAGGCTGCTGTTGCGCAGCAGCTTGTCGTAGATCCTGACCTCTTCCGAGAAGCGCAGGCAGTACGGCACCTTGACGATGTAGATGCGGTCCAGGAAGGCCTCGTTGTTCTTGTTGTTGCGGAAGGCCTTCCACTCGCTTTCGTTGCTGTGCGCGAGCACGATGCCGTCGAAGGGCATGGCACCGAAGCCCTCGGTGCCCTTGTAGTTGCCCTCCTGGGTCGCGGTGAGCAGCGGGTGCAGCACCTTGATCGGCGCCTTGAACATCTCCACGAACTCGAGCAGCCCCTGGTTGGCCAGGCACAGGCCGCCGCTGAAGCTGTAGGCGTCGGGGTCGTCCTGGGCGTAGCTTTCGAGCTTGCGGATGTCGACCTTGCCCACCAGGCTGGAGATGTCCTGGTTGTTCTCGTCGCCCGGCTCGGTCTTGCTGATGCCGACTTGCTTGAGCACGCTGGGGTAGCGCTTGACGACACGAAAGCGCCGGATGTCGCCGCCGTACTCCTCCAGCCGCTTGACCGCCCACGGGCTCATGATGCGCGTGAGGTGGCGCGCCGCGATGCCGTATTCCTGCTGCAGGATGGGGCCGTCCTCCACCGGGTCGAACAGGCCCAGCGGGCTTTCGTTCACCGGGCTGCCCTCCAGCGCGTAGAAGGGCACCTGCTCCATGAGCTGCTTGAGCCGCTCGGCGATGCTGCTCTTGCCGCCGCCCACCGGGCCCAGCAGGTACAGGATCTGCTTCTTCTCCTCCAGCCCCTGGGCGGCGTGGCGGAAGTAGGAGACGACCTGCTCGATCGAGTCTTCCATGCCGTAGAACTCGGCGAAGGCCGGGTAGACCTTGATCACCTTGTTCTGGAGGATGCGCGACAGCCGCGGGTCGTTGCGGGTGTCTATGGGGGTGGGCTCGCCGATGGCCTTGAGCATGCGCTCGGCGGCGGTGGCGTAGGCCAGAGGATTGCGCTTGCACTCGGCGAGGTAGTCCTCGAGCGAGAGCACTTCCTCGCGGGTGCGCTCGTAGCGAGCGGCGAAGCTGCTGATGACGTCCATGCGATCTCCTGCAGTGGCAGCGGCCGGCGCCGACCTTGCGGGGTGGCATCGACCTGGGGAAGTTCTGGCGACGTCCCGGCTGTACGGACCCGGGCGTCATCAGAGCTTTCCGACTCAGATTCGCATGTGCGTACCTTGCATCATGTGGCGTCTTGATAGGGTCAGACAAGGGCCATCTTCACATTCCATTTCCGGTCGTTGGCCGTGCATGGGTATTCGGGTCTTGCGCTGCGGCCATGCAATGGCCTGTTCCTGGGGCCATGCGCATGCCTCGGTCGGGCCTGAGAACGCCCCATGGCCGACGAACTCCCAGAGCCTCAACGCGGCGTGGGGCGCGGCTGCCGACACGCGCACCCCGCGTGCATACCCGTGGCGGCATGCGATGATGGCGCGATGAACCGACCGCTGTTCCTGCTCGTGCTGTGCCAGGCGCTGTTCCTGACCAACAACGTCACCTTCATCGCCATCAACGGGCTGGTCGGGCTGCAGATGGCGCCGCTGGGCTGGATGGCCACGCTGCCGGTGATGGGCTATGTGGTGGGCGGCGCGCTGTCGGCGCCGCTGGTGGCGCGCACCCAGGCCAGGCTGGGGCGCAAGCGCTCGTTCCAGATCGGGCTGGTGGTGGCCGCGCTGTCGGCCGCCGCGGGCGCGCTGGCGGTGGCGGTGGGCAGCTTCTGGGGCCTGGTGGCGGCCACCGTGGTGGCGGGCTTCTACAACGCCAACGCCCAGCTCTACCGCTTCGCCGGGCTGGAGCTGGCGCGCCCGGAGTTCAAGGAGATGGCGATCTCGCTCGTGATGGCCGGCGGGGTGGCCGGCGCCTTCATCGGGCCCAACCTGGCCACCCTGACCCGCAACTGGCTGCCCGCCCCCTTTGCCGGCGCCTATGTGGCGCTGATCGCGGTGGCCTTGCTGGGGCTGGCGCTGATGTCGGCGATCCGCTTCCCCGAGCACCGCGCGCCGCAGCCCGGCGATTCACACGGGCGGCCGCTGCGCGAGATCGCACGCCAGCCGACCTTCGTGGTGGCGGTGGTGGCGGCGGCGCTGGCCTACGGGGTGATGAACCTGCTGATGGCGGCCACGCCGCTGGCGATGCAGCAGTGCGGCATGCCGTTCAGCGACGCCGCGCTGGTGATCGAGTGGCATGTGCTGGGCATGTTCGTTCCCGGCTTCTTCACCGGCCACCTGATCAAGCGCTTCGGCGTGCTGCCGGTGATGGCGCTGGGCGCGCTGCTGAACTTCGCCTGCGTGGCGATCGCCTTGTCGGGGGTGGAGCTGATGCACTTCCTGTGGGCCCTGGCGCTGCTGGGGGTGGGCTGGAACTTCCTCTACACGGGGGCGACGACGCTGCTCACCGACAGCTACCGGCCGGAAGAGAAGACGCGCGCGCAGGGCGCCATGGACACCTGCGTGTTCGCCACCATGGCCCTGACCTCGTTTGCCAGCGGCGCGCTCGTCACCACCCAGGGCTGGCGGCTGCTCAACCTGGGATCGCTGCTGCCGCTGGTGCTGGTGTCGCTGGCGCTGGCCTGGCTGGCGCTGCGGCCGCAGGCGCGCGCTTATGGTTGAGCGGGATCGGCCCACGGTCGCGGCGGCACCGGGTACCGAAAGCCCGAAAGCCAGGCCTGCCGCGGCCGATACCAGCGCCCACTTCGTGCGCGCCGTCGCTGAGCTTGGGGCGCGCCGCCCGGTGTTCGTGCGATCCTCCGTGTACAACACCCGTGGCGTCAAACTGCTCGGCCAAGGTGTGCGCATCGACGAGTGCTTGTACGAGCGGCTGCACAAGCACCTGCTGGCGCAGCCCCTGGCTGAAAGCCTGCAGACGGAGTTCGTGCTGACGGCACAGGCGCTTGGCGATGCGGTGCAGACCTTGTGCTGCAACGAACCGCTGTTCGCGCTCATGGCCGGGCAGGGGCGGCAGCGCAGCCAGCTGCTGGAGGAGATCTCGCTGCTTCCGCTGCCGGCGCCGGTGGCCTTCCAGCTGACGCTGTTGCGTGAGACCCGACCTGCCGCCTGGATGCATGCCTTGCGGGCGGCGGTGACGGCCGCATGGCTGGCGGTGCGGCTGGGCGGCAATCGCTACGACCAGCGTCATATGGCACTCGCCGGCGTGACCCATGACCTCGGGCTGCTGCATCTGGACCCGTTGCTGGAGCAGTCTGGAAAGCTGCTCAGCCGCGACCAGCAGCGCCAGCTGGATCTGCACCCTGTGCTGTCGACGGCCCAGCTCGAGCGGCACCACGAGATCCCGCGCGCAGTGCTCGCGGCCGTTCTCGAGCACCATGAGTTGCTCGATGGCAGCGGCTATCCGCGCCATCTGGTGGGTCAAGCGATCAGCACATGGGGAAGAGCGCTGGCAATGGCCGAGCTGGCCACAGGCATGTTCTCCGGCAGCAGGCCGTACCCTGCGCGGCGGCTTTCGCTGGCCATGCGGCTGAACCATAGGCGCTACGACGCGGCGGCAGTGGCCGAGCTGAACGTGCTGCTCGCTCGGTTGCCACCCGACCCGCCGCCACCGCCGACGCGTGATCCGCTGAAGGCGCTCGCGGCGGTGGAGTTGCTGCTCCAGCGCTGGCCGAGCGTGCCCCCAGCCGGCTTGATATCGGCGCGTCAGCGTGTGGTTGTTGAGGGGTGGCGCCAGGCGACGCAGGCGCTCGGGCGTCTGGCGGCTGCCGGTGCAACCCAGGCGCAACTGGCGATGTTGGGGCCGCAGGCGGGGAGTGAGGATTTGCGGGTGGAGCTCGATCTGCTCGTGGGCGAGATGGTCTGGCAGCTGCAGGCTGTCGGGCGCCTCGTGCGACGCCGCTGGCGCGCGACGCCGGACGAGCAGCTGCCCGCTTGGCTGAAGCACTGGCTCGAGGAGGGCGACGCCTTGGCGGTTGAGGCCGTGCACAGTCCGTCGGCGACGGCTGAAGCGGTGGCCGGTGTGGCGCCGCGGCAGTAGCAGCGTCGTCGCTCAGGTCTCGCCCAGTCCCAGCCGCTGCAGCAGGCCGTTGAGCTCGTCCAGCGAGTCGAAGCGGATCGCGATCTCGCCCTGCTCGCCGCGCCGGGTGCGCTTCTTGACCCGGATCTCGACCGCCGCCGTGAGGTGGTCCGCGAGCCGCGACTCCAGGCGCGCGATGTCGCGCGAAGGCTCGGCCTTGACGCGCAGCAGCGGTGCCTGGCGGCCGCCGCTGGCGGCGCGTGCGACCAGCTTCTCCGCCTCGCGCACGCTGAGCTTGCGCGCCGCGATCTCGTTCGCGCTCGTGATCTGGCCGGCGCCCGACAGCGCCAGCAGGGCGCGCGCATGGCCCATGTCCAGGTCGCCCGCGAGCAGCATCTGCTGCACCGGCTCGGCCAGGTGGAGCAGGCGCAGCAGGTTGCTCGCCGCGCTGCGGCTGCGGCCCACCGCCTGCGCCGCCTGCTCGTGGGTGAGGCCGAACTCGTCGACCAGCCGCTTCAGGCCTTGCGCCTCCTCCAGCGGGTTGAGGTCTTCGCGCTGGATGTTCTCGATCAGCGCCATCACCGCCGCCGCCTCGTCGGCCACCGGCTTCACCAGCACGGGTACCTGCGCCAGGCCGGCCAGGGTGGCGGCGCGATAGCGGCGTTCGCCGGCGATGATCTCGTAGCGGCCGGGATCGGCCAGCGGGCGCACGAGGATGGGCTGCATCACGCCCTGGCTGCGTATGCTCTCGGCGAGCTCGTACAGCGAGCCCTCGTCCATGCGCGTGCGCGGCTGGTACTTGCCGGGCTGCAGCGCCGCCAGCGGCAGGCTGGACGGCTGGCCGTCGGCGGTCGCGGGTTCGCTGACCTTGGGGCCGAGCAGCGCCTCCAGGCCCAGCCCCAGGCCCTTGGGTTTCTTGGTCGCCATGGCGCGATTGTCGGTCAGCCGCCGTCGGCGGCCGCCAGCCGCGCCAACCGCGCCAGGAGGCTGCGCCCCTCGGGCCAGTCGCCGAGGCCCGATTCGGCGTTCAGGTGGCCGCGCGCTCCGGCGTCCAGCACCTGCGCGCCCCAGGCCTGGGCCAGCGCCTGCATGCGGTCGAAGGCGCCGAAGGGGTCGTCGCGGCTGATCACCGCCTGCGCCGGGAAGGGCAGGCGGCGGCGCTCGATCGGCCGCCAGCCGCTGAGCTGCGGCGGCGTGTCGGCGTGCTCGATGTCCGGCGGCGCCACCAGCAGGGCGCCGGCCACGCGCGCCGTGTGGCGGCTGTGCGCCGCCCAGGCGGCCACCAGCAGGCAGCCCAGGCTGTGTGCCGCCAGCAGCACCGGGGTGGCGGGGGCGGCCAGCAGCGCCTCGTCCAGACGTGCCATCCAGTCGCCGCGGCGCGGCCACTGCCAGTCGTCCTGCAGCACGCGGGTGTCGCCGTGCAGCCGCTCCCAGCGGCTTTGCCAGTGTTCGGGGCCGGAGTTCAGCCAGCCCGGCAGAAGGTAGATCGGTGGCATCGCTTATCCTGTGCGCTGCCATTGTTTCCCAGCGCTGCACCCATGGCCCATACAGTGTTCGTCGACGGTCAGGAAGGCACGACCGGCCTGCGCATCCACGAGGTGCTGGCCGGCCGGCCCGACATCGAGCTGCTGCGCATAGACCCCGAGCGGCGCAAGGACCCGGCGGCGCGCGCCGAGCTGCTGAACGCGGCGGACGTGGCCTTCCTGTGCCTGCCCGACGTGGCGGCGCGCGAGGCGGCGGCACTGCTGCGCAGCGAGCGCACCTGTCTGATCGACGCCAGCACCGCCCACCGTACCCAGCCCGGCTGGACCTATGGCCTGCCGGAGCTGGCGCCCGGGCAGCGCCAGGCGCTGCGCACGAGCAAGCGCATCGCCAACCCAGGCTGCCACGCAAGCGCCTTCATCTTGCTGCTGCGACCCCTGGTGGATGCCGGCCTGGTGCCGCAGGACACGCCAGTGAGCGCACACTCTCTCACGGGTTACTCGGGCGGCGGCAAGGGCATGATCGCGCAGTACCAGGCGGCGACGGATCCGCGCCTGCAGGCGCCGCGCCCCTATGCGCTGACGCTGGCGCACAAGCACCTGCCGGAGATGGCGGCGCACACCGGGCTGGCGCTGCCGCCGCTGTTCACGCCGGTGGTGGCCAACTTCTACAAGGGCCTGGCGGTGACGGTGCCGCTGCACCTGTCGCAGCTGGCGCCGGGCACCAGCGCCCAGCAGCTGCATGCGGTGCTGGCGGCGCACTACGAGGGCGAGCGCTTCGTGCGCGTGCTGCCGCTGGCGGATCCGGACACCCTGGCCGAGGGCTTCTTCGACCCCATGGCCTGCAACGACAGCAACCGCGCCGAGCTGTTCGTGTTCGCCAACGCGACCCAGGTCCTGCTGGCCTGCCGGCTGGACAACCTGGGCAAGGGCGCCAGCGGGGCGGCGGTGCAGTGCATGAACCTGCACCTGGGGCTGGACGAAGGGCTGGGCTTGTAGTCAGGCCGCGCCCGGCATGGGCCGGCTCAGCCCGCAGACTCGGGCTCGTTCGTGCGGTAGTGGTAGCGGTAGGCCTCGGTGAATCCGAGCCGGCGATAGACCGCGAGCGCCGGCGCATTGCCGGCGTCGACCTGCAGATAGGCGTGGCGTGCGCCCTGCTCCAGCGCACGGTCCAGCATCCAGGCGCACAGGGTGCGCGCGATGCCCTGGCCGCGCAGGGGTGCGGCGGTGTGGACGTCGTACAGGCCGACCAGCTCGTGTTCGCGCGCGAACTGGCCGCAGGCGACGATGACCTCGCCGTCGCGCAGCACGAAGCCCTGGTGCGGGATCGGCGAGTTCTGCAGCCGGTGCGCATGGGCGGCGACCTGCTCGGCGCTGCTGCCACGCAAGGCACCGACGATGGTGGCGAACTGGGCGGCGCTCACCGCCTGCGGCATCAGTTTCTCGAGTGCCGGGTCGGGCGGCGGCAGCTCGCGCCGCCACAGGACGAGGCTGTCGTCGAAACGGCGCCAGCCGCGCGCGGCGAGATCGGCGTCCAGCTGCGCCGGGCGGCTGAAGGGGGTGATGCGAAACAGCAGCGGCAGCCCCTGCTCGGCGCAGGCGGCGGCGGCCAGCGCCAGGCGCTCGTCCAGCGCCAGCCGCCCTTCGGCGAGCGCGTTGACGCAGCGGGCGCGCTTGGCGCTGCCGGCGTTCAGGCGCAGCAGCCAGCCGTCCAGCCAGCGCTGCTCGGGTGGCGCGCTGGCGTTCAGGCCGGCGTCCTCGATGCGCGAGCGCAGCAGTTCGTCGTTCATGGCGTGACTCCTGCGGCCACCGGCTGACCGAGGCGGGCGACCATCTCGCGTGCGAAGTCCAGGTAGGCCTGGGCGCCCTTGGACGTCGGGTCGAAGACGACCCCGGGCAGGCCGTAGCTCGGTGCCTCGGCCAGGCGCACGTTGCGCGGGATCACGGTGTCGAAGACCTTGTCGCCAAAGTGCGCCCGCAGCTGCTCGCTCACCTGCTGCTGCAAGGTGATGCGCGGGTCGTACATGACGCGCAGCAGGCCGATGATCTGCAGTTCGCGGTTGAGGTTGGCGTGCACCTGGCGGATGGTGTTCACCAGGTCCGACAGGCCCTCGAGCGCGAAGTACTCGCACTGCATGGGCACGATGACGCCGTGCGCGGCGCACAGGCCGTTGAGGGTGAGCAGGCTCAGCGAGGGCGGGCAGTCGACGAGCACGAAGTCGTAGCTGGCGTCGGCCAGCGCCTGGCGCAGGCGGCGTTCGCGTCGCTCCAGGTCGACCAGCTCGACCTCGGCGCCGGCCAGTTCGCGGTTCGCGCCCAGCACGTCGTAGCGCCCCTTCTCGCTCGGGCGCACCGCGTCGGCCAGGCTGGCGGCCTCGATCAGCACGTCGTAGACGGTGGTGCCCAGGGCGCGCTTGTCGACCCCGGAGCCCATGGTGGCGTTGCCCTGCGGGTCCAGGTCCACCACCAGCACGCGCTGGCCGATGGCGGCCAGGCCGGCGGCCAGGTTGACGGTGGTGGTGGTCTTGCCGACCCCGCCCTTCTGGTTGGCGATGCAGAAGACGCGTGCGCGCATCAGCTGGTCCCGAGCCGGATCCCGAAGCCGATCAGGAAGACGCCCGCCAGCTTCTGCAGGCCGGCGGCCAGGCGCTGGTGCGCCCTCACCTGGGCGCTGACCGCGTGCGCGCAGGCGCACAGGCTCAGGCAGTAGACGGCGGTGATGGCGGCGATGGTGAGCGCCATGGCGCCGAAGGTGATCAGGCCCTGGTGGCGTGCCGGGTCGATGAAGAGCGGGAAGAAGGCCATGTAGAAGACGATGGCCTTGGGGTTGAGCAAGGTGATGAGCATGGCCTGGCGCAGATAGTGGCGCGGCTCGATGCGCACCGCCGGCCGGTCGCCCGGTTTGGCGAACACGAGTCGCAGCCCTATCCAGGCCAGGTAGGCCGCGCCCGCGTACTGCACGGCGTGAAAGAGCGCCGGGTTGGCCGCCAGCAGCGCCGCCACCCCGGCCACCGCCAGCCACAGCAGGATCTGGTCGCCCAGCATCACGCCCAGGGTGGCGGCGGCACCGGCGCGGAAGCCGCCCTTGGCGGTGGAGGTCAGGAGGGCAAAGGTGCCCGGACCCGGGAGGGCGAGGAAGACAAGGACGGCGGCGCAGAAGGCGCCGTAGTCGGCGATGCCGAGCATGTGCGGGCTCCAGTGGCGGGGGCAGTGTGCTGGCGGGCGCCGGCGTATGCCGGTTTGGCCCGATTCAGCCCTGGACGGGTGATTGTGCCGTGGGCCGCAGCCAGATGGCGCAGCGGTCGGCGTCCAGGCCAGGGATGTGCAGGGGTTCCACGTGAAACACCGCCGTTCTGGCGTCGAGGGCGGCGATCTCGTCGGTAGGCACCCTGCCCTTCATCGCGAGCCAGACGCCGTCGGGCGCCAGGTGGTGGCGGGTCCAGTCGCAGAAGTCCGGCAGGCTGGCGAAGGCGCGCGAGGTGACGACATCCGCGTTCGCGCCGGGCATCTTTTCCACCCGTGCGT
Source organism: Pseudomonadota bacterium (assembly GCA_963205525.1). The sequence continues at coordinate 5,079 of CAUJJP010000182.1, read as the reverse complement.
GCACCGCATGCAGATTGGCGAGCCCAAGTTCGAGCGCCACCTGGCGGATGAAGCCGGCCTTCTTGGCCACGGTGTCCACGCAGGTCACGTCCCAGTCCGGGTGGTGGATGGCCAGCACCACGCCCGGCAGCCCGCCACCGCTGCCCACGTCCAGAATGCGCAGCGGGCGGCCGGCCGCGTGGCGTTCCAGCAGGGGAACGATGGAGGCGCTGTCGGCCAGGTGGTGGGTGCCGGCCTGCTCGGGATCGCGCACGGCGGTCAGGTTGTAGACCCGGTTCCAGCGCAGCAGCAGGTCCAGGTAGGCCTGGAGGCGGGCCTCGATCGCAGCGGACTCTGGGGGGGTGGGCCGCGGCTCAGGCGGCATCGGTGGCATCGGCAGCCTTGCGCGGCAGGCTGCGGCGCTTCTTGAGGTGGATGAGCAGCAGCGAGATCGCGGCCGGCGTGACGCCGGAGATGCGCGACGCCTGCCCCAGGGTTGCGGGGCGCTGGGCGGCGAGCTTCTGGCGGACCTCGAAGGACAGGGCGTGGACCTGGGCGTAGTCCAGGTCGGGCGGCAGCGCCAGCTCTTCGTGGTGGGCGCTGCGTTCGACTTCCTCGTTCTGGCGGTCTATGTAGCCGGCGTACTTGATGGCGATCTCGGCCTGCTCGATCACGGCCTGGGACAGTGCGATGTCGCCCAGCTCGCTGGCAAGCGTTTCACGTGAAACACCGCCGGCCAGACTGCAGGCGGTCTCCCAGCTCACCCCCGGGCGCCGCAGCAGGTCGGCCAGCCGGTACTCGTGCTCGATCGCCTTGCCCAGTGCCTGCTCGGCCATCTCCGCCGGCAAGGTGGCCGGTCGCACCCAGGTGCTGCGCAGGCGCTGCAGCTCGCGCTCGATGGCCTCGCGCTTGCGGTCGAAGGCCGCCCAGCGCCGCTCATCGACCAGCCCGAGCCGGCGCCCTGCTTCGGTCAGGCGCAGATCCGCGTTGTCCTCGCGCAGCTGCAGCCGGTACTCGGCGCGGCTGGTGAACATGCGGTAGGGCTCGGTCACGCCCTTGGTGATGAGGTCGTCCACCAGCACCCCCAGGTAGGCCTGGTCGCGCCGAGGCAGCCAGGGCTCGCGCCCGAGCGCCTGCAGCGCGGCATTGGCGCCGGCGAACAGGCCCTGCGCCGCCGCTTCCTCGTAGCCGGTGGTGCCGTTGATCTGGCCGGCGAAGAACAGGCCCTGGATCTGCCGGGTCTGGAAGCCGGGCGTCAGCGCGCGCGGGTCGAAGTAGTCGTACTCGATGGCGTAGCCCGGACGCAGGATGTGCGCCTGCTCCAGCCCGGGGATGGTGTGCAGGGCGGCGAGCTGGATGTCGAAGGGCAGCGAGGTCGAGATCCCGTTCGGGTAGAACTCGTGCGTCGTCAGCCCCTCGGGCTCCAGGAAGATCTGGTGGCTGTCCTTGCCGGCGAAGCGGTTGACCTTGTCCTCGATGCTCGGGCAGTAGCGCGGCCCGGTGCCCTCGATCACGCCGGTGAACATGGGGCTGCGGTCGAAGCCGCTGCGGATGATCTCGTGCGTGCGCGCATTGGTGTGCGTGATCCAGCACGGCAGCTGGCGCGGGTGCTGCTCGGCGCGGCCGAGGAAGCTGAACACCGGCAGCGGGTCGGTGTCGCCGGGCTGCTCGGTGCAGCGGTCGAAGGCGATCGTGCGGCCGTCTATGCGCGGCGGCGTGCCCGTCTTGAGCCTGCCCTGCGGCAGCTGCAGCTCCTTCAGGCGTGCGGACAGGCCCAGCGCCGGCGGGTCGCCGGCCCGGCCGGCGGCGTGCTGCTGCAGCCCGATGTGGATGCGCCCGTCCAGAAAGGTGCCTGCGGTCAGCACCACGCTGCGGCCGCGGAACCGGATCCCGGTCTGGGTGACGGCGCCGCAGACCCGGCTGCCGTCGGCCTCGAGCATCAAGTCCTCGACCGATTGCTGGAACAGCCACAGCCCGGGCTGGTTCTCCAGCCGGCGCCGGATGGCGGCCTTGTAGAGGATGCGGTCGGCCTGGGCGCGGGTGGCGCGCACGGCGGGCCCCTTGCTGCCGTTGAGGATGCGGAACTGGATGCCGGCCTCGTCGGTGGCCTCGGCCATGGCGCCGCCCAGGGCGTCGACCTCCTTCACCAGGTGGCCCTTGCCGATGCCGCCTATGCTGGGGTTGCAGCTCATCTGCCCCAGGGTCTCGATGTTGTGCGTCAGCAGCAGCGTGGCGCAGCCCATGCGCGCCGCGGCCAGTGCCGCCTCGGTGCCGGCGTGGCCGCCGCCGACCACGATGACGTCGAACTCCTTCGGGTGCAGCATCGCGGATTCACCTGCGCCTGCAGGGTGCAGGCAAACCCGCGATTTTAGGTGGCCGCGTGTCCCGGCGTGCGGCGCTGCCGGTGTGCCCATGCGAAGGCCCAGCTGTGAACCCCCGCGCGCGTGCAGCGCTGCGTCCGCACCTTCAGGCGTGCGCCCAGACGAAGCAGCGCCGGGTGGCCCCACCAGCGGTCGAAGAAGTAGTGCGCCACCGTGTTCACCAGCGGCTCGACCAGGGTGATGGTGCCGGCGATCGCGACGCTGCCGGTCAGGGCATAGCTCAGGCTGAACGCGATCACCAGGTGGATGAGTCCGAACGCGGCCGACTTGCCCATGCTGACATCCTTTGCTCGCCGGATCGCCGGCGTCGATGCCGCATAGTATCGCTAATGCGAACCATTCGCAATAATGGTCGACCGGAATGGGTGACGGAATGCTCGGACCGGGGTGCGTGGCCGACATCGTCGACGGCCCGGCGTGGCGGCCGGGGATGTCTGATGGTCGAGCCAGCGGCCAGCGGCCAGCGGCCGGCGGGCAGCGGCCGGCGGGCAGCGGCGCGGCGCCGACGCCACGCCGCCCCGGCCTGCCGCTCAGGCCTCCGCCAGCTCCACCGCCGGGGTGGCGAACTCGCGTCCGATCACGGTGCGGGCGAAGAAGTAGTTCTGGCGTGCGCGCTCGGACAGCGTGTCCAGCTCCACCGCGCCGCGTTCGTCGCAGGGAAAGGTCAGCGCGCGGCCGGGGTGGAACAGCGACTGGAAGCGCAGCTGGTAGGCGGCGTGATGCAAGGCGGCGATGGCGGACATGGCGGACTCCTTGACACCGGAGTGGCCGAGCCCGGCGGGCCGACCGCTCCCGATGCCGGAATCATCGGCAGCGTCGCCCGCGATTTACAGCGGCCGCGTTCCATCCCTCGCGTCCGCCGTGAACTGCGGCGCAGGTCGGAAACGCGCTGACAAGCGGCCAAGGCGCAGGGCGGCCGAACGCCTCCTGCGTCAGCGCACCATCGGCGCTGTTCAGGCGCCACTCAGGCGCCTGACTGCGCCAGACCAGCGCCAGACCGGCGCCAGACCAGTGCCAGACCAGTGCCAGACCAGCGCGAGATCGGGGCGAGATCAGGGCCTCAGCCCTGGTCCAGGTGCGCGGCGTCGCCCCACTGCAGCAGCTCGAGCCGCGCGCCGGTCCAGCGCAACCGGTTGATGCCGGTGTTGGGGATGGCGCACGCGCGCGGACCGGTGAGTGGCAGCTCGTGCACCCGGCGCCAGACCATGTCGAGCACGCCGCCGTGGGTGAAGACGGCGATGCGCGCGCCGGCGTGCGCCTGCAGCAGGGCCTGCAGGGTGGCCATCACGCGCGCGTTGAAGTGCTGCGGCGACTCGCCGCCGGGCGGCGCCAGATCGGGCTCGTGTTGCGCCCACAGCTCAAAGGCCTGCGGGAGGCTGCGGCGCGCCTCGGCCAGCACCATGCCGTCGAGCACACCGAAGCCCTGCTCGCGCCAGCCGCGGTCGGTGTGCAGCGTGCCGCCCGGGCGCAGCGCCAGCAGCGGCTCGGCGGTGGCCTGTGCGCGCCGCAGGTCGCTGCTCACCAGCAGGTCCAGCGGCTCGTCGGCCAGGCGCTGCGCCAGGCGCCGGGCCTGGGCCTGCCCGGTGGCGTTCAGCGGCACGTCCACCTGGCCCTGGAAGCGAAGCTCGCGGTTGTAGTCGGTCTCGCCGTGGCGTATCAGCAGCAGTTCGGTCATCTTGCGCAGGAACTCGGCGCGCGGCCGTGAAGCGCCGAGTATCGGCTGTTGGCCGCCGACGTTCGCTGGCCGGATCTCCGGTGGAAGTAAATCGTGCACCGCTTCGGCGGCCAATCCGGCACGCCGCAGGCGCTGGCATGCGGCCTACGCTGGCGCCGCCACGCACGGACCTGCACCGGCGCGGCAGCCCAAGCCAGGAGTCGACATGGACATCGCCAGCCTCGCCCAGCCCGCCATCGTTGCCGGCCCCACCACCACAGGCCGACATGAGGCCCCCCATGACACCCACCATGGCGCACGCCATGCTGCCAGCGGCGCCCTGCTCGCCGCGGCCCTGGATGAACTCGACTATGGCGTCGCCATCGTCGACGAGCGCGCCGCCGTCCTGCACATGAACCACCGCGCCGCCTGCTGGTTCGACGGGGGCGCGGGGGTGCAGGTTCGAGAGGGCCGGCTCGCCGCAGCACAGGCCCAAGCCGTGGACGAACTCGCCCAGCTGCTGCGTGCGGTGGACGATGCGGCCAGTCGCGGCCTGCGCCGCATGGTCGGCTTCGGATGCGGCGCGTCGCGTTGCCACGCCGCGGTCGTTCCGGTGCACACCGGCGTCGCCGCCCTGCTGCTCGCGCGCCCGCAGCTGTGCGAGGACTTGTCGCTGCAGTCCTTCGGACGCGCCCACGCGCTTTCCGGCGCCGAGGTCAGGGTCCTGGGCGCGCTCGGCCAGGGCAAGCCGCCGACCCAGATCGCGCGCGAACATGGGGTCGCCGTCTCCACCGTGCGCAGCCAGCTGGCCGCGATCCGGGACAAGACCGGCACCCACAGCCTGCGCAGCCTGCTGCACCTGGTGGCCGCCCTGCCGCCCATCGTCAGCGCCCTGCGCCACTAGATGAGCCGATCCGGGGCGCAGCCTGATACCAAGTCGCTTTCAATAACTTAGATATCATGCAGATCCACGGACTTCAAGGAGCCGCGGATGAAGGCATTGATCGTGGGCGACAAGCCGACCGTGCGACGGTTGGCCGAGCGACTCAAGGCGGCCCAGAGCCA
>CAUJJP010000181.1 GCA_963205525.1 Pseudomonadota bacterium | reverse complement strand
GCTCGTTCAGCCACGCCATCACCGCCGCGTCTGGCTGCGGCTTCATCGCCTCGCAGACGACGTTGGTGTCGAGGACGATCATTCAGAGCCTGTGAAGATATGCATCATGCCCGCATGAGTCATGTCTTCACAGGCTCTCAGTCCAAGCGCGGGGGCTCGGCCGGCGTCTTGTCGCGCACGGTCTCGAAGACAGCGACGTCTTCGTCGGTCAAGCCGATCTTGCGGCCGATGTCGGCCAGGGCTTCGCCCACACGCACGCGCTGCTGCGGCTTGACCGCAGTCGCCAGAATCTCGCGCACTTCTGCTTCCGTGCTGCGACCGTGCCGGGCCGCCCGCACGCGCAAGGCGCGATGCACCTCCTCGGGAACGTTCCGGACCGTCAGGATCGCCACGATTCACCCTCCACCATTCGCATTCGATGACTGCAATCGTACGAAGTTGCAGTCATCCGGACAAGCGCCAGCCCATGGTCCTCAGCGTCAGCCCATGGTCCTCTGCGCCAACCCCCCGGCTGAGCAAGCCAACCCCGCGCGCGGGCCCGTTCCGATTCATTCCTGGCCGCGCTGCAGGCGAGGCCTACCAATCCTGCCGCACGGCCAGCTCCCACAGCCAGCCGCGGTCGGCGTACTGGGTCAGCGGCGCGCCGCGGCTGCGCTGGGCCTGCGCGATCAGGCTCGGGCCGGCCGGTCCGGCCAGCCGGTGGCGGGCCTGCAGCCACAGGCGGCGGCTGTGGTCGGTGGCGTCGAGCTGCCACATGGCGGCCAGGTCCAGGCGGCCGCCGAGCGCATCGTTCCAGTCGGCGCGCAGGAACAGTGCCTCCCGCGTCGGCGGGTCTTGCGCGTCCAGGGCCAGCCTGCGCGCTGCCGCGTAGGCCTGCAGAGAGCCGAGGCGCAGGGCGCGCCAGGCGTCGGCGTCCAGGCCGCGACCGTTGTGCTGCCACTCGGCGCTCAGGACAAGGCGGTTCGGCAGCGTGTGCGTGAGCCCGGCCGTCCACTGGCTGCGCCAGGCCTCACCCGCCGCCGCGTCCAGCAGCGGCGCGCGCCGCGATCCGGTCCACTCGAGGTAGGCCACGGTGGCCGGACCGAGCAGGCCGCTGAGGTTCAGTCCCAGGCCGGGCGGACGCCCCTGCTCGAACATCGCCAGCCACTGCGGGCTGAAGCGCTCGCTCAGGCGCTGGCTGGCGGCCAGCCAGAGCCGGTGGCGCGCGTTGGTGGCGCCGCAGTCCGGGTCCCAGCCGCCTGCGCCCGGCTTGCGGTCCTGCAGCCTCGGCGACCAGGCCAGGGCCAGCGAGCCGCCGTCCCAGAACCTTTGCAGGCGCAGCATGACGCTGCCCTGGCGGTTCTCGCGCAGGCTGGCGGGGTCGGTGGCGATGTAGGAGCGCAGCGCCCCAGCGCGAAAGAAATCGCTCGGGTTGTAGCCCAGGGCGACGCCGCTGCGCAGGTTGACACGCCCCAGGTCCAGCACCAGCCCGGGCGCGGGCGCGGCGCTGAGATAGAGCTCCTCCAGGGTGTGGATGGCGTGGTCCATGCCCGCGGGCGGCCGCGAGCGCAGGTCCAGGTGGCTGCCCCAGACCAGACGCCAGGACGCCGCCACGCTGCGCTCCAGCCGCCACTCCAGCGCCAGCCGCGACTCCGGCAACTCCGGTGAATCCCGCGCTGTGCCTGCGCTGCGCGCGAGCTCCGCATATGCGCGCCACTCGCGCGCCACCTGCGGCGGCGCCACGGCCTGATCGGCGAGTTCCAGTGCCGCATCGTCATCGGCATGCGCCAGCGCCGCGGCTGCGGCCAGCAGCGCCAGCAGCAGCGCGCGCACCCCGCATCCGGCGCGCATCATTCGGGCCTGAAGCGCGGCAGGTAGTCGCGCTGCAGCCACTGCAGCGGCACCTCACGCCGGCGCCAGTCGCTGTAGCGCATCACGGTCACCCAGCCGGGGTCGACGCCGTCGATGATCACCATCTCGGTCGGCCGCCGGACACCGAACACCTCCTGGTAGCGCCGGTAGTAGACGGTCTTGAGCAGGCCGCCGCTGTCGGCGTGGAACAGCGCCTTGATCGGTTCGCGGCTGCTGCGGTCCAGCCACATGTCGATGCGCCCGTACTGGGCGTCGTCGCCGGCGGGCCGCAGCAGCAGCCGCAGGCCCTCGCGCAGCTGGCGGTCGCCGTCCTTCACCGACTCGGGCGCGGCCTCGCTGGCACGGTAGTCGCGCGCGAAGTTGACCGTCACCACGTCGCCATTGGACGCCTGGCCGAGCAGCCGCTGCTGCGGCGACAGGCGGATGCTGGCCTGGCTGGCGGGGTCGTAGAACCACAGGTCGCGGCCGTTGAAGAGGATCAGCTTGCCGGCGTCGCGCGCCGGTGCCAGGTAGCGCACCAGGCTGCGGAACTGGCCGCCCTGCTCGTCTGGGCGCGAGTAGACGGCGAGCTGGCTGGTCTCGGTCTGCCTGCCCTGGCGGTACTCGACCAGGGTGTTGGTGAGACCGAAGGAGAAGCCCGGGTTACGGATCGCGTCGCTCGCGACCAGCAGCGCCTGCGGGTCGGCCTCGGCGGCGCGGCCGCGGCCCAGCGCAAGGGTGAGCCCGAGCGCGAGCCAGCGACCGAGCGCCCGGCGGGTCGGCAGGCGGCCGTGCGCATGGTTCATGGAGATCGCCTCAGGCATGGCGCAAAGCCTCCACGATAGGCAGCCGCGCTGCACGCCGCGCCGGCCACCAGGCCGACGCCAGGGTGACGGCGAACAGGCCGGCGATGCAACCGGCGAGCAGCGCGGCGTCGTCCCACACCCGCACCAGCACCAGGTAGGCATAGGCATAGCCGGGCGGCGTCCAGGCCCAGCCGCTGTGGTTGATGAGGGCCGCCAGCACTGCCACCACCACGAGCCCGACCAGCACCCCGGCCAGCGCGAGCAGCAAGGCCTCGCACAGGAACAGGCGCCGCACGGCGCCGCGGCGCATGCCGCCCGCGCGCAGGGTGCCGATCTCCACCGTGCGCTCCACCACCGCCGTGCCCATGGTGTTGGCGACCGTGAACAGCACGATGACCGCGATCAGCAGGGCGATGAAGCCGAACATCGAGGCCATGAACTCGTTGGTCTGGCCGAACATCGGGTTCAGGGTGGCGAAGTCCAGCACCACCAGATCCTGGGCCGCGAAATCGCGTTCCAGCAATGCCTGCAGCCGCGCCTGTGCGGCAGGCAGCTGCGCCGTGTGCTGCAGCTGCACGATGATGGCCGTGACCTGCGGCGGCTGGCGCCCGTACAGCAGGCGCTGCGCCTGCGCCAGGTGCATCGCCATGTAGACGTCGTCGATCGCCTTGATGCCGAGGTTGATCGCCTTCAGCGCCTGCAGCCCAGCGACGTTGGGCGCGCCGCGCGCGCTGGCCACCAGCATCTCGATGCGGGCGTCGGAGCCGGGGTTTGCCGCCCCCTGCTCCTGCGTGCCGGCCAGCGCCACAAGGTCGGCAGGCATGGCGGCCGGCATGGCGGCGGGCATGGCGGCGGGCATGTCGGCAGGGGTGCCGAGCTGGAGGGCGGGGGCAGTGCCGGCAGCGCTTGCAGCCGCGGCGGCTGCCGTGGGTGCTGCCGTGGGTGCTGTCGTGGATGCTGTGGTGGATGCCGGCACGCAGTCTGCCACCGCCAGCCGCGCGCACAGCTGCAGCTTGCGCGCCACCCCGGTGCCTATGACCACCGCATTCTCGGTTGCGCCTTCCAGCGCCAGCGGCTGGGCGTAGCTGACGACGCCGTAGTCGTTCCACTGCTGCAGCCGCCTGTACTCGTCGGCCACGACGCCGCTGGCGAGCACCGAACGCGTCTGGCCCGACGCAGGCCGGCTGGCGATGCCGCCGAACATGAGGGTGGGCGTGACCAGGCGCAGCGCCGGTGCGAGCTGCGCGTCACGCCGGATCGCATCGACGATCTGCGCATAACCGGCGATGCCGTAGTCGCCCGGGTTGTCGCTGCCCTCGGCGAAGTAGCCGCGGCGCTGCACCTGCAGGTGGCCGCTGTACTGCACGAAGCCGGTCTCCAGACCGTACAGGATGTTCGATCGGTAGCCGCCGAAGAGCATGATCGCGCTCAGCCCGACCACCATCGCCGCCAGCGTCGCGAGCGAGCGCCGAGGGTTGCGCAGCAGGTTGCGCAGTGCGAGCCGCCACAGGTTCATGAGGCGCTCCCGGCGTCGCGCTGCTCGACCGACTCGATGCGGCCGTCGCGGATCCGGACCACGTCGTCGGCGTGCGCCAGCACCAGCGGGTCATGCGAGGAGAACACGAAGCTGGCCCCTCGGCTGCGCTGCAGCGCGCGCATGAGGGCAATGATCTCGGCGCCGGTCACGCTGTCGAGGTTGGCGGTGGGCTCGTCGGCAAGCACCAGCGCCGGCTCGCAGGCCAGTGCGCGCGCAATCGCCACCCGCTGGCGCTGACCGCCAGAGAGCTGCCCCGGGCGGTGCCGGGCGCGGTCCGCCAGCCCGACCGCCTGCAGCAGCGCCTGCACGCGCGCACGGCGCTCCTCGCGCGCCACGCCGGCGAGCAGCAGCGGGTACTCCACGCTCTCCCAGGCGCTGAGCACCGGCAGCAGGTTGAAGTGCTGGAACACGAAACCGATGTCGCGCGCGCGCAGGTCCGACAGCGCATCGTCGCCCAGCGCCTGCACCGGCCGGCCCTGGATCAAGACCTCGCCCGCGTCCGGCCGGTCTATGCAGCCCATCATGTTCAGCAGCGTGGTCTTGCCGCTGCCCGAGGGCCCGCACAGCACGGTGAAGCGCCCGGGCCGAATGTCCAGGCTCAGGCCGGCGAGCGCCGGCACCTCCACGCTGCCCAGCCGGTAGCTCTTGTGCAGCTTGCGTAGACTGACAGGGAACATCTGCGTCCTTCCTCCGGTTTCCGCCATGGCGCTGGATTCTGGGCAGGCGCGGCCGGGCTGTCTTGAATGATTCCGACACCGATGACCCATCGCCACCTGTACCGGCTCAGGCCGCAGACATCGGCTGCAGCGCCGACGCTCAACGCGGCGCGTTCGGCCGCAGCCCCGGCCCTCAGCGCGGCGCGTTCGGATCTGTGGCTGCCGCGCCCCGCGCTGGCCGCCTGCGTGCGCGGCGTGATCGCGCGCGACACGCGCGGCGTGGCGCTGCAGCCGGCGCAGCGCTGCAACCACTTCCCGGCCTCGCCGAGCTGCGCCCTGCTGTGGTACCTGGTGGGCGATTGCGAGGTCGATGGCCTGGCGCCCACCGGTCCCGGCGACCCTGGCCACCCTGGCCACCCTGGCGACCCTGGCGAGCCCGCCGCACGCCTGCGCATCGCCCCGGCCAGCGTGTGCGGGCCCTTCACGCGCGCCACCGTGAGCTGGAACCCGGGCCCCATCCACGCCTTCATGCTGCTGTTGATGCCGGAGGCCTTCAGCCTTCTGACCGGGCTGGATGCCGGCGCCCTGGTGGACCGCATCGTGCCCGCCGCCGAGCTGCTGGACGAGGACTGGCTGGATCTGGTGGCCCGGGTGCAGACCGCCGCCGACGACGAGGCGCGCGTCGCCTGCCTGGAAACCTTCCTGCTGCCGCGTTGGCAGGCCGCGCGCCCGGCTGCGGGCTGGACCGGCAGCCACCAGGTGCGAGACTGGTCGCAGGCGCTGGCGCTGCGCGCGGCCAGCTCGGGCCTGGGACGCAGCCTGCGCCAGACCGAGCGCCGCATCAAGCGCTGGACCGGCCAGACCCAGCGCCGGCTGCAAGGCCTGGGGCGCTCCGAGCACGCCTTCTTCGAGGTCGCCGCCAACCGGGCCACGAACACGCCGGACTGGAGCGCGCTGGCACTGCAAAGCGGCTATGCCGACCAGTCCCACCTGTGCCGGGAAACGAGGCGGGTGTCCGGCTTCCCGCCGGCCGAACTGCACCAGCGCATCCTGGCCGACGAGGGCTTCTGGCCCTACCGCCTTTGGGCGCTGGTCGGCAACCCGGACTGACCCACCCGTCGGCGCCGCCCGCGACACCCGGTCTGCGGGGACTGCGCAATCTGCGGCGCGCGGCATATGATGGCCGCGGACAGATTCATCCCCGCCGCGATGCCCGAGTCCGACCCGACGCTCACCTTCGTCGACGAGCCCGAAGCCGGCCCGGCGCAGGCGCAGGCGGCGCCTCCGTGGCGGGTGCTCGTGGTCGACGACGACCCCGACGTGCACCAGGCGACCCGCTTCGCGCTCGATGGCCAGGTGCTGCTCGGCCGGCCGCTGGAGCTGCTCAGTGCCTATTCCGCCGCCGAGGCACGCGCGCTGGCGCAGCGCTGCAAGGACCTCGCCCTGATCCTGCTGGACGTGGTGATGGAGACCGAGGCCGCTGGCCTGGCGCTGGTGGCCGAGCTGCGCGCGAAGCCCGAGTTCGCCGCCACCCGCATCGTGCTGCGCACCGGCCAGCCGGGCTATGCGCCCGAGCACGAATCGGTGCTGCGCTACGACATCAACGACTACCGCAGCAAGACCGAGCTCACGCACCGCCGGCTGCTCACCACGGTGGTGACGGCGCTGCGTTCCTACCAGCAGATCCGCACCATCGAGGACGGCCGCCGCGGGCTGGAGCTGATCGTTCAGTCCGGGCGCGAGCTGATGGACGCCGAGGACCTGCAGGTGCTGGCCGACGGCGTGCTCGAACGCTTTGGCGCCCTGCTGGGCAGCGCCACGGACGCGCTCGTGTGCGCCGGCGCGACGCCTGAACAGGCGCAGGTCGCCGCCGCCGCGGGCCGCTACGCCACCTTGTACGGGCTGCCGCTGGCGGACCTGCCACCGCAGATCGGCGCCGCACTGCTGCAGGCGGTGCAAGACAGGCGCAGCGTGGCATGCAAGGATGGCGGCGGCGACGCCCTGTACCTGGGAGCCTACGACGGGCAGGCGCTGGCGATCTGGATCGCTGCGGCGCCGGAGGCCTCGAGCACCCGCCAGCCGCTGCTGCAGGCGCTGGGCAGCCACATCGCGGCGCTGGTCGGCCAGGCCGGCCTGCTGCGGCGGCTGCGCCGCCAGGCCTATGCCGACCCCCTGCTCGGCCTGCCCAACCGCACGCGGCTGATCGAGCTCATCGGCCAGGCGCTGGACAACGGCAGCCTGAGCGCGCTGGCCCTGCTGGACGTGGACGACTTCGGCGCCACCAACGACCTCATGGGCCACGCCTACGGCGACGCCATGCTGCGCGCCTACGCACAGCGCCTGCAGACCCATTTCGGCGCCCGGGTCGTGGTCTCGCGCATGAACAGCAACACCTTTGGCCTGCTCGGCCCGGCCGATTGCATCGAGCCGCAGCAGGTGGCCGCCACCGTCGCCGAGCCGCTGATCGTGCAAGGCCAGCCGCAGCAGCTGTCGGTGACGAGCGCCTTTGCCACCCTGGTGCCGGGGGTACAGGACGGGTCGGGCTGGCTGAAGGACGTGAGCATCGCGCTCAAGCACGCCAAGCGCCACGAGCGCGGGCGCTTCACCGTCTTCACGCCCAGCCTGGGCCAGCAGGCGCGCAGCCGCGCCAGGCTGCTGTCGGATCTGCAGGCCGCGTTCGCCGCCACCCGCTTGTTCGTGGTCTACCAGCCGCAGCTGGAGCTGGCCAGCGGGGGCGTGGTCGGCATGGAGGCCTTGATGCGCTGGCGCACCGAGGACGGCCGCCTGGTACCGCCGACCGAGTTCATTCCGGTGGCCGAGCAGTCCGGGCTGATCCTGCCGCTGGGCGACTGGGTGCTGGACAGCGCCTGCCTGTGCATGCGGACACTGGCGGCCGATGGACTGGCCCCGCCCAGAGTGGCGGTGAACGTCTCGGTGGCCCAGTTCCAGCAACACGACTTCGTCGCCCGCGTGCTCGCCGCACTCGACCGGCACCAGCTGCCCGCCGCGCAGCTGGAGCTGGAGATCACCGAGTCGCTGACCATGCTGGGCCTGGACACGGTGGGCAACAAGCTCACCGCGTTGCGCGCCGAAGGCGTGTCGGTCGCGCTGGACGACTTCGGCACCGGCTATTCCTCGCTGAGCTACCTGGCGGAGCTGCCGATCGACCGCCTGAAGATAGACCGCAGCTTCGTGCACCAGATCGAGACGCGGGGCGAATCGCCGATCGCCGAGATGATCACCTCGCTCGGCCACAAGCTCGGCCTGCGCACGATCGCCGAAGGCATAGAGACCGCCGCCGTGGCGCAGCATCTGCAGGCGCTGGGCGTGGCCGAAGGCCAGGGCTTCTGGTTCGCCCGGCCGCTCGCCGACGACGCCCTGCGCGAGTGGTTGCAGGCACACGCCGGGGGCCAGCCGTGAAGCGCCGCCGCTGGCTGACCGCGTGCGGGATGCAGCTGGCGGCGTGTTCCGGGTTTGCCATTGGGCTAGGGGGTACGCTGGGCGGACTCGGCGGTTGTGCCGCACCGATCCGGCGCCTGGCCTTTCTGGGCGGCCTCACCGGACGCGCCGCCGACCTCGGCGTCGGCGGACGCGACGGTGTGCAGCTGGCCGTCGAACAAGCCAGTGCGCAGGGCCAGCCGTGGCAGCTCGACGTCTACGACGACCAGCAGGACCCGGCACGCGCACAGGAGGCCTTGCGCGCCGCCGCGGCGGCCGGGCATCGCCTGGTGGTCGGCCCGATGACGAGCTCGATCGCCGTCGCCCTGCTGCCGCTGGCAGCCGAGCTGGACGTGCTGCTGCTGTCGCCGACGGTGACGACCAACGAGCTCAGTCGGCGCCAGGACCACTTCTTTCGCATCGTCTCCTCGGTCGACCAGTACGCGCGCAGCGCCGCCGAGTACTTTGCCGGCCACACCGCGCTGCGCCGTTTCGCGATCCTGCGCGACGACGGCAACCGCGCCTACAGCCAGACCTGGGCCCAGGGCTTCGGCACCCAGATCGCCCGCCACGGCGGCCAGGTGGTCGACGAGCAGGCCTATGTCTTCAGCCCCAGCCTGGCGCTGCCCGCAGTGGCGCAGCGCGCGCTGGCGAGCCGCCCGGACGCGGTGCTGCTGATCTGCAACGCGGTGGACGCGGCCCGCCTGGCGCAGGCGCTGCGCAAGTTCGCGCCGGCGCTGCCGGTGCTGACCTCGGAGTGGTCGGCGACGGAGGAATTCCTGACCCTGGGCGGCGCCGCCGTCGAGGGCATCACGCTGACCCAGTTCCTGGACCGCGACAGCCGCGCGCCGCGCTACCTGGCCTTCCGCGACGCCTTTCGCGAGCGCTTCGGCCGCAGCCCCGGCTTTGCCGCCGCCGCCGGCTACGACGCCGCCACGATCGCGCTGCGCGCATTGCGCGAGCAAGGCAGCGGCGAGTCCGTGGCCGCCACCTTGCTGCGCCTGCGGGAGTTCGAGGGCCTGCAGCAGACCCTGGCCTTCGATGGCTGGGGCGAGGCCGCGCGGCCGGTGTACATGACGCGCGTCAGCGGCGGCCGCTTCGTGCTCGTCCAGTGAAGCGAACTCACTCGCTGCGCAAGCGGCTGCTGCTCGTCTTCGCACAGGTGCTGGCGGTCGCCACCGTGGCGGCGGCGCTGCTGATGGCGGGCTGGCAGCTGCCGCAGATGCGCGAGGCGTCCGAACGCGAGCAGACACGCATCGTCTGGCTCACCCTGCGCCAGGTCGAGGCCCAGCTGAACAACGCCGAGGCCCTGCTGCAGGGGCTTGCCGGCGTGGCCGCCGTCGAGCGCCTGGACCGCCCTGCGCTGGAGGCGCTGATGCGCATGCTGGCCGGCGGCACGCTGTTCGAGAACCTCTACCTCGTCGACGAGAACTTTCGCATCGTGGCCCTCGGGCTGGCCGGCGCGCAGGCCGGGCAGACCGAGGAATGGCGCGGCAACGATTTCTCCGGCCTCGCGGTGCTGCACGAGGCGCGCCGCCACGGCGGACCGACCTGGAGCGCCAAGTACCTGTCGCCGGTGCACGCGCAGCCGGTGGTGGCGCTTGCGCTGGCGGCGGGCACGCGCACCCTGGTCGCCGAGCTGGCGGTCGAGCGCGTGGCGGGCCGCGCCCTGCGCGCCAACCGCGACGACGGTCTGCTGGTGGTGGTGGTGGACAGCCAGGGCGAGGTGGTGGCAGCCCCTCGCATGGAGGCGGCGCGCCAGCGCGTGAACCTGCGCACCCTGCCTCCGGTGGCCGCTGCCCTGGCCAATCGCCAGCTGTTCGCCCGCTTCAGCTACGAGGGCGAGGACTTCCAGGGCACGGCGCTGCCGGCGCAGCGGCTGGGCTGGGTCGTGGTCGCGGCGCAGCCGCTGGCGGTGGCCAGCGCGCCGCCGCGCGCCGCCATCGTCGTCACCGGCAGCACACTGGCACTGGCGGCACTGTTCGGGCTGCTCGCGCTGCACCGGCTGTCCAGGCGCGTGACGGCACAGCTCGAACGCAGCACTGCCTACGCCGCGGCGGTGGCGGACGGCCGCTACCAGCCGCCCGCGGGACCACAGGCCGAGCTCGACGAGCTGGCGCGCCTGGACGCCGACCTCGCGCGCATGGCGCAGCGCATCCAGGACCGCGAGCACATGCTTCGCGCGGTGGTGGACAACGCCCCCGCGCTCGCGATCCAGCTCTACGACGCCGAGGGTCGGGTGGTGGACTGGAACCCGGCCTCCAGCGCCCTGTTCGGCCACAGCCGCGAGCAGGCGATCGGCCGCCGCCTCGACGAGCTGATCCTCGATGCGGACCAGCAGCGCGACTTCCTCGCCATGCTGGCCGAGATCGGGCACAGCGGGCGCCCGACACCACCGCACGAGCTGCAGCTGCGCAAGCCAGACACGCCGCCGCTGTGGCTGCTGTCCACCACCTTCGCGGTGCCAGGGCCCGACGGCCAGCGCTGGTTCGCCTGCATGGACATCGACATCACGGCCCGCAAGCAGGAGCAGGCGGCGCTGCAGGCCAGCGAGCACAAGTTCAACAGCTTCTTCCAGTCCAGCCCGGTGGCGCTGGCGGTGCTGCGCCGGCACGGCGACGACTTCGAGTACCTGGACCTGAACGCGGCCTGGGAGCAGCTGCTGGGCTACCCGCGGACGGACATCCTGGGCCGCCGGCTCGGGCCGCAGACGGGGATCACGCTGTTCGCCGATCCGCGCGAGCGCCGCCGCTTCGTCGACCACCTCGACCACGGCGGGGAGCAGCCGACGCAGGAGATCCGGCTCCTGTGCGCCCAGGGGCGGCAGCGCAGTGCCTTGCTGACCCCGGCCCTGATCGAGGTCGGCAGCGAGTCCCTGATCGTCTACGCACTGCAGGACGTGAGCACCCAGCGCGCACTGGAGGAAGACCTGAGGCGTCTGAACGCCGAGCTCGAGCAGCGCATCGCGCAGCGCACGGCCAGGCTCAGCGAAGCCAATGCGCAACTGCAACGCACGCTGGACGACCTGCGCGCGACGCAGGACCGGCTGATCCAGTCGGAGAAGCTGGCTTCGCTGGCGCAGCTGGTGGGCGGGGTGGCGCACGAGCTGGGCACACCGATCGGCAATGCCTTGATTTCAGCCTCCACCCTGCAGGAGCGGCTGGCCGCGCTGCACGAGCGCCTGGCGGCCGGGCTGCGCCGCAGCGAGCTCGAAGCCTTCCTGGCCCAGGTCGACGAGGGAAGCGTGATCGCGCTGCGCAACCTGCAGCGCGCCGCCACCTTGCTGCAGGGCTTCAAGCAGATCGCGGTCGACCAGACCAGCGGCCAGCGGCGCCGCTTCGACCTCGGCGAGCTGATGGCCGAGGTCGTCCTCACCATGCAGCCCTCTCTGCGCAAGACCGGCGTACAGCTCGCCCAGGCAGGCGGCGCCGGCATCGAGCTCGACAGCTACCCGGGTGCGCTGGCCCAGGTGCTGACCAACCTGGTGCACAACGCCGTGGTGCACGCCTTCGGCGATCGCGAAGGTGGCCGCGTGCGCCTCGTCGCCCGCACGACCGATGACGACCAGGTCACGCTCGAGGTGGCCGACGACGGCTGCGGCATCGCGCCGCAGGATCTGGGCCGGGTGTTCGAGCCCTTCTTCACCACCCGGCTGGGCAGCGGCGGCAGCGGGCTCGGGCTGGCCATCGTGCACAACCTGGTGACCGGTCCCCTGGGCGGGACGATAGAGGTCGACAGCCACCCCGGCGCCGGCACGGTGCTGCGATTGCAGCTACCGCGCCGCGCGCGGGGCGCCGCAGCCGCGACGGCGGATCGGTCACGCTGACGCCGGCAAAGCGCGGGCGGGCCTGCCGCGGCCCAGCTCCGCGTGGCGGCGCTCGACGGCCGTCCTCAGGCCACGAACTGCAGGTCCAGGTCGCCGTGGGCGTAGATCACGACCCCGGTGTCGGTCTGCGTGAGGCGGTGGCTGCTGCCCGCGGGCGCGAGCTGGTAGTCGCCGGCCTGCAGGAGTTCGTCGTCGAGGAAGAGCTCGCCCTGCACCATCAGGCACTCCTCGTCGTGCCCATGGCGGTGCAGCGGGATCGCCGCACCCGGCTCGGCCAGGTAGAGCATGGCCGCCTGCCCGCCCGCCTGCCACAGCACGCGGCGCCGGATGCCGGGTGCGTAGGGCGGCCAGCCGGCGTCCGCATCGCGCACCAGACAGGCCGAGACCGCAGCGCCCACCGGCAACGCGGACTCACGCAGGAAGAGCCTGGCACCGTGCTCGCTCTCCAGTGGACCGGCGACCACCCCTGCCGGATCGATCCGGTAGTCGCGCGCCTGCAGCGGTCGACCGCCGATGCGCACGCTGCCCTGCAGCAGCAGCCACTCGCGCTGCAGGCCGGTGCCGGGACCATCCCAACGGCTGCCGGCAGCGAAGTCGATCAGCCGGGCCCGATGCGGCTCGCCGGGGCGCCGGGGTTCGGCGGCTTGGTACAGGGTTCGGGCACCCACCCCCTGCGCCAGCGCCGACGCCGCGAGCCGCCCGGTGCGGGTGGTGAACATCGGCGCCGCCGCTGCACGCGAGGCCGCGGCGCGCCCGAGCAGGCGGCTGCGCAGCGCGGCCGGCAAGGCGGCGTCCGCGGCCTGCGACACGGTGGCATCGGCCGCCGCCGGCTGCTCCGTATAGGCGCTGGCGAAGGGCTCGCCGAACAGTGGCTCGAAGTCGCGCTCGACCGGATCGGAGGGCGCCAGGATCTCGACCGGCAGGCGCTCTGCCCGCGGGTCTGCCCCCGCTTCCGGCCTCGGGTCCGGTCCGCTTGCGGGCAGCGGGTCTGGCAAGGATTCGCGGGCCATGGTCGGTGCAGGTTTTCCGTGGGTGGGTGGGACGGGGCTCAGGCAGCCTGGACCCGTCCGCCGTGTTCGCCGAGGCTGCTGCGCAGGGACAGCATGGCGCGTCGGATCTGCGACTTGACGGTGCCCAGCGGGATCTGCGTCTGCTGCGCGATCTCCTCGTGCGAGAGGCCACGGAAGAAGGCCAGCGAAACCAGCTGACGCGGCTGCGCCCCCAGCAGCATCAGGGCCTGGTGCAGATCGGCACGCCGACGCGCCAGCGCCAGCAATTCGTCGGCCGCGGCGTCATCGCCAGCGACTTCGCAGGCCTTGTCCTCGTCGAGCGCCTCGTGCTGGAAGCGAGCGCCGCGGCGCAGCGCATCGATCGCGCGCGACCTGGCGATCGCAAGCAGCCAGCCCAGCGCATGGCCGCGCGCGGGGTCGAAGCGCGGCGCCTGGCGCCAGACCTGGAAGTAGCTGTCCTCCACCACCTCCTCGGCGGTGGCGCGGTCACGCACGATGCGCCTGACGAGCCCGAACACGCTGGCGAAGGTGGCGTCGTACAGCGCCGCCAGCGCGCGCTCGTCGCGCCCGACGATGGCGTCTATCCAGGCTGCCAGCTGCGCGTCAGGCACGCGCGCCACGGCGTGGCTGGCGGCTGCGGGCTCAGGCTGCCCGTCCGCCTCGCCGTCAGGCGCATCGGCGTCGCCGTGGGGCGCATCGGCATCGCCGACCTCGTCTGGAAACAGCGCATCGTCGTCCATCGGCGCCGCCGCCGGGTCCTCGGGCGTGTCGGTGATCGTCGTCATGCTGACCCTCGATCGGCTGCCCATCACATGAGACATGGCTTCAGGCCAGCACCTGGCTGGCATCCGGAACCGCGCCGCGCAGGAAGATCGTCGCCCCGCCCGCGCTGCATATCGTCGCGTGCAGCGCACCGGCCAGCGCCAGGTGGTAGCCACCGGGGCCGACCTCGGTCCGCGTGCCGACCTGCAGCCGGCCCGACAGGACCACGCACTCCTCGTCCAGCGGGTGCCGGTGCGGCGGCAGCCTGGCGCCCGGCTGCAGGCGCAGCAGGTAGGACAGCACCTCGCCCTGCCGGCGCAGCGGCTTGATCTGGACACCGGCAGCGAAGGGCTTCCAGCCGTCCTCGCCGGCGCCGATGGTGAGGTGCGAGGTGTCGGCATCGGCCACGCGCTCCATCAGGCGGCGCCGGATCGTCGTCGACAGCGTCGGTGTCGCGGCGCTGGGATCGCAGAGGACGGGGGAGTCCATGACGGGGCTACGGGGAGAGCGACCATGCAGATTCAAGTCCGTGCCCGCGACCGGGTCAAGCGCCGCCGGCCGCAGCGACCAGCCCTTGCGAGTGCATCCGCCGGTCGCGGCGGGACGTAGCCATGGCAGGAGGTCCGCCATGCCACGCTTTGCCCAGGCCAGCCACCGCGAATGGATTGCCGCGCCGCCGGACACCGTGCGGCGTCAATTTGCAGACCTGGACCACCACATCCGGCGCAACGTCCACCCGAAGCTGCATTTCGAGGTGCTGCGCCGCGATCCGCTGGTGAGTCGCTACCTGCAGGAGGTCCGGCTGCTCGGGCTGCGCCAGCGCGACGTCTTCGAGCGCCGCTTGCACGCGGACGGCAGCATCGAGGACCGCGCCGTCGAGGGCTTCAACCGTGGCGGCAGCCTGCGCGTTCGCTTCCAGCCCAGACGCCACGCCGGCCGTGACGGCACCGAGGTGCAGATCGACGTGCGCCTGCCGCTGCCGCCGCTGGTGGGCGCCCTGCTGCGGCCGCTGCTCCAATGGCAGCTCGGGCGCGAGCTGCGCAGCGCGGCACGCCAGGACAAGCACGACATCGAGGACCTGGGCTACCCGGTGGCCGGCGTCCGACCGGCCGCCGCCTGAACCGGGTGCCTGGGCATGCGCTCGGCCCACTTCGACCTGGTCAGCCAGTGGCGCATCCATGCGCCGGTGGACCGCGTGTGGTCGGCGCTCGTCGATCCGCCGTCCTGGCCGCGCTGGTGGCCAGAGGTCAGGGAAGTGCGCACGCTGCAAGAGGGCGGGTCCGACGGGGTGGGCACGGTGCGGTGCATCGCCTGGTCGACCCGGCTGCCCTACCGCCTGGAGATCGAGGTCGAAGGGCTGGAATCGCTGCACCACCAGCGCATCCGCGCCCGCTCGCGCGGTCAACTCGACGGCGAAGGCCTGTGGCTGCTGCGCGCCGAGCCGGCATTCACCGACGTCACCTACGTCTGGCGGGTGAGCCTGCAGCGGCGCTGGATGCGCTGGCTGGCGCCTTTGCTGGCGCCGCTGTTCCGCTGGAACCACAGGGCGGTGATGCGCAGCGGCGAGGCCGGCTTGCAACGCCACCTCCAGGCCGCGGGCGACCCGCTCATGCCCTCATGAACAGGGGCCGAAGCGGGCGCCTAAGCCACCGGCCCTGATCACCGGGATTGCTCCGTCGATCCCAGCGGTTCCGAGGGCGGGCGAGCGCCAGTGAAGCGCCGGGGCACCCCAAGGGCTCTTCACTTCAGCGAGCGCTGGGCGCAGCCCAACCCTGGGGCGCTCAGAACCAGGCCCACAGACGCTGCAGCCACAACGGCAGCAGCTGGACCGGCGGGTGGTAGTGCTGGCGAAAGACGTGCTTCATGGCAACCTCCTTTCGCAACTGTATTCATATCCAGTACTGTATGCAACAACAGATTTGTGCTGTACACCATCGACAGCGATCGCAAGGCCGTCGGCTGCGAAGGGCTGCAGCAGCAGGACATGCAGGACATGGACCTGAGATTCCACCTAGATCCGGCAGTTGACCGCTCTTCTGGGCAGGATTCCCCAGTGTTTTCAAGCACTTGTGGCGTCGACGCCGACCACCTCATGGGTGAACCCGCTACGCACCCGATCGAGCCACGCTGCGGCGCGCTGGCGGTGTTGCTCCTCCTCGCGGGCTACAGCCCGCCGCGTCGTCGCGCCTTGCCAGCGCACCGCAGCGCAGCCCGCTCGGGCGCGTCCAACTGCCGGATCTAGGTTCAATCTCCTCCGGGCTCGAGCGCTACCTCTTCCTCGAGCTCGCCCAGCGGCGGGATCACCAGCGTCGTGTACTCGGCATAGCTGGCCTCGGGCAGGTCGCGCAAGGCCAGGTGCTCGATGCGCGGGGGCTGGATCGGCAGCCGCGCCGCTTCGTACAGGATCACCTGGTGCTCGGGCGGATACCAGAGCAGCAGCCTGTCCACCAATGCCTGCAGGCCCTCGCGCTCGGCGTGAAGCCGTGTGCACGTCAGGTCGCCGGCCAGCGCCACCTGCCACAGCAGCACCAGACCGGCGCTGTCGAGCTGGCGGTCGTAGACCAGGAAATGGGTCGCCTCCATCGACTGCACACCGCGCCGGCCGGGGTCCAGCCCGAGGTTCGCGTAGAGGCAGGCCTCGGCCGAGATCCCGGGCTCCATGCGCGCCGGGATCCCTTCGGCGCGCGCCTTGCGCACCACCGCGTGGGGCACGTCGGCGAACACGCCCGGATGACCGTAGAAGACGGCGCACACGTGCTTGCCGGCCCGCAGCTCGGCCATGATGCGGGCATCGATCTCGCGGTAGGTCTCGCGCCTGTCTTTGCCGGGCGCATAGTGCTGGCCCAGGTTGATCGCGTCTGGCCGCAAGCCCTGGATCATCGCCAGCGCGAAGGGATCCACCAGGCAGAACACGACCTCGGCCGCACGGATCTCTGACAGGCAGCGCTCGCTGGCGTGGCGGCCGAACTCGATCCCGCTGCCCACCACGACCAGGCGCGCCTGCCCATCCGAGCCTGGCGCCTCGCCGCCGGCTCGTACCACGCGGTTGCGTCCGCCGTGCTTGGCACGGTACAGCGCCCGGTCGGCCTCGTGCAGCAGTTGCTCCAGCGTGCTCGCTTGCTCGTCAGCCTCGCACACGCCGGAGCTGATGCTGAACTGCACCGTCTTGCCGAACACCTGGATCGGCGCGATCCGTTCGCGCAGCCCTTGCAGCAGCGCCTCGGCCTGCTCTGCGCCGTCCTCGATCAGGATGGTGAACTCGTCGCCGCCACTGCGCCCGGCAATGCCGCGGTCGCCGACGACCTCGGCGATCCACGCCCCCAGCGAGCGCAGCGCCTCATCCCCGGCGGCATGTCCGTGATGGTCGTTCACATCCTTGAACCGGTCGACGTCGGCGACGATGGCGGTGAACGGCCACCCTCGCCTGCGTGCCCGCGCGAACGCGGCCTCGCCCAGCCTGCGCACCTGCTGATAGTTGTAGAGGCGGGTCAGGCCATCGTGCTCGGACTGCCAGCGGTAGCGTCGGCGCTCGCGGATCGAACGCCGCAGCAGGAGCGACAGGAGGAGCGCCGTCAGCAGCAGCCCGCCCATGCCTACCCACATCAGCCACTGGCGGCGCTGCGTCGCCGTGACCTGTAGCGCGGCCAGTTCCTTTTCCGCTTCCAGCAGCGCGATCTGCTGCTCCTTCAGGCGGGTGTCGAACTGCACTTGCAGATAGGCCAGCCGCCGCTCGCGCGCATCGCTCTCGGCAGACGCCGTCGCTGCGGCTGCCTGCCTTTGGTGCGCCAGTGCGCCAGGGAGATCGCCCCGCTTCTCGGCCAGTCGTGCCAGGAGCACTTGGGTTTCTGCGATCGCGAGATCGGCCTCTTGTCGGCGGTAGTAGCGCAGGGCATCGCCCAGCAGCCGGCCGGCGCGATCGAGGTCGCGGTCTGTCTCGATCAGGCTGCCGGCCAGCACCAGCCGCGCGCTCCACTCGCCTGCGGAGAAACCGGCCTTCTCGAAATCCGCCAGCGCCTGCCCGGCCCAGCCCAGCGCCTCCTCGTGGTGCCCCTGCGCGGCCAGCATCTTCCCGACCCCGTACTTGCCGTTGGCGGTGAAGATGATGTCGCCCGCACGGTTGCAGGATTCGATCTGGCGCCGGCGCCAACGCTCGGCTTCGCCGAACTTGCGCGCGTGATCCTCGGCCATCGCGATGTCGCTCAGGGCGATGCAGCGGGCACGTTCGTCGTCGCCCTTCTCGACCAGGGCCAGTTCGCGCAGCGCGAACTCGCGTGCCTTGCCGATCTCTCCGACCAGGGTGTGCACGTAGCTTGCGACGCCGAGCAGCCGCGCCGACTCTTGCGGTGCCTCGTCCAGATGAGCCAGCGCCTCGTCGAGCCAGCCGAACGCCCGCGACCACTCCTCGACATTCGCCGCGAGGCTGATGGCGGTGCCGTAGGCACGCATGCGCAGCGCCGCTGGGAGGTCCTCCTGCAGCAGCACCTTGAAGCCAGCGACCGCGCCGATCTCGTTGCCCGACAGCCCCACCATGCGCAGGCGCACGTACTCCACGCGCTGCCTTTGTTCCCGGCTCAGCGCCTCGGTTTGGGGGGACAGTGCGTGGATCTTGGCCTCGACCTCGCGCCGCTGCGCCGCCACACCGAGCCGCTCGATCTCTGCAACCTGCGGCTCCAGCGCCTCGCTGGCAAGTACCGGCATGCCAGCCAGCCACAGCAGCGCGATGAGCCAGGAACGGCACATGTCGGCGCTCGATGCCCCGGGCCGCCCACTCGCCTACTGGTCGTAGGCGCGCACGGTGTGGTTGGTGGCGAACTGCCCGTCTTCCAGACCGGTGAGGCGCTTGATCGCGTCGTAGTCCTTCGCCAGCAGGGCGCAGCGTTCATCGGCAGACAGTCCCCAGCGGCCGATCACCGCGTCCGGGCTTCTCTCGTACTCGCTGTTCAACGCGGCATCGCTGCCGAGCTTTCGCATCAGATCAAGCAGCTTCGCCATCTCACCCTGATCTTCTTGATGATTGGACACGTACTCCGCTTGCCGCGCCCGAGGACAACCGACCCGGTCTACGACCACAGGCCAGCGGTCGGATACACCAGGACGCAACCGATGGCGATAGCACGAGGACGTGCGCGACCGCTGGCCTGCACAGAGCCGGCGCGGGCTGCCGGGTCAACGCCATGAACGCCAGCGCCGCCGATGACAAAGCACACCCAGCGCAAACGTGGACACAACACAACGGCTGCGGCCCCGGGCACAGCCACTCCCAAGCGCGCAGTATCGCGGGTCGTTCGCAGCGCGATTGAGCGCTCGTGCGTGGGGACCGGGTTATGCCCACGGTGAGGCCGGGATTGGGCCGGGGGAAGCACCCCGAAAGCCAGCGGCGAACGGCATCTGAACGGCAACCAGACGGTGGCGTCCTCGCCAGACGTGACAACGGGCTAGCTCCTTGCGGAGCTAACCCGTTGATTTCATTGGTCGGGACGGCGGGATTCGAACTCGCGACCCCTTGCACCCCATGCAAGTGCGCTACCAGGCTGCGCTACGCCCCGATGAAGCGCGCAGTATAGCCTGAGCGCGCGGCTCCCTCCCGCGATCACGCCCGCCTCCCGAAGAAGGCCTTCGCAATCAGACCCGCAGCAAGGCCTGGATGGCTTCGAGTTCGGCTCGCAGCTGGCGTGCGTCGAGCGCGTGCGCGACAGCGGCTGCTGCAATCGGCGGCAGGGCTTCCTGCGCAGCGCGCGCTGCGTCTGCAATCTCGCTCGCGTCCTCGGCGGTCGGCGCCAGTGCACCGAGGTCGGTCAGCCGGTTGCGCGCGCCGCTGATGGTGAAGCCGTGGTCGTACAGCAGTTCGCGGATGCGTCGCACCAGCAGCACCTCGTGGTGCTGGTAGTAGCGCCGGTTGCCGCGGCGCTTCATGGGCTTGAGTTGCGTGAACTCCTGCTCCCAGTAACGCAGCACATAGGGCTTGACGCCGCAGAGCTCGCTCACCTCACCGATCGTGAAGTAGCGCTTGGCGGGAATCGGCGGGAGCGGATTCTCCATTCAAATCAATGGGATCGAGGCGATCTTCCAGACTTTACTCGAAGTCGTCTGCGGCCACTGTGTCGCCCTGCACGAGTGACTTCAGCTTGTGACTGGCGTGGAAGGTAACGACCTGCCTGGCCTTGATGGGAATCGCCTCGCCGGTGCGCGGGTTGCGCCCCGGGCGCGGTGCCTTGCGCCGGATGTTGAAGTTGCCGAAGCCCGAGAGCTTGACGTCGTCGCCCGTGACCAGGGCGCTGTGGACGATGTCGAAGAAGGCCTCGACCATGTCCTTGGATTCGCGCTTGTTCAGGCCCAGGCGGTCGAACAGCAGCTCCGCCAGGTCGGCCTTGGTGAGCGTGGGCGTCTCCAGCGAAGGCAGGATGACCGGGCGCGCGCCGGCCGCGTGTTCGTCGTGCTCACTCATCACCATCCCTCCTCAGGCCCGCAGCCTGGCCCCATGTGCCTGCCGGGCGCGCGCCAGTGCCGCCGCCACCACGGTGTCGATGCGCTCGTCGGTCAGCGTCGCCGCCGGATCCAGCAGCTCCAGCCGCAGCGCCAGGCTGCGTTCGCCGGCCGCCAGACCGGCGCCGGGCTGCGTCGGCCGGTAGATGTCGAACAGGGTCACGCGCTGCACCAGTGGATCATCGGCCAGGGTGGCGATCAAGGCGTCGTGCGCGACCGCCTCGGCGACCACCAGTGCGACGTCGCGCACCGCACCGGGCTGGCGCGGCAGGAGCTGCGGCGCCGGCAAGGGGCGCGCCAGCACGGCGTCCAGCTCGAGCTCGAACAGCACCGGTGCCGAAGGCAGCTCATAGGCCTGACGCCAGCGCGGATGCAGTTCGCCGACGAAGCCGACCGCGCAGCCGTCGATCTCCACCCGCGCGCAGCGGCCCGGGTGCAGCGCCGGATGCACGTCGGCAACGAAGCGCGGCCGGCGCGGCGCGAGCAGCGCCTGCAGGTCGCCCTTGATGTCGTAGAAGTCGACCGTGCGCTCCTTGGCCGACCATTGCAGCGCCTGCGCCGGACCCCAGGCCAGGGCTGCGATGCGGCGCGGCTGGTCGATGCCGGCGACCGCGATCTCGCCGTCGATCGCACTCGCGTCGCGGCGGAACACACGGCCGGTCTCGAACACCCGGACCCGGGTGGCGCGGTGGGCCAGGTTGTGGCGCAGCACGTCGATCAGGCTGCCGATCAGGCTGGACCGCATCACCGCCAGCGGGGCGGCGATCGGATTGAGGACGCGGATCGGGTCCGGGTTGCCGGCCAGTTCGTGCTCCCAGCGCGCCTGCACGAAGCTGAAGCTGATCGCTTCCTGGTAGTCCAGCGCCGCCAGGGCGTGCTTGACGGCATGCACGCTGCGCCGCTGCTCGGGCTGGCGGCGCGCGCTCACCGGCGCCAGCGGCGCACTGCGAGGCAGCTTGTCGTAGCCGACGATGCGCACCACCTCCTCGATCAGGTCTTCCTCGATCCGCAGGTCGAAGCGCCACGACGGCGGGGTGACGGTGATGCTGCCGCGCCCTTCCTCGAACGCCAGTCCCAGGCCGCGGAAGACGCCCGCGCACTGCGCCTGGGTGAGCGGCATGCCGATCACCTGCGAGGCGCGCGCCACCCGCAGCGTCACCGGCGTGGCCGGCGGCAAGCGCAGGATCTGGTCGTCGATCGGTCCGGGCTCGCCACCGCAGATCTGCTGGATGAGCGCCGTGATGCGCTCGACGTGGGCCACCGTCAGCGCCGGATCGACGCCACGCTCGAAACGGTGTCCGGCGTCGGTGGCGAAGCCGTAGCGGCGCGAACGTCCCGCCACCGCATCCGGCCACCAGAACGCGGCCTCGACGTAGACGTTGCGCGTGGCATCCGACACCGCGGTGTGCTCGCCGCCCATGATGCCGGCCAGCGACTCGACACCGGCGGGGTCGGCGATCACGCCCACCGTGGCGTCGACCTCCACCGTGCTGCCGTTGAGCAACTCCAGCTGCTCGCCGGCGATGCCCCAGCGCACCACCAGCTCGCGGTCTATCTTGTCGAGGTCGAAGATGTGCGAAGGCCGGCCGAACTCGAACATCACGTAGTTGGAGATGTCGACCAGTGCCGAGATGCTGCGCTGTCCGCAGCGCGCCAGCCGCTCGACCATCCAGACCGGCGTCTTCGCCTGCGTGTCGACGCCGCGCACGACGCGGCCGGAGAAGCGCCCGCACAGGTCGGGCGCCAGCACGCGCACCGGCAGCCTGGCGTCGTGGGTCGGCGCCACGGGGGCGATCTCCGGCGTCACGAGCGGCGCACCGGTGAGCGCCGAGACCTCGCGCGCGATGCCGTAGACCGACAGCGCATGCGCCAGGTTGGGCGTGAGCTTGAGGGTGAAGAGGGTGTCGTCCAGCTTCAGGTGCTGGCGCAGGTCCGCCCCCAGCGGTGCGTCGGCAGCCAGCTCGAGCAGGCCGCCATGGTCTTCCGACAGGTGCAGCTCACGCGCCGAGCACAGCATGCCGAAGCTCTCCACGCCGCGCAGCTTGCCGACCGCGATGGTGAAAGGCTTGCCGTCCGGCGCGCCCTGGGCCGGCGGCAGCACCGCGCCGACAGTGGCCAGCGGCACCTTGATGCCGGCGCGCGCATTCGGCGCCCCGCAGACGATCTGCAGCGGCTCGCCACCGCCGATGCCGACCCGGCACACGCGCAGGCGATCGGCCTGCGGGTGCGGCTGGGCATCCAGGATCTCGGCCACCACGACGCCGCTGAACGGCGGCGCCACCGGCCGCGTGTGCTCGACCTCGAGGCCGGCCATGGTGAGCAGCTCGGCCAGGCCGGCGCTGTCCAGCGGGGGGTTGCAGAACTCGCGCAACCAGGATTCGGGGAATTGCATCGCGCTCGGCTTTACTTGAACTGGGACAGGAAACGCAGGTCGTTTTCGAAGAACAGACGAAGGTCGCTCACACCGTAGCGCAGCATGGTCAGCCGGTCCGGCCCCATGCCGAAGGCGAAACCGATGTAGCGCTCGGGGTCGAGGCCGAAGTTGCGCACCACGTTCGGATGCACCTGGCCGGAGCCGGCCACCTCCAGCCACTGGCCTTTCAAGGGCCCGTCGGCAAACGCCAGATCGATCTCGGCCGAGGGCTCGGTGAAGGGGAAGAACGAGGGCCGGAAGCGCACCGTCAGTTCGTCGGTCTCGAAGAACTGGCGCAGGAAGTCGGAGAACACCGCCTTCAAGTCCTTGAAGCTGACGTTCTCGCCTATCCACAGCCCCTCGCACTGGTGGAACATGGGCGAGTGGGTGGCGTCGCTGTCGACCCGGTAGGTGCGGCCGGGGGCGATGACGCGGATTTCGGGGATGGTTTCACCGCGCGCCAGCGCCGCCGCGTGACGCGCCACATGGGCGCGCGCATAGCGCACCTGCATCGGGCTGGTGTGGGTGCGCAGGTTCAGCGGCCGGCCCTCGGCGTCCTTCAGGTCGACGTAGAAGGTGTCCTGCATCGAGCGCGCGGGGTGGTTCTCCGGGCTGTTCAGGGCCGTGAAATTGAACCAGTCGGTCTCGATCTCGGGGCCGTCGGCGACGTCGAAACCCATCGAGCCGAAGATGGCCTCGATGCGTTCGATGGTGCGGCTCACCGGGTGCAGGCCACCGGTTCCGCGCGTGCGGCCGGGCAGCGTGACGTCCAGCGCCTCGGCCTGCAGCTGGCGCTCCAGATCGGCGGCGGCCAGCGCATCGCGACGTTCGCCCAGCAAGGCCTCGATACGCTGCTTGGCCTGGTTGATCTCGGCGCCACGCGCCTTCTTCTCGTCCGCTGCCAGGGTGGCCAGCGCCTTGAGCTGCTCGGTCACGCGGCCGGCGCGGCCGAGGTAGCGCGCTTTGGCATCCTCCAGCGCGGCGGCGCTGGCAGCGGCGGCAAAGTCGGCCTGTGCGGCGTCGACCAGGGCTTGGAGTTCGGACATCGTGGCGGCGAAAGAGTATCGAGAGAAAGAAAAAAGGCCGTCTCGAGGTGACGGCCTTGAAGTGCGATGCCGGCGCTTGCGCGCCGACAGGGCTCGACACCGGCCGGGCTGGCGCCCGGCGCGGCGAGGTCAAGCGAGCTGGGCCTTCACCTTTTCCACGATGCTGCCGAAGGCAGCCGGGTCGTTCACCGCCATGTCGGCCAGGACCTTGCGGTCCAGCCCGATGTTGGCCTTCTTCAGGCCGGCCATGAACTTGCTGTAGGTGACGCCGAGCTCGCGCGACGCGGCGTTGATACGCGCGATCCAGAGCTGGCGGAACACCCGCTTGCGGGTGCGGCGGTCACGGTAGGCGTACTGCCCGGCCTTCATCACCGCCTGCTTGGCGATGCGGAAGACGTTCTTGCGGCGACCCCGGAAGCCCTTGGCGAGCTTGAGGATCTTCTTGTGACGCGCGTGGGCGGTGACACCACGTTTGACGCGAGGCATGCGTGTTCTCCTTGTCCGTCTGTGAAGTCAGAGACCGGCGAAGGGCAGCATCGCGGCGATGTGGCCCATGTTGGTCTCGTGCACGTTGACGGCGCCACGCAGGTGGCGCTTGTTCTTCGTGGTCTTCTTGGTCAGGATGTGGCGCTTGAACGCCTGGGCACGCTTGACCGTGCCACCCGGACGGACGCGAAAACGCTTCTTCGCGCTGCTCTTGGTCTTCATTTTGGGCATGACTGCTCCTTGCTGTAGTACCCCTGCAGGCGACCACCGAGGTGGTGCTTGACGGCCTGCAGCGGCTTGGAACGCGGGGCCGGCGACCGACCGACCCCACGCATTCTTCGTATCCCTTACTTGCGCCGTGGCGCGAGCACCATGATCATCTGCCGGCCTTCGAGCTTGGGCATGTGCTCGACGACGGCCACGTCGGCCAGCTCGTCGCGGATGCGCTCGAGCAGCCGCATGCCGATCTCCTGGTGCGTGATCTCGCGGCCGCGAAACCTCAGCGTCACCTTGCCCTTGTCGCCGTCGTCGGCGATGAAGCGGCGCAGGTTGCGCATCTTGATGTTGTAGTCGCCCTCGTCGGTCCCGGGCCTGAACTTGACCTCCTTGACCTCGACCACCTTCTGCTTGGCCTTGGCCTCCGCGGCGCGCTTTTGCTCCTGGTACTTGAACTTGCCGTAGTCCATCAGGCGGCACACCGGCGGATCGGCGGTGGCGGCGATCTCGACCAGATCGACGTCCAGCTCCCCGGCCATGCGCAGCGCCTCGAGCGTGGGCACGATGCCCAGCGGCTCGTTCTCGACCCCGTTCAGGCGCACCTGCGGCGCCATGATCTCCCGGTTCAGCCGGTGCTTGCGCTCCGCATTCGGAATGCGGCGGTCCATGAAGGTAGCGATGGTTGACACCTCTTCGAGCGCCGCCCAGGCCGCGGCGGCGCCGAGAAAAAACAAGGCGCGGCGGGGCGATCAGACCTTGCGGGCGATGTCCTCGGCGAGCTTCAGCGCGAAGTCGTCGAGCGGCATGACCCCGAGGTCCCGGTTGCCCCGGGCGCGCACGGAAACGGTCCCGTTGGCCTTTTCCTTGTCGCCGACGACGAGGATGTACGGGAGCTTCTGCAAAGAAAGCTCGCGGATCTTATACGTGATTTTCTGGTTGCGCAAATCGCTCGAGACCCTAACTCCTTGTTTTTGCAGCATTTTCACGACGGAAGCGGCATAGTCTGCCTGCTCGTCGGTGATCGGCGCCACCGCCACCTGGACGGGCGCCAGCCAGGCCGGCAAGGCGCCGGCGTGCTGCTCGACGAGGATGCCGATGAATCGCTCCAGGCTGCCGACGATGGCCCGGTGCAGCATCACCGGGTGCTGGCGGCTGCCGTCCTCAGCCACGTATTCGGCGTCCAGCCGCTGCGCCATCGAGAAGTCGACCTGCATGGTGCCGCACTGCCATTCGCGGCCGAGCGCATCCTTCAGCGTGTACTCGATCTTCGGCCCGTAGAAGGCACCGTCGCCCGGCGCGACCACGTAGCGCACGCCGGCGCGCTCCAGGCTTTGCATCAGCGCCGCCTCGGCTTTGTCCCAGACCTCGTCGGAGCCGATGCGCGCCGCCGGCCGCGTCGCCACCTTGTACAGGATCTCGTGGAAGCCGAAGTCGGCGTAGACCTTGCGCAGCAGCGCGGTGTAGGCCACGCACTCGGGCAGGATCATGTCCTCGGTGCAGAAGATGTGGCCGTCGTCCTGCGTGAAGCCGCGCACGCGCATGATGCCGTGCAGCCCGCCGGTGGGCTCGTTGCGGTGGCACTGGCCGAATTCGCCATAGCGCAGCGGCAGGTCGCGGTAGCTCTTGATGCCCTGCTTGAAGATCAGGATGTGGCCGGGGCAGTTCATCGGCTTGAGCGCGTAGTCGCGCTTCTCCGATTCGGTCGTGAACATGTTCTCCCGGTACTTGTCCCAGTGGCCGGTCTTCTCCCACAAGGCCTTGTCCAGGATTTGTGGCCCCTTGACCTCGTGGTAGCCGTTGTCGCGGTAGACCGCGCGCATGTACTGCTCGACCTGCTGCCACACCGTCCAGCCCCTGGGGTGCCAGAACACCGTGCCCGGGCTGTGCTCGTCGAGGTGGAACAGGTCGAGCTCGCGCCCGAGCTTGCGGTGGTCGCGCTTCTCGGCCTCCTCCAGCATCGTGAGGTACTTCTGCAGCTCGTCCTTGCTTGCCCAGGCGGTGCCGTAGATGCGCTGCAGCATCTCGTTGCGGTGGTCGCCGCGCCAGTAGGCGCCGGCCACCTTCATGAGCTTGAAGTGCTTCAGCCGCCCGGTGCTGGGCACGTGCGGGCCGCGGCACAGGTCCTCGAAAGCGCCTTCGCGGTACAGCGACACGTCTTCTTTCGCCGGGATGCTCTCGATGATCTCGGCCTTGTAGTGCTCGCCCAGGCCCTTGAAGTAGGCCACCGCCTCGTCGCGCGGCAGCACGCGGCGCAGCACCGGCTCGTCCTTCTTCGCCAGCTCGGCCATGCGCGCCTCGATCGCCGTCAGGTCCTCGGGCGTGAAGGGCTGCTTGACGCTGAAGTCGTAGAAGAAGCCGTTGTCGATCACCGGGCCGATGGTGACCTGCGCGTCGGGAAAGAGCTCCTTGACTGCGTGGGCCAGCAGGTGGGCGGTGGAGTGGCGGATCATCTCCAGGCCTTCGGCGTCCTTGTCGGTGACGATGGCCAGCCGGGCGTCCCGCTCGACCAAGTGGCCGAGGTCGACGAGCCGGCCGTCGACCTTGCCGCCGAGCGCGGCCTTGGCGAGTCCGGCGCCGATGGAGGCCGCCACCTGGGCCACCGTGACCGGGCCCTCGAAGGCGCGTTGCGAGCCGTCGGGCAGCGTGATCTGGATCATGCGTATCTCCTGCAGGAAAAGAAAAAGCGCGGTACAGGCCGCGCTTGGTCGTCAGAGGATGCGAAGGGTGTGGACGTGCGCGCGCGGCTGCGGGAATCAGGTCCCGGTGAAAAAGGAGCGCGTAGTCCGCGGTGTCATAACCCGTCGTGCCTTTCCTGCTCTTGTCTGGTCATCGAAGGGGCCGATTGTAGCCAGGACGGTAGGCCTCACCGCAGGCCGGCCGCTCAGCGTTTTTGTAAGCGCGCAAAGGCAGCCGCCAGCGCACCCTGCGGCGCCGTCCCCCGAGGCGGCCCCCCGCGCGCGCGCTCGTCGCGCCCGGCGGCGCGGTAGCGGTTGTCGTCGCCCGCGCGCGCCGCAGGTGCATCCAGCTTCATGCTCAGCGCGATGCGCTGGCGCGCGAGGTCGACTTCCAGCACCCTCACCTTGACGATGTCGCCGGTCTTCACCACCTCGCGCGCGTCGGCGACGAACTTGCTGGCGAGCTGGCTCACGTGCACCAGACCGTCCTGGTGCACGCCCAGGTCGACGAAGGCACCGAACTGGGCGACGTTGCTCACCGTGCCCTGCAGCAGCATGCCCGGCTGCAGATCCTTGATGTCCTCCACGCCGTCGTTGAAGCGCGCGACGACGAAGTCCGGCCGCGGGTCGCGCCCGGGCTTCTCCAGCTCGGCCAGGATGTCCTTCACCGTCACGGCGCCGAAGCGGGCGTCGGCGAAGCCCTTCGCATCCAGGCCGCGCAGCAGCTCGCCGCGCCCCATCAGCTCGCCGATCGGGCGCTGGGTGGCGGCCAGGATGCGCTCGACCAGCGGATAGGTCTCGGGGTGGACGCCGGTGGCGTCAAGCGGGTTGTCGCCGTCGCGGATGCGCAGAAAGCCTGCCGATTGCTCGAAGGTGCGCGGCCCCAGGCCGCTCACTTCCAGCAGCTGACGGCGGTCGCGGAGGGCGCCGTGGGCATCGCGCCAGCGCACCACCGAGGCCGCCACCCCCGCGCTCAGTCCCGCCACCCGCGCCAGCAGCGGCGCGCTGGCGGTGTTGAGGTCGACACCGACCTTGTTCACGCAGTCCTCGACCACCGCGTCCAGGCTGCGCGCCAGGCCGCTCTGGTTCACGTCGTGCTGGTACTGGCCGACGCCTATGCTCTTGGGGTCGATCTTCACCAGCTCGGCCAGCGGATCCTGGACCCGGCGCGCAATGCTGACCGCGCCGCGCAGGCTCACGTCCAGCTCCGGCAGCTCCTGGCTCGCGAACTCGCTGGCCGAATAGACCGAGGCGCCGGCCTCGCTGACCACCAGACGGTCGATCGCGTGCTCGGGCGCGGCCTTGGCCAGGCGCTTGATCAACTCGGCAGCCAGGGCATCGGTCTCGCGGCTGGCGGTGCCGTTGCCGATCGCGATCAGGCGCACGCCGTGGCTGGCCGCGAGCCGGCCCAGGGTGTGCAGGCTGCCTTCCCAGTCGCGGCGCGGCTCGTGCGGGTAGACGGTGGCGGTTTCCAGCACGCGGCCGGTGGCGCTCACCACCGCCACCTTGACCCCGGTGCGTATGCCCGGGTCCAGCCCCATCACCGCGCGCGCGCCGGCCGGTGCGGCCAGCAGCAGGTCGCGCAGGTTGTCGGCGAAGACCTTGATCGCCACCTCCTCGGCCTGCTCGCGCAGCCGGCTGAAGAGGTCGCGCTCCAGGCTCAGGCTGAGCTTGACCTTCCAGGTCCAGGCCACGGTCTTGCGGATCAGGTCGTCAGCCGGCCGCTGCTGGTGGCGCCAGCCCAGGTGCAGCGCGATCCGGCCCTCGGCCAGCGTCGGCTGGCCGGCGACCAGCTCCTCGTCGACGACCAGCTTGGCGTCCAGCCACTCCTGGCTGCGACCGCGGAACACCGCCAGCGCGCGGTGGCTGGGCACGCGCGCAATCGGCTCGTCGTACTCGAAGTAGTCGCGGAACTTGGCCGCGTCCTTGTGCTCGCCGTCCTTGCCGGCGGCGAGCCGGCTGTGCAGCCGGCCCTCGGCCCACAGCCATTCGCGCAGGCTGCCGACCAGGGCCGCATCCTCCGCCCAGCGCTCGGCCAGCAGGTCGCGCACGCCGTCGAGCACCGCGTGCGCGTCGGCAAATCCGGCCTCGGCGTTGACGAAGGCGGCGGCCTCGGCCAGCGGGGTGAGCGCCGGGTCGGCGAACAAGCGGTCGGCGAGCGGCTCGATCCCGGCCTCGCGCGCGATCATGCCCTTGGTGCGCCGGCGCGGCTTGTAGGGCAGGTAGAGGTCTTCCAGCTCCTGCTTGGTGGGCGCGGCCTCGATCGCCGCGCGCAGCTCGGGACCGAGCTTGCCCTGCGACTCGATGCTCTGCAGCACCGCGGCGCGGCGCTCCTCCATCTCGCGCAGGTAGGCGAGCCGGGTCTCCAGCGTGCGCAAATGGGTGTCGTCCAGGCCGTCGGTGGCCTCTTTGCGGTAGCGGGCGATGAAGGGAACGGTGGCGCCGCCGTCGAGCAGCTCGACCGCGGCCTTCACCTGGGCTGGCCGGACCTGCAGTTCGGCCGCGATCTGGTGCAGGATCTTGTCCAAGGCTATCGGGGGATACAGCAAAAGGGCGCGAGTGTAAGCGCGCCGCAACCCGCCGCCGGGCACCCGCCACCGGGCAGGCACCGGCCCATCACCGGCCCATCACCGGCCCATCACCGTCCCATCACGGAGGCGTCGCCGGTCGGCCGCAGATCAGCGCAGCATCTCCTGGTGCGGGATGTCGTCTTCCAGGTAGACATCTCCCACCGGACGGTAGCCGAAGCCGGCATAAAAGCGCGTCAGGTGCGCCTGGGCGCTGATGCGGTTGCCGCGCCCGGGCCAGACGGAATCGCTGCGCGCCAGCGCCTCGCCCACCAGGCGCCGACCCAGCCCGGTGCCGCGCTGCTCGCGCGCGACCACCACGCGGCCGATCGAAGGCTCGGCGTACTTGACCCCGGGGTCGACGACGCGCAGACAGGCCTGCAGCACGCCGGCCGCGTCGCGCCCCAGCAGGTGCCAGGCCTGGCGGTCCAGGCCGTCGGCGTCCAGGTAGGGTCCTTGCTCGAGCACGAAGACGCGGCTGCGCAGCGCCAGCGCGTCGTACAGGTCGTCCACGCTCAGGCCGTGGAAGCGTTGCCAGGTCCAGTCCACGGCGCGGTGCTCAGGGCCTGACTCAGGCAAGCTTGACGAGCTGCTTGCCGAAGTTGCGCCCCGCGAGCAGGCCGAAGAAGGCCTCGGGCGCGGCCGCCAGGCCTTCGGCGATGGTCTCGCGCGGGCGCAGCCTGCCGCTGGCGTACAAGGCGGCGAGCTCCTGCAGCGCCGCCGGCCACAGGTTCATGTGCTCGCTGACGATGAAGCCCTGCAGCAACAGGCGCGACACCAGCAGCAGCGCCGGGTTGGCCATCGGCAGCGGCGCACCGTTGTAGCCGGCAATCATGCCGCACAGGGCGATGCGGCCGAAGGGCTTCATGCGCAGCATGGCGGCGTCCAGGACGGTGCCGCCGACGTTCTCGAAGTGACCGTCTATGCCGTCCGGGCAGGCCTGGGCGAGCGCGCGCGCCAGACTCTGCAGGTCGGGGTGCGCCTTGTAGTCGATGCAGGCGTCGAAACCCAGTTCGTCCACCGCGTAGGCGCACTTCTGCGACCCACCGGCGATGCCCACCACCCGGCAGCCGCGCGCCTTGGCCAGGGCGGCGAAGGCCGAGCCGACGGCGCCGCTGGCGGCGCTCACGCTCAGGGTCTGACCGGGCTGGGGCTCGATGATCTGCGTCAGCCCGTACCAGGCGGTGACGCCGGGCATGCCCACCGCCCCCAGATAGGCCTGCAGCGGCACCTGGCGCGTGTCGACCTTGCGCAGCAGGCCGCTCGCACCGCCGTCGACCACGCTGTAGAGCTGCCAGCCGCCCATGCCGACCACCGGGTCGCCGACCGCGTAGCCGGGGTGGCGCGAGGCCAGCACCTCGCCCGCGGTGGCGCCGCCCATGACCTCCCCGAGCGGCTGCGGTGCGGCGTAGCTGCGGCCCTCGTTCATGCGCCCGCGCATGTAGGGGTCCAGGCTCAGCCAGAGCTGGCGCACCAGCACCTGGCCCTCCTGCAGCGCAGGCACCGGCGTGCTCACGAGGCTGAAGTTGCTGGCCGTGGGAGCGCCCTGCGGGCGCTGCACGAGCAGGATCTGCTGGTTCGTCAGGGTCGTCATCGCGGGCCTCCTGAGCCCTATTGAGAATTCCGGGGCTTCCGGGGCTTCCGGGCCTTCCGGGCCTTGCGGGCCGTCGCCCGCCGCCGGCTGCGTCGGGCTGCCGCCCGGGATGCGGGGGCCGGCTACAAGACCTCGAAGATGCCGGCCGCGCCCATGCCGCCGCCTATGCACATGGTCACGCACACGCGCTTGGCGCCGCGGCGACGGCCCTCGATCAGGGCGTGCCCGGTCAGGCGCTGGCCGCTCACGCCATAGGGGTGACCGAGTGCGATCGCACCGCCGTTCACGTTCAGCCTCTCCATCGGGATGCCCAGCCGGTCGGCGCAGTACAGCACCTGCACCGCAAAGGCCTCGTTGAGCTCCCAGAGATCGATGTCGTCGACCTTCAGCCCGAGCCGGGCGAGCAGCTTGGGCACCGCGAACACCGGGCCTATGCCCATCTCGTCGGGTTCGCAGCCGGCCACCGCGAAGCCCAGGAAGCGGCCCAGCGGCTGCAGCCCGCGCCGGCTGGCGAAGGCCTCGTCGACCACCACGCAGGCGCCGGCGCCGTCGCTGAACTGGCTCGCGTTGCCGGCGGTGACCACGCCACCGGGCAGCGCCGGGCGGATGTCCTTGATGCCCTCGACGGTGGTGCCCGGGCGCAGTCCTTC
>CAUJJP010000180.1 GCA_963205525.1 Pseudomonadota bacterium | reverse complement strand
ATCCCGCCCGCAACCCCGCGTAATTCCCCAAACTCCACGCAACACTAAACCACCCCCGCGGCCCGGCATGGCAGCCCCGCTTCGCCGTCCTCAGCCGCCTGGCAGCGGGCGAACGCTGCTTCCAGACCGTCGCGCGCCGCGACGTCGTCGTTCACCAGCAATGCGAAGGCGTCGTCCTGGTCGGCGGGGGCGGACTGCAGGTCTGGCCGTGCCGTGCTCGGTGGCCGCATCGGGGCATGCTACTACAGCGCCCGACTGGCGCCAGTCCGATGGCGCGGCCACGATCTCGGCCCACGCATCGTGTCGATGGCCGGTGGCTCGAGGATGGCTAGTGTGGGTGCGGGTGCAAGTGCCCCCAACCCAGCAGCACGTCGCGCCCCTGCACCGCCAGTTCGACCCGCCGGCCCACCGGCAGGCAGAGCTTGGTCGGCACGTGGCCGTGGGGCAGGCCTTCCAGGATGGGTACACGGCAGCGTTCGCGCACCGCGGCGAGGGCGGTCTTGAGGGTGTAGCCGCGGTCCTGCGGCGCCGGGCGCCAGCCGCTCACCGCCCCCACCAGCACCGCCTTCTGGGTCTCCAGAACGCCGGCCTGCAGCAGCTGCAGCAGGCCGCGCTCGACCCGGTAGGGGTGCTCGTTGACCTCCTCGACGAAGAGGATGCCGCCGCGCACGCGCGGCCAGTGCGGCGTGCCCAGCAGGCTGCACAGCACGCTCAGGTTGCCGCCCCACAGGCGGCCGCGTGCGCTCAGGCCGTCGTGGCCGGCAGCGGTGCGAAAGCCCACCGCCTCCAGCTCGCCGCGCATGGCCTCGCAGAAGACGTCGCGCGTGATCTCGTCCATGCCGCCTTCGTCGTCCGGGCGGCCGAAGTCGTCGGCCGCCAGCGGGCCGGCCCAGCTGGGGGCGCCGGTGTGCGCCAGCAGCCCCATCTGCAGCGCCGTGAGGTCGCTGTAGCCGACCCAGCGCGTGCCGCGCTCGACGCTGCGCGCCAGCCGCGGCCAGTCGATGCCGTCCAGCAGCCGGGTCAGCCCGTAGCCGCCGCGCGCCGCCAGGGCGATGGACGGCGCCGCGTCGGCAATGCGGTACAGCGCCCCGAGCCGGACCTCGTCGGCGCCGGCAAAGCGCTGGCTGCGCGCGAGCGCGTCGCGGTCGAGCTCGGCATCGAAGCCCAGCGCGCGCAGGCGCCGGCAGGCCAGGCGCAAGGCCGGCGGGCGCAGCACCACGCCGGCGGGAGAGAAGATAGTCAGCTTCATGGTCCTTCGCCTGCCTCGTCGGTTTCGGTGGCCTCGCCGACCGGGATGGTTGCGCTGGCTGGACTGGATT
This sequence comes from Pseudomonadota bacterium, assembly GCA_963205525.1. The sequence goes on along the minus strand of CAUJJP010000180.1, from coordinate 40,856 downwards.
CGCGCCGCTGGCGACGCCGCCGCTCGGCGAAGAACTCGCGCAGCAGGGCGCCGCAGGGCTCGGCCAGCACGCCGCCGACGAGCACCGTCTGGTGGTTCAGGCGCGGGTCGGCAAAGAGGTCGAGCACGCCGCCGGCCGCGCCCGTCTTGGGGTCTCTGGCGCCGAACACCACCCGCTTCAGGCGCGCGTGCAGCATGGCCATGGCGCACATGGCGCAAGGCTCCAGCGTCACGTAGAGCTCGCACTCCGGGAGCCGGTAGTTGCCCAGCAGCTCGGCGCCGTGGCGCAGGGCGACGATCTCGGCGTGGCCGGTCGGGTCGTGGGTGGTGATGGGGCGGTTGTAGCCGGTGGCGATGACGCGGCCCTCGCGCATGAGGACGGCGCCGACCGGCACCTCGCCCACCAGCCAGGCGTTGTGCGCCTGGTCCAGCGCCAGCCGCATGGCGATCTCGTCGGGGTCCAGGGTCGGGGGCTCCAGGCTCACCGGCGAATCATCCCATGCGCGGCGGACCGGGAGGCGCGCCGGGCCACCACCCGTACGCCACCCGCACGCCACCCGCACGCCTCGCCGCTGTCTACACTGGCCCGGCAGACGGGGCACTGGGCCGCACGCGCGGCCCGCGGAGACAGCGATGAGCGGATTCAGGCTGACCTACTCGACCATGTTCGCGCCGCCCGAGGCCTTGCACGAGCACTTCGAGGCGGCGCTGCAGTGCGTGCTGGCGGATCTCGGGCAGACGCACGGCTTCGTCATCGACGGCCGGCGCCAGCAGCGCGAGGACAGTCACACGCTGCGCGATCCGGCTCGGCAGGCGCGCGTGCTCGGCCAGTTCGCCCTTGCCAGCGCCGCAGACGCGGGCGCCGCGGTCGACGCCGCTTACCGCGCCTGGCCCGGCTGGCGGCGCACGCCCTGGCCCGAGCGGGTAGCCGTGCTGCGCCGGGCGGCGCGCCTGATCGACGAGCGGCTGTACGAGATCGCGGCGGCGGTTTCGCTGGAAGTGGGCAAGACACGCATGGAAGCCCTCGGCGAGGTGGCCGAGGTGAGCGCCTTCTTCGATCTCTACGCGCAGCAGATGGAGGAGCACCAGGGCTACGACCGGCCGCTTCCCGACGATCCCCTGCCCGGCTTCAAGAGCCGCAACCGCAGCGTGCTGCAGCCCTATGGCGTGTGGGCGGTGCTGGCGCCGTTCAACTACCCGTTCGCGCTGGCCGGCGGGCCGCTGGCGGCGGCGCTGGTGGCCGGCAACACGGTGGTGCTCAAGGGCGCGCTGGACACGCCCTGGTCGGCCTTGCTGCTGCACGCCTGTCTGCAGGACGCCGGGCTGCCGGCCGGGGTGTGCAACGTGCTCACCGGCGGCGCCGAGGTCGGTGCCGCGCTGCTGGCGCAGCCGCGGGTGGCCGGCCTCACCTTCACCGGCTCGCACGCGGTGGGCATGCAGATCCTGCGCGCGCAGGTGGCGGGGGATCTGCCGCGGCCCTGCATCGCCGAGATGGGTGGCAAGAACGCCGCCGTCGTCACGGCACGGGCCGACCTGGCGGTGGCGGCGCAGGGCATCGTGCGCTCGGCCTACGGCATGTCGGGCCAGAAGTGCTCGGCCCTGTCGCGCATCTACGTCGCCGCGCCGGTGGCCGACGAACTGATCGATCGCATCGGGCAGGCGCTGGCCGCGATCACGGTCGGCGTGCCGCAGGCGCGTGCCAGCTGGATGGGGCCGGTGACGACACGCTCGGCGTTCGATCGCTACCGGCGCTGCGCGGCACAGCTGGACACCGGGGGTGCTCGCATCGTCGCCCGCGGCCGGCTGGCGCAAGGGCTGGACATCGCGCGCATCGAAGACGGGGTGCCGGGTGCGGTGGACGGCGGCTGGTTCTGCGCCCCGCTGCTGGCCGAGGCGCCGCCCGCGCACCCGCTGTGGCAGCAGGAGATGTTCGCCCCCATTGCCATGCTGGCGCGCATGGCCGATCTGGACGAGGCGCTGGCGCGTGCCAACGACAGCCGCTTCGGCCTGAGCGCCGGTTTCTACGGCGCCGAGGACGAGGTCCAGACCTTCTACGACCGCATCGAGGCCGGCGTCACCTACGTCAACCGGCCGCAGGGTGCCACCACCGGCGCCTGGCCCGGCTACCAGCCCTTCGGCGGCTGGAAGGGCTCCGGCAGCACCGGCAAGGGCCTGGCCTCCTTCTATTACCTGCCGCAGTACATGCGCGAGCAGTCGCGCACCCGCATCGTGCCCTAGCGTCGCGCAGCGCACGCGTCACGCAGCGCAAGCGCACACGCGCCGCCTTCGGCCCTGCGGCGCCGAGGGCCAGCGCCGGGCTGGGGCATGACACGGCGGCCGGCCAGGCGCCCGCGCCAGGCCTGTTCACATCAGGGAAAGAGGGTGGCGGCTAGACTGCCATGTCAGACAACGCCCCCCAGGGCCGGGCCGGACCCGACCACCCCCACGGGGGTCAGGAAGCCTCGGGGCGGCCCTGCGTTTTCCTGAGGAGAGATTGATCCCCATGACCCAAGTGAGCGAAAGCGCGCTGCACCAAGCGCTGAAGACCGTCGTCGACCCCAACACCGGCCAGGACTTCGTCAGCGGCCAGCAGCTGCGCAATCTGCAGATCTCCGGCGCCGACGTCGCCTTCGAGGTCGAGCTCGGCTACCCGGCCGCAAGCCAGATCCCGGCCCTGCGCAGCGCGCTGATCGCCGCCGCGCGCAGCGTGCAGGGGGTCGGCAACGTCAGCGTGCAGGTGGCGAGCAAGGTGGTGGCGCACGCGGCGCAGCACGGCGTGCCGCTGCTGCCCAACGTGAAGAACATCCTCGCCGTGGCCTCCGGCAAGGGCGGCGTCGGCAAGAGCACGACGACGGTGAACCTGGCGCTCGCGCTCGCCGCCGAAGGTGCGAGCGTCGGCATCCTGGACGCGGACATCTACGGCCCGAGCCAGCCGATGATGCTGGGCGTGAGCGGCAAGCCGCAAAGCCGCGACGGCAAGACCATGCAGCCGCTGGAGAACCACGGCGTGCAGGTGATGTCGATCGGCTTCCTGGTCGATGCCGACAGCCCCATGATCTGGCGCGGTCCGATGGCCACCCAGGCGCTGGACCAGCTGCTGCGCCAGACCAACTGGGGCGAGCTGGACTACCTGCTGGTGGACATGCCGCCGGGAACCGGCGACATCCAGCTCACGCTGTCGCAGCGCGTGCCGCTCACCGGCGCGGTGATCGTCACCACGCCGCAGGACATCGCCCTGCTGGACGCCAAGAAGGGCCTGAAGATGTTCGAGAAGGTGGGCGTGCCCATCCTCGGCGTGGTCGAGAACATGGCCGTCTACTGCTGCCCCAACTGCGGCCACAGCGCCCACATCTTCGGCGCCGACGGCGGCCGCAAGATGGCCGAGCAGTACGGCGTGGACTACCTCGGCGCACTGCCGCTGAACCTGTCCATCCGCGAGCAGGCCGACACCGGCCGCCCGACGGTGGTCGCCGAGCCGGATGGGGAGATCGCCGCAATCTACAAGAAGGTGGCGCGCCAGGTGGCGGTGAAGATCGCCGCCAAGTCCACCGAGCACTCGATGAAGATCCCGACCATCACGATCAGCAAGTCGAGCTGAGCGGTGCCGGGCGGCGGCGGGGGCCGGGCGGCGTCCGGCGCCGGCGCGGTCGCCCCGGCGGGGTCACCCCGGCGCGCTCATCCCGGCACGCCTCGATTCGCGGGCGGCTCGACGTAGCCGTCCGCCAGCCGCCGCAGATCGGCCTCGGTGTTGACGTTGAAGAAGGCCTGCGCGTCGTCGAAGCCGACCACGCTGCAGCGCTGTGCCGCCATCCAGCGCCCGACCTTGCGCTCACCCGCCAGCAGGGCCTGCGCCAGGCCGGGCGCGAGCCGCCGGTCCAGCAGGCAGAACACCGGATGCATGCGCAGGCGTCGAGGCGTCGCGTCCGCCGCCCCCTGGCCTTGCTCCCCATCCTCCAGCGTGGCGGCGACGGCGATCTCGCTGCCCTCGGCCGCGCACGCGGCAGCCAGGCGCGCCACCAGGTCGACCGGAAAGCACGGGCTGTCGCAGGGCACGCAGGCCAGCCAAGGTGTGCTGCAGTGCGTCAGCCCGGCCAGCATGCCGGCCAGCGGACCCGGGTGCTCGGGCATGACGTCGGGCCAGACCGGCACGCCCAGCCCGGCATAGCGGACCAGGTGGCGGTTGGCGCTGATCATGATCGGCCCCACCTGCGGTCGCAGGCGCTGCAAGGCGTGCCAGGCCAGGGGCTGGCCGGCCAGCATCTGCAAGCCCTTGTCGACCCCGCCCATGCGGCTGCCGCGCCCGCCGGCGAGGACCAGACCGCTGATCGGCTGCGACGCTTTCCCTGCGGCCCCGGTCATGGTGTCCATGGCCTGTGGACGAGCCCGGGAAGCGCAGGCCGAGCACGCCACCCCGGCAATCGCCCATCCCAAGCTCGAAAATTGTTGCGCACGAGAGACACAAACCCCCGCGAACGCGGGGGGCGCCGAAAATTGCACATCGTGGCAATCGTCACGCGCACCCGGCTCACGATGACTTGACCCACGACAACCGGGCTCGACCTGTAACTTTTTGCATGATTTGACTTCGGGTAAAGCCTAGCATCACGCCCAGTGCCACCCGCACTCGGACCCGCCAAACACCTCGCGCACACCATGCCACAGACGATCACCAGCCAGCCTTCGCGCCACCTCGCACCCCGGCCCCTGCGCCAAGCGGCCGCCAAATCGCCCGCCAGGCTGGCTGCATGGATGGCCGCCGCGCTGTGCGCCGTGTTCGGCGCCACGACCGCGTCCGCGGCGGTGGTGTTCGACCCGCAGCACGCAGGCAGCTTCCAGACCGGCAGCGGCGCCGACGCCACCTTCTACCAGATCAACAGCGACTGGCACGGCAGCAGCGTGCTGTGGGATGAAGCCACCCAGAGCTACGGCAGCGGCGTGGCGATAGGCAGCCTGCCCTGGGGCACCGGCCTGTGGGGGCGCGCAGACTGGGACACCATCCAGGCCACCGGCGGCGGTGCCGGCGCTGCCGGTGCACCGACCATCCTGAACAGCTGGAGCGGCCTGGCCAGCCACATCAACTACGGCAACGCCCTGTACAACAGCTCGTACTCCGGCGAATGGGGCGCGGCCACGCTGCTGCCCTTCTTCGGCGCCGACGCGACGCCGCAGGAGAACTGGACCGCCCACTTCAGCGGCTACATCCGCATCACCGACGCCGGCAACTACAACTTCAGCGTCCTCAACGACGACGGCTTCTTCCTGCGCCTGGTGGGTGCCGGCGGCAGCACGCTGGAGATCGGCCGCGACTTCCTCAACGCGCGCGACCGCGACGGCTTCGCCGAGGATCTGCAGCTGTCCGAAGGCGTGTACGGATTCGAGCTCGGGATGTGGAACCGGCTCGAGGCCGGCGTCGTCGACCTGCGCTGGACGCGCCCCGGCGAGACCGACTGGACGCTGGTGCCCACCGACCACCTGCTGCCGGTGAACGCGATCCCCGAACCCGGCAGCCTGGCCATGCTGCTCGCGGGGCTGGCGATCCTGGTGCCGCTGAGCCGGCGCCGGCTCGGGTCGCACCGCGCTTGAGCCCCGCCGACCGTTCGCTGCCGCTGCCGAACTGGCGGCGGCGGCTGCTGCACGGCCTGGGGGTGCTCGGCGGCTGGCTGCTGTTCGGCTTCCTGTGGTGGCTGGTGTTCAGCCAGCCCTTGGCGACGCGCGAGCTGACCCTGCTCGTGGCCGCGGCGCTGCTGCTGTTTCCCATCCTCACGCTGGCCTGGGTGGCGCACAACCGCGCCATCTTCCGCCGCCTGGGACCACGGCGCGGCGTGCGCGAGGTGGCGCTGCGCTACGAGCACGACTTCAACGGCCGCCGCGTGCTCGCCGACTGGTCCGCCCTGGCCCAGGCGCGGCAGGTGGAGATCCGCATCGAGGGCGGCGACAAGCGCTATGTGGCCCTGGCCGCCCCGGCGCCAGAGCGGACCCAGCAACAGCGGCCGGCGCCAGAGCGGCCGCAGCAACAACAGCGGCCGGCGCAGCCGCAGCACGGCCGGGCCGAAGCCGAAACCCAGCCGCGCACGACGCCGTCGCCATGATCGAATCGCTGCTCAAGACCATCCAGTACTCGCCGCCCTATGCCTGGGCGCTGGTCTTCTTCGCCGCCTACCCCATCGCCACCAGCATCATGTGGATGACGACCGCGCTGCTGTTCAGGCTGCGCTGGGAGCAGGGCAAGCGGGCACTGCCGCCAGCCGCTGTGGGGCAGCCCTTGCCCATGGTCAGCGTGCTGGTGCCGGCGCACAACGAGCACGCCGTCATCGCGCGCTCGGTGCGCGCCATCCTGGCCATGGACTACCCGGACTTCGAGGTCGTGGTGGTCGACGACGGCTCCAGCGACGGCACCCTGGACACCCTGGCCGCGCTGCGCAGCGACCCGCGTCTGCGCTGCGTGCGCAAGCCGGTCAACGAGGGCAAGGCGATGGCGCTCAACGACGTCATCCCGCTCACCCGCGGCGAGATCCTGCTGTGCCTGGACGCCGACGCCGAGCCCGACTCGCAGCTGCTGCGCTACATCGTTCCGCACTTCGCCTCCGCGCGCGTGGCCGCCGTCACCGGCAACCCGCGGGTGCGCAACACCGACACCTTCATCGCCCGGCTGCAGGCGATCGAGTTCTCTTCCATCATCAGCCTGCTGCGCCGCGCGCAGCGCGTGTGGGGCCGCATCGTCACCGTCTCCGGGGTGGTGGCGGCGCTGCGGCGCAGCGCGGTCGTCGACGTCGGCGGATTCAGCCCGGAGATGCCGACCGAGGACATCGAACTCACCTGGAAGCTGCAAAAGCGCTTCTACGACGTGCGCTACGAGCCGCGCGCGGTGTGCTGGATGACGGTGCCGTCGAGCTGGCGCAGCCTGTACCGCCAGCGCCTGCGCTGGGCACGCGGGCTGATGCAGGTGCTGCACAAGCACGCCGACGTGATGACGCAGTGGAAGACACGGCGCATGTGGCCGGTGTTCATCGAGTCCTCGCTGTCCATCCTGTGGGCGATCTGCTTCGTGGTCCTGACCACGATCTGGGTCGCTTCATGGTCGATCGGCCTGCCGCCGGTGGGCGCCTCGCCCATCCCCAACCTGTGGGGCATGGCGATCGGAACCATCTGCATGCTGCAGCTCATCACCGGCGCCTTCATCGACCGCCGCTACGACACCCGCATCCTGCGCATGGCGCCCTATGGCGTGTGGTATCCGCTGATCTACTGGGCCTTCCTGGCCGCCACCACGGTGATCTCGCTGCCCTATCTGTTCCGCCGCCCGGCGCGCGAATCGATACGCTGGAGCACCCAGCGCGAGGAGGCGCAGGCATGAAGCATCGCTTTGCGGGGGCCCGCCCGCTCGTGCTGCGGACTTGCCTGCTGGCTTGCCTGCTGGCGCCGTTGGCGACCACAGCGGGTGCAGCCGCGCAGGCTGCCGACCTGCTGACGCAGGCGCGCGCCGCCGCCGAACAGCGCGACTGGGCCGCCGCGCTGCCACGCTACGAGGCCCTGGCGGCGCAGCAGCCGGCGAACGCCGACCTGCTGATCGAGGCCGCGCGCGTGCAGGGATTCGCCGACCGCAACGCCGCCGCCGCCGCCCTGTACCGGCAGGCGCTGGCGGCTGCCCTGCAGCGGCGCGCCGACATCCTGCCCTCGCTGGCCTGGCAGACCCTGTGGAGCGGCCAGCCCGAGGCCGCACTCGCCCTGTTCAGCGAACTGAGCGCATCCAGCCGCAGCGCCGGCGAGCGCGCCGACGCCTGGGACGGCCTGGGCCAGTCGCACCAGGCGCTGAGCGAGGACGCGGCCGCCGCGGCGGCGCTGGCACGGGCGGCCGAGCTCCAGCCCGAGCGCCGCGGCCTGCGCGAGCGGCTGGCACGCGCCTGGTACTGGGCCGGCTTCGAAGACCGCGCCCTGCCCCTGCTGGCCGACAGCCACGACCCCGAGCTGCAGCATCTGCGCGACTACCGGCTGCAGCGCGAGGCGCAGCCACGGCTGTGGGCCGGCCTGGCGCACGCCATCGACAGCGACCGCCTGGAGACCTGGGCCTGGAGCAGCGGCGCCGCCTGGCGGCTGCCGCAGGCCGCGAGCGCCGAGCTGCAGCTCACCCAGTGGTCGCTCGAAGACCACAACGGCAGCGAGCACGGACCCGAGCTGCTGGCGCGCTGGCGCGGCCGTTTCGGAGACCCGCAGGCCGCGTCGGGCACGGTCTGGCCACAGGCCAGCCTGCGCCTGCGCCGCTTCGCCGACTGGACACCGCTGAGCGCCCAGCTGCGCGCCACCTGGGTCCCGCGCGACCACTGGCGGGTCGACGTCGACGCCGGCCGCGAGATCGTCGACAACCCGCTCGCGGTCGCCAACCGGGTCAGCCTGGACCAGATCGCGCTCGGACTGGACTGGCGGCCGCACCCGCGCTGGCTGGGCACGCTGGCGGTCGCCGGCCTGCGCTTCGACGACGGCAACCGGCGCACGCGCTGGCGGCTGCGCGGCGAGTACACCGTGCAGCGCGTACCGCACTGGACCGTGGGCGCGGAGGCGATGGGTTTTCGCAGCTCCGATCCCACCGGTGCCAGCGTGCCGGCGCGTGGCTACTGGAACCCGAGGCAGTACACCGAGCAGCGCGTCTTCAGTGCCCTGCAGTGGGCTGCGCACCCCTGGGACCTGACGCTGCGACTGGGCCTGGGACGTTCGCGCGAGCGCGACGGCTGGGGCACGGTCAGCCACGGCGACCCCCACCAGTGGGAGATCGTGCTCGGATGGGACCTCGGGCGCAGCACGCGGCTGGTGGCGCAGGCCGGCGGCTCGGGTGCCGGCATGGGGCTGGGCGCCAACGGCAGCCTGGGCGGCAGCGGCTACTGGCGGCGCAGCAGCTCGCTCAGCCTGAGCCACTGGTTCTGACCCGCGCAAGAGATCCGCTCGCCACCGCACAGGCCAGCGGCTGGCGGGCGCGCAGCTCCATAGAATCCGCCCGATGAGCATCAAGAGCGACACCTGGATCCGGCGCATGGCCGAGCAGCACGGCATGATCGAGCCGTTCGAGCCCAACCAGGTGCGCCACGCCCCGGACGGCCACCGCATCGTCAGCTACGGCACCAGCAGCTACGGCTACGACATCCGCTGCGCGCCCGAGTTCAAGGTCTTCACCAACATCCACAGCACGGTGGTCGACCCGAAGAACTTCGACGAGAAGAGCTTCGTCGACTTCCACGGCGACCACTGCATCATCCCGCCGAACAGCTTCGCGCTCGCGCGCACGGTCGAGTACTTCCGCATCCCGCGCAACGTGCTCACGATCTGCCTGGGCAAGAGCACCTACGCGCGCTGCGGGATCATCGTCAACGTGACCCCCTTCGAGCCCGAGTGGGAAGGCTTCGTGACGCTGGAGTTCAGCAACACGACGCCGCTGCCGGCCAAGATCTACGCCGGCGAGGGCTGCGCCCAGGTGCTGTTCTTCGAGAGCGACGAGGTCTGCGAAACCAGCTACAAGGACCGCGGCGGCAAGTACCAGGGCCAGCGCGGGGTGACGCTGCCCAAGACCTGAGGAGGCCGGCATGAAGTGGGAGGACCAGCGCCGCAGCAGCAAGGTCGAGGACCAGCGCGGCGGCCCCGGCTTTCCCGGCGCCGGTCGGCGCGTCGGCGGCAAGGGCCTGGGCCTGGGTTCGATCGCGATCGCCCTCGTCGCGGCCTGGATCTTCGGCATCAACCCCCTGACCGTGCTCGGCCTGCTGGGCGGGGTGGATGGCGGCGGCGTCGGCCCGGCGACGCCCCGGAGCGCACCGCCGCCGCCCGACGACCGCGAGGCGGCCTTCGTCTCCACCGTGCTGGCCGACACCGAGGACGTCTGGCAGGCCGTCTTCCGCAGCGGCGGGCAGAGCTACCGCGAGCCCGTGCTGGTGCTGTTCCGCGGTGCCGTTCCCACCGCCTGCGGCACCGGCCAGAGCGCGATGGGGCCCTTCTACTGCCCCGGCGACATGAAGGTCTACATCGACCTCGACTTCTTCCAGACCCTGGCGCAGCAACTCGGCGCCCCGGGCGACTTCGCGCAGGCCTACGTCATCGCGCACGAGGTCGGCCACCACGTGCAGCGCCTGATCGGCGTCACCGAGAAGGTGGACGCGATGCGCGGGCGCATCTCCGAGGCGCAGATGAACGCGATGTCGGTGCGGGTGGAGTTGCAGGCCGACTGCCTGGCGGGCGTCTGGACCCACCACTCGCAGCGCGGCAAGGGCTGGCTGGAGCAGGGCGACGTGGCGGAGGCGATGAACGCCGCCCAGCGCATCGGCGACGACACCCTGCAGCAGCAAAGCCAGGGCCGGGTGCGGCCCGAGAGCTTCACCCACGGCAGCAGCGCGCAGCGCCTACGCTGGTTCGATCGCGGCGTGCAGTCCGGCCAGGTGGCGGCCTGCAACACCTTCGACGCGGGCGCGCTCTGACGCGGCCCCAGCGGACGTGCAGCGCCGGCCGCGCCGACCTCAGGGGAAAGCCCTGACGGTGCGCCGCGCGGCTCGGCCCCAGCATCGATGGTGATGGCCTCGATCACCTCGCTGGACGCGGCGCAAAGCCTGGCCTTCGGTGCCGGCCTGGTGCAGCTGGCGCTGGCGGCCACCTTCTGGGGTGGCCGACGCAGCCGCCCCGACTGGGGCCTGCGCTGGCTGGCGCTGTCCTTCGCCTGCAGCGCCTTCGTCAACCTGGCCAGCCCGGTCCAGGGCAGCAGCGATCGTCAGCCCTCGCAGGCGCTGACCCTGATTCTGGTGGTGGTCGGACTCACCGCCCTGGCGGCGCTGGTGATCGGCGTGCGCCAGTTCGTCGGCCGCCACGGTCGGCACCCGGCGGCGGTGTTCGCGGCCGTGCTGGTCTGGATGCTGGGCTTTGCCACCCTGCTGCGCCTGCTCGGCCTGGACGAACTGGCCGGCCACCTCGCCACCGTGTTCATCTTCGGCTACCTGGCCTGGCTGGTGGCGCACGCCATGCCGGGCCTCACCGGTGCCGCCCACCGGCTGCTGCTGCTGTCGGTGCTGCTGTACCCGCTGCTGGTGCTGCTGGCGCTGGCGACCGGCATCGAGCGCGCGCGGGTCAGCCTGTGGGCCGCCCTGCCCTACAGCATCACCGGCCTCGGCCTGCTGGTGGCGGGTCTGGGGCGCTATCACCAGGAACTGTCGACCGAACTTCAGCGCCGCGAACGCGCCGAGTCCGAACTGCGCCAGCTCAACCAGCGCCTGGAGCAGCGCGTCGGCGAGCGCACCGCCGAGCTGCAGGAGCGGGTCGGCGAGCTGCGCTCCTTCAACCGCATGGTCGCGCACGACCTGCGCGGGCCGCTGGGCGGCCTGGTCGGGCTGAGCACGCTCGCGCAGCAGGCGCTGGACGGCGGCGAGCCGCAGCGCGTGAGCCACATGCTGGCGGTGATGGGCAAGGAACTGCAGCGCCTGCTCGGGCTGGTGAGCGAGCTGCTGGCGCTGGCGCGCGCCACCCAGGGTGACTTGGAGCGCCAGCCCACCGACCTGGGGGCGCTGCGGGATGAGGCGCTGTCCGCGCTGCGGATCAGCCTGGGCGCGTCCGCGGTGGCCCGCATCGCGCGCACGCCGCTGCCGGTGGTCGATGCCGACCCGGCGCTGCTGCGCCAGGTGCTGCTGAACCTGCTGGCGAACGCGCTGAAGTTCAGCCAGGGCCGGCCAGACACGGCAGTGGAGATCCTCGCGCAGCGCCAGGGTGCCGAGCTCGTGGTCGAGGTGCGCGACCACGGGGTCGGCTTCGAGCCGGCACGCGCCGCGGATCTGTTCCGCCCCTTCGGCCGCCTGCACGGCGAAGCCTTCACCGGCACCGGCATCGGCCTGAGCATCGTGCGCCGCATCGTCGAGCGCCACGGCGGGCGGGTGTGGGCGCAGGGCCGGCCGGGTGCCGGCGCGAGCTTCTTCTTCAGCCTGCCGGCGACCGCCCCCGATGGCGCGGAAGCGGCCGACCGAGAACAGGCAGTAAGCGCTCAGGCGCCGGGGTAGGTCCCGGGCAGCAGGATGCGGCGGTCGACGTCGGCGATGCGCCGGTGGCCGCAGAAGGCCATCGTCAGGTCCAGCTCCTTGTGGATGATCTGCAGCGCCTGCGTCACGCCGGCCTGGCCCAGCGCGCCCAGGCCGTAGAGGAAGGCGCGGCCGATGTAGCAGCCCCGGGCGCCCAGCGCCACCGCCTTCAGCACGTCCTGGCCGCTGCGCACGCCGCCGTCCATGTGGACCTCGATGCGCGAGCCCACCGCGTCGGCGATCGCCGGCAGCGCCTCGATGCTGCTTTGCGCGCCGTCGAGCTGGCGCCCGCCGTGGTTGCTGACGATGAGGGCGTCGGCCCCCGAGTCGGCGGCGAGCCTGGCGTCCTCGACATCCTGGATGCCCTTGAGGATGAGCTTGCCGCCCCAGCGCCGCTTGATCCACTGCACGTCGTCCCAGTTGAGCTGGGGGTCGAACTGCTCGGCGGTCCAGGCCGAGAGGTTGGCCATGTCGCTCACGCCCTGCACGTGGCCGACGATGTTGCCGAAGGCGCGCCGGCGCGTGCCCAGCATGCCCAGGCACCAGCGCGGCTTGGTCATCATGTTCAGGACGTTGGCCGCGGTCAGCTTCGGCGGCGCCGACAGCCCGTTCTTCAGGTCCTTGTGGCGCTGGCCGAGGATCTGCAAATCCAGCGTCAGCACCAGGGCGCTGCAGCCGGCGGCCTTGGCGCGGTCGATCAGGCGCTCGATGAAGCCGCGGTCGCGCATCACGCAGAGCTGGAACCAGAACGGCTTTTGGGTGTGCGCGGCCACGTCCTCGATCGAGCAGATGCTCATGGTGGAGAGGGTGAACGGGATGCCGAAGGCCTCGGCGGCGCGCGCGGCCAGGATCTCGCCGTCGGCGTGCTGCATGCCGGTGAGCCCGGTGGGGGCGATCGCCACCGGCATCGCGGTGTCGATGCCGACCATCTGCGTGGCCGTGCTGCGGTCCTGCATGTTCACCGCCACCCGCTGGCGCAGCTTGATGCGCTGGAAATCGCTCTCGTTGGCGCGGTAGGTGGACTCGGTCCAGCTGCCGGAGTCGGCGTAGTCGTAGAACATGCGCGGTACGCGCTTGCGCGCCAGCCGGCGCAGGTCCTCGACGGTGGTGATGACGACGCTCATGGGGTGTGGCCTCCTCCTGCTGCTGCGATGCTAGCGCCGGGCCCGCGCACCAGCGAAGCAGCGCGCACCAGGGATGCCGCGCGCACGCCCAGCAGGCGCAGCGCGCGCGACAGATCCACCCGCTTCAGGCAGCGCCCGGCGGCGCGCCGGATCTCGGCCGCCTCGGCCGTCGGCTGGTCCAGCGTGAGGTCGCGGGTGACGGTGCGGAAATCGTCGAAGCGCAGCTTGATGCCCACCGTGCGCGCCGCGTAGCCCTTGCGTTGCAGGTCCAGCGCCAGCTGCTCGCACAGCTGGCTGAAGATGCCCCCGAGCAGCGCGCGGTCGCGCTGCGCATGCAGGTCGCGCTCGAAGGTGGTCTCGCGGCTCATGGACACCGGTTCCTGGTGCGTGTGCACCGGCCGCTCGTCGATGCCGTGCGCGGCCTCGTGCAACCAGCGGCCTGCGGCACGGCCGAAGTGCTGGACCAGCCAATCGCGGTCGGCGCCCGCCAGCTCGCCAATCGTCGCGATGCCCAGGCGCTCGAGCTTGGCGCCGGCCTTGGGGCCGATGCCGTTGATGCGCCGCACCGGCAGCGGCCAGATGCGGGTCGGCAGGTCGGCGGCGGTGAGCAGGGTCAGGCCGTCGGGCTTGTCCAGCTCGCTCGCGATCTTCGCCAGCAGCTTGTTCGGGGTCACCCCGATCGAGCAGCTCAGCCCGGTGGCGCGGCGCACGTTGTTGCGGATCTCCTGCGCCAGCGCACGCACGCCGCCGTGGGGGTCGAAGCCCAGCGGCTCCTGCGCCCCGGGCACGGCGCTGAGGTCGATGTAGATCTCGTCGATGCCGCGGTCCTCGATCAGCGGCGCGATCTCCGCCACCGCGGCCTTGAAGCGGCGCGAGTATTCGCGGTAGCGCTCGAAGTCGGTCGGCAGCAGCACGCAGTCGGGTGCGCGCTGCGCCGCCTTCATGAGCCCAATGCCCGAGTGCAGGCCGAGCGCGCGCGCCGGGTAGGTGGCGGTGGTGGCGACACCGCGGCCGACGTACTCGCGCAGGCGCAGAAAGCGCAGCGTGCCGTCGGCCTGGCGCTGCGGCTGGTGCTTGCGGCCGCCGCCGATGACCACCGGCTGGCCGGCCAGCTCGGGGTAGCGCAGCAACTCCACCGAGGCGTAGAACGCATCCATGTCCAGGTGCGCGATCCAGCGCCGGGGCGGGGTCGTCACGGTCGCCTGCGCCGGGTTCGGGTGCCGGGCGGCGCAGCGACTGGGCGTCGGCGCTCGCTTCGGCCCGCTGCGCCGGCTCGGCCGTTTCAGCCGGCCAGCCGCGTGCGGTGGCGCTCGACCTGGGCGCGCACCTGCTCGGGCGCGGTGCCGCCGAGCACCTTGCGCGCCCCCATGGAGCCCTGCAGGGTCAGCACCTCGGCGACGTCGGCCTCGACCTGCGGCGCCAGCGCCTGCAGTTCGGCCAGCGGCAGCTCGGCCAGGTCCAGCCCGCGCGCGAGCGCGAGCTTGACCGCGTGCGCCACCGCCTCGTGGGCGTCGCGAAACGGCAGGCCCTTGCGCACGAGGTAGTCGGCGAGGTCGGTCGCGGTGGCGTAGCCCTTGCGCGCCGCGCCCTCCATCGCCTGCGGCTTGACGCGGATGCCGCCCGCCATCTCGGCCATGATGCGCAAGGTGTCGCGCAGCGTGTCGACGGTGTCGAACAGCGGCTCCTTGTCCTCCTGGTTGTCCTTGTTGTAGGTCATGGGCTGGCCCTTCATCAGCACCAGCAGCCCGGTCAGGTGGCCGATCACGCGCCCGGCCTTGCCGCGCGCCAGTTCGGCGACGTCGGGGTTGCGCTTTTGCGGCATGATGGAACTGCCGGTGCAGTAGCGGTCGGCGAGATCGATGAAGCCGAAGTTCTGGCTCATCCACAGCACGATCTCCTCGGCCAGGCGCGAGACGTGGACCATGCAGATGCTGGCCCAGGCCGCGAACTCGAGCGCGAAGTCGCGGTCGCTCACCGCGTCCAGGCTGTTCTGGCACACGCCGTCGAAGCCCAGCGTGCGCGCCACCCGTTCGCGATCCAGCGGGTAGCTGGTACCGGCCAGCGCGGCCGCCCCCAGCGGCAGCACGTTGACGCGCCGGCGCACGTCGGCCAGCCGGTCGGCGTCGCGCGCGAACATCTCCACATAGGCCAGCAGGTGGTGCGCGAAGCTCACCGGCTGCGCCACCTGCAGGTGGGTGTAGCCGGGCATCACGGTCTCGATGTGCTGCGCCGCCAGTTCCACCAGCGCCCGCTGCATGGCGGCGAGCAGCGCCGCCAGGCCGTCGATCTCGCCGCGCAGCCACAGCCGCACGTCGGTCGCCACCTGGTCGTTGCGGCTGCGCCCGGTGTGCAGCCGCTTGCCGGCCGCTCCCACCAGCGCCGTCAGCCGCGCCTCGATGTTCAGGTGCACGTCCTCCAGCTCGAGCTTCCACTCGAAGCGGCCGGCCTCGATCTCGGCGCCGATCTGCGCCATGCCGCGCTCGATGTCGGCCAGGTCCTGGGCACCGATCACACCCTGCGCGGCCAGCATCTGCGCGTGCGCCAGGCTGCCGGCGATGTCGGCGCGCCACAGGCGGTGGTCGAAGCCGACGCTGGCGGTGTAGCGCTGCACCAGATCGCTCATCGGTTCGGTGAACAGGGCGGACCAGGCCTGGGCCTTGTTGGCGAGCGGATCGGCGGACATCGTGGGCAGCGGCGCAAGGCCTCGGAGCGGCGGGGAGCTTCGTATTATCTGTGCCAGCCATGCGCCCTCCCCCGTCCGCCAAGCGCCCCGCCCAACGCCCCGCCGAGCCGTCCGCGCACGCCGACCCGGACGGCCACGGAGTCGGCGCCACGGCGCGCGCGACTGCCAATGAGGTGGCCGATACGGGGGCCGACACGGCGCCCGACACGGCGCCCGATACGCGCCCGGCCAGCCTCTGGCCGAGCACCCTGCGTCCGGGCGAGCCGCTGTCCAGCACCTTCGCCGAGACCCGCTTCGACCCCCTGGCCGAGGAGCGCGCACGCGCCGACGCGCACGCCGCCGTCGCCTTCGATGTCTGCCACCCCGGCCTGGCGCTGCGCGCCGTGCTCGGCGTGCAGGCGCTGCTGGCGATCGGCGCCCTGGTGGCCGGCGGCCGCAGCGCCTTTGCCAGCGCGGGTGCGATCGCCTTCGCCGGGCTGCTGGGCACCCTGCTGTGGCTGCTGGTGGTGTGCGCTGCCGGGCGCGCGCTGCGGCGGCTGAGCGCGCCCGCGCGCGCCGGCAGCGCGCTGACGCTGGGCGCGCTGGCGGCGCTGGCGGGCCAGGCGCCCGGCTGGTGGCTGGAGCTGGCGCCGGCGCCGGATGCCGCACGCCTGTTCGGGGTGGCGCTGGCGGGCGCCGCCCTGGCCGGTTTGCTGTGGGCCTGGCTGGACCTGCGGGCGCGCATCTGGGCGCCGGTGGACGCGCGCGTGCGACTGGCGGAGCTGCAGTCGCGCATCCGCCCGCACTTCCTGTTCAACGCCCTGAACACCGCGATCGCCCTCGTGCGCCACGACCCGCAGCGCGCCGAGGACGTGCTGCTGCACCTGGGCGAGCTGTTCCGCGCCGCCCTCGCCGATGCCGGTGCCGCGATCAGCCTGGACGAGGAGCTGGCGCTCGCGCGCGCCTACCTGGCGATCGAGCAGGTCCGCTTCGGCCAGCGGCTGCGCCTGGCCTGGGAGGTGGATCCCGGCGTCGGGCAGGCCCGGGTGCCGCCGCTGATGCTGCAGCCGCTGGTGGAGAACGCGGTCCGCCACGGCGTCGAACCCTCGCCGCAGGGCGCGCAGGTGTCGCTGCGCGCCACGCTGCACGCCGGCCAGGTGCGCATCGAGGTCGTGAACAGCCTGCCCGACGAGCCCGGCCCGCCCGGCCACGGCATGGCCTTGCACAACGTGCGCGAACGGCTGCGCCTGCTGCACGACGTGGCCGCGCAGTTCGAGTCCTGGCGCGAGCACGGCCGGCACCACGCCCGGATCGTCATCCCGCTGTGAGTCCGATGGCGATGCTGCGCGTGCTGCTGGTGGACGACGAGATGCTGGCCAGGCTGCGCCTGCGCGACCTGCTGGCCTCGATCGACGATCCGCCCTGCGAGGTGCTGGGCGAGGCCGGCGACGCCGCCGCCGCCATCGCCTGGCTGGATCGCGATCCGGCGCCCGACCTGCTGCTGCTGGATATCGCCCTGCCCGGCGCGAGCGGGCTGGCGCTGGCGCGCCGCCTGCTCGACCAGGGCAGCGCCGCGCCGGCGGTGGTGTTCGTCACCGCGCACGCCGAGCACGCACTCGCCGCCTTCGAGCTCGAGGCCGCCGACTACCTGACCAAGCCGGTCTCGCGCGACCGCCTGCAGGCCGCGCTCAGGCGCGTCGCCCAGCGCCGTGCCTGGCTGGGCACCCGGCCGGGCACCGCGCCGGGCACCACGCCGCCGGGCGCCTCGCAGGACACCGGGCCTGCAGGCATCGCGCCGGCCGCCGAGCTGCAGGCGCTGGTGGTGAGCGACCGCGGCCGCCTGCTGCGGCTGCCGCTGGCCCAGGTGCTGTACCTGAAGGCCGAGCAGAAGTACCTCACCTTGCGCAGCGCCGAGCGCAGCTACGTGCTGGACGGCACCCTGACCGATCTGGAGCAGCGCCTGGGCGCCGGCTTCGTGCGCGTGCACCGCAACGCCCTGGTGGCCGTGTCGGCGCTGCGCGAGCTGGCCCGGCGTGGCGCAGCCGACACCAGCACCAACACCAGCGCCAACACCAACACCAGCACCGCCGCCAGCGACGCCGACCCCGAGATCGGCGGCTGGGCCGTGCGCGTGGCGCCGAACGACGAATGGCTGGCGGTCTCGCGCCGCCAGCTCGCGGCGGTGCGCCAGGCGCTGTCCGCGGGCGGGCAAGCGATCTGAATCTGATCGCCAGCGGCCCTCGCGCCGGGCCTCACCAAGCCGGTCCGTCCCAGGTCGCTGGCGATAATCCCCCCACCATGAAAGAGATCACGATCGCCACCCGCGAGAGCCGGCTCGCCCTGTGGCAGGCGCGCCATGTGCAGGACCTGCTGCAGCGGCACTCGGGGATGCGGGTGTCGCTGCTGGGCATGACCACGCGCGGAGACCAGATCCTGGACCGCGCGCTGTCCAAGGTGGGCGGCAAGGGCTTGTTCGTGAAGGAGCTGGAGGCCGCGCTGGAAGACGGGCGCGCCCAGCTCGCGGTGCATTCGCTGAAGGACGTGCCCATGGAGCTGCCGCCCGGCTTCGTGCTCGCAGCGGTGCTGGAGCGCGAGGATGCGCGCGACGCCTGGGTCTCGCCGCGCTACGCCACACCGGCCGACCTGCCCAAGGGCGCGGTGGTCGGCACCTCCAGCCTGCGTCGCGTGGTGCAGTTGCTTGCCATGCGGCCGGACCTGCGCATCGAGCCCTTGCGCGGCAACCTCGACACCCGCCTGCGCAAGCTTGACGAAGGCGGCTTCGACGGCATCGTGCTCGCCGCCGCCGGGCTGCGCCGGCTCGACCTGGGTGCGCGCATCCGCATGTGCTTCGAGCCCGAGGCCATGATCCCGGCCGCCGGCCAGGGCGCGCTCGGTCTGGAGGTGCGCGCCGATGCCGGCGCCCTGCGGCAGGCACTGCAGGCGCTGGCGCATGCGCCGAGCGCGCTCGCCTGCGAGGCCGAGCGCGCCGTCTCGCGCGGCCTGGGCGGCAGCTGCAGCATGCCGCTGGCGGCGCACGCGCGCTGGGCGGACGGCCAGCTGCATCTGCGCGCGGCGCTGGGCGACGGCAGCCAGCCCCTGAGGCCGCTGCTGCAGGTGGCGCTGGCGGCGCCGGTGGCCGACCCCGACGCCGCACGCGCCCTCGGCGCACGCGCGGTGGCCGAGCTGCAGGCGCTGGGCGCAGGCAGCTACCTGCCCGCAGCCTGAGCGTGGTGGCGCCGGCCGCGGCAGGACACGCAGTGCGCGTCATCGTCACCCGCCCCGCCGAGCAGGCCGCGGCCTGGGTCGGGCTGCTGCGCCAGCGCGGCGTCGACGCCGTGGCGCTGCCCTTGATCGAGATCCGCCCGGTCCCCGACCCCGCGCCGCTGGACCGCGCCTGGGCCACGCTGGACCGGCTGGCGATGGTGTTCTTCGTCAGCGTCAACGCCGTCCAGCACTTCTTCGCCCGCCGCCCGCCGCAGCAGGCCTGGCCGGACACAGTGCTCGCCGCCGCCCCCGGCCCGGGCACGGCGCAGGCCTTGCGCCAGGCCGGCCTGGCGCCGGGCTGCATCGTGGAGCCGGCTCCCGACGCCGCGAGCTTCGACTCCGAGGGCGTGTGGGCGCAGCTCGCGGCGCGCGCCTGGGCCGGCCGCGAGGTGCTGATCGTGCGCGGCGAGCAGGGCCGCGACTGGCTGGCCGAGCGCCAGCGCGCCGCCGGCGCAAAGCCGCGCTTCGTCGCCGCCTACGCGCGCGAGGCCGCACGGCCCGACCGCGACGGCCTGGCACTCCTGGCCGACGCCGCGCAGGCGCCGACGTATCACCTGTGGCTGTTCAGCAGCAGCGAGGCCGTTCGCCACCTGGGGGCGCAATGGTCGCCACCGTCGGGCGCGCGCGCGCTGGCGACCCATCCACGGATCGCCGCCGCCGCGCGCGCCGCCGGATTCACCGAAGTGAGCCAGACCGCGCCGACGGCCGACGCCGTGACCGGCGCGATCGCGGCGCTCGCCACCGGCAGCCCACACCTGCCCGGACACCTGACCGGGCCCGCGCCCGGGCACGCCCTTGACGACGGCTCGGTACAATCCCGCACGCCGTGATGCCATCGTCAGATTCGCCGCCGTCCCCCCTGGTCGAGGCCGCAGCGACGCCCGAGGCCCCCGCCGCGGCACCGGCCACGCCACCTGTCTCCACCACTGTCGCGAGTCCCCGGGCTGATCTGTGGCGTGGCGCCGCGATCGCACTGGCGCTGGCGCTGGCGGCGCTCGCTGCGGGCCTGGCCTGGAACGGCCGCCAGCGCGTCCAGGCCCTGGAGACCGAACTCGTGCGGCGCCAGCAGGACAGCACCGAACAGGCCGCCGAGGCGCGAGTGCTGTCGCGCCAGGCACAGGAGTTGGCGCGCGAGGCCACCGCGCGCATGGCCTTGCTGGAGGCCAAGGTCGCCGAGTCGGCGGTGCAGCGCTCGCAGGTCGAGGAGCTGATGCAGTCCATCGCGCGCTCGCGCGACGAGAACGTGCTGGCCGACATCGAGGCCGCGCTGCGCGTGGCGCTGCAGCAAAGCGCGATCACCGGCAGCACCGGGCCGCTGTTGACGACCCTGCAACAGGCCGAGGAACGGCTCACGCGCCACAGCCAGCCACAGCTCGACCGCGTGCGGCGCGCCGTGGCAGCCGACATCGAGCGCACGCGCGCGGTGGCGGTGACGGACATCGCCGCCCTCACCTCGCGCCTGGACGACGCGGTGCGCGCGGTCGACGAACTGCCCCTGCTGTCGCGCCCGGACCGCCAGATCGACAGCCGGCCGGCGCGCAGCGCAGCGCCCCGGCCGCAGCCCGCGGCATCGGCCGCGTCCGCGCCCGGCGCCGCGCCGGGCATGTGGAGCGAGCGCTGGCAGGAACTCGGCCGCGAGGTCTGGGACGAGCTGCGCGGCCTCGTGCGGGTGACGCCGATCGCCCAGCCCGAAGCCATGCTGATCGCCCCCGAGCAGGCCTGGTTCCTGCGCGAGAACCTCAAGCTGCGCCTGCTCAACGCCCGCCTGGCCCTGCTGTCGCGCCAGTACGAGGCCGCGCAGTCCGACCTGCGCGACGCACGCAGCGCACTCGAGCGCTACTTCGACCGCCATGCACGCAGCGTGCAGGGGGTGGACAACGCGCTGCGCCAGGTGCTGGCACAGGCGCGCCAGGTCGGCATCCCGCGGCCCGACGGCACGCTGGCCGCGATCGCGGCCGCGACCGCCGGCCGCTGAGCGGCAGCCGCCGAAGGGCGCGACCATGCGCAACATCATCTGGCTGGTGCTGGTGGCGGTGGCGGCGGTGGTGGCCGCCGCCACCTTCGGCCGCAACGACGGTCTGGTCAGCATCTTCTGGCGCGGCTGGCGCGCCGACCTCTCGCTCAACCTCGCCCTCCTCATCCTGCTCGTCGGCGGTGCGGCGGTGATGCTGGCGGCTCAGGCCTTGCTGTCGCTGCTGAGCCTGCCCACCCGCGCCGCCGAGTGGCGCGCGGCGCGGCGCGAGCGTGCCGCCCAGGCCGCACTGCGCGAAGCCCTGGCCGAGCACTTCAGCGCCCGCTACAGCCGCGCCCACAAGGCCGCCCGGCGCGCGCTGGACCTGCACGCCGACGGCGCCGGCACCGACCGCGAGTTCGCCGTCCTCGCCCACCTGCTGGCCGCCGGCAGCCTGCACCGTCTGTCCGACCGCAAGCGCCGCGACGAACAGCTCGGCAAGCTCGGCGCGCTGCTCGCCCAGTCCGGCCAACCGCGGCGCGCCGACGACGGCGCCCGCCTGCTCGCCGCCGAGTGGGCGCTGGACGACCGCGACCCCGAGCGTGCGCTGGAACTGCTGGGTGAACTGGCGCCCGGCGTCGCGCGCCGCACCCAGGCGCTGCGCCTGAGGCTCTCGGCCAGCCGCCTGGCACAGGCGCCGCTGGACGCCTTGCAGACCGCCCGGCTGCTCGCCCACCACCAGGCCTTCTCGCCCGCGGTCGCGCGCAGCCTGCTGCGCGCGCTCGCCGCCGAAGCCATCGCCGCCACCCACGACAGCGAGCAACTGCGCCAGGTCTGGCACAAGCTGGAGCGCGCGGACCAGCGCGATCCGGTGGTCGCCAGCACTGCCGCCGAGCACGCCGCCGCGCTGGGCGCCACCGACGATGCGCGCCAGTGGCTGGCACCGCTGTGGCAGGACTTGTCGGCGCTGGACACCGAGGATCGCAGCCGCATTGCGCAGGCCATGCTGCGCAGCGTCGCCGGCATCGGCGCCGACTGGCTGCCACGGCTGGAGGCGGCCGCCGCCGAGTTCGGCCATGAGCCGGCGATCCTGGCGGCGGTCGGCACCGCGTTTGCCGAACGCCAGCTCTGGGGCAAGGCACGCCAGCTGCTCGAACCGGCCGCCGCCAACCCGCGTCTGGATCTCGGTATCCGGCGCAGCGCCTGGCATCGGCTGGCGGCGCTGGCACGCCAGGAATCCGACGAAGCACGCGCCGCGGACTGCGACCGCGCCGCCGCAGCGCTTGGCACCTGAGCGCAGCCGATGGCATGGGAGCGCATCCGGCAACCGTGATCGCCGCCCGCGCAGCGACGCCCCCGATACCCGCAAATCCGATGTGCTATAGTGTGCGGCTTACGCGGCTGTAGCTCAGCTGGATAGAGTACTTGGCTACGAACCAAGGGGTCGTGGGTTCGATTCCTGCCAGCCGCGCCAGAATCTCGGTTCTAGATCAACGGGTTAGATGCTTCGGCGTCTAGCCCGTTTTTCTTTGCCGAAGGGATTCGTGCCGCTCGAGCTTCCTTCGACAGGCTCCGAAGGGACCACATTGGCACCGCTGGCCGGCAGTTCGCCGGCGCACAGCTTGGACGGCGGCGAGCTCAGCTGCATATGCATACAGACTTCGCCTTGGGGCCAGCGTGATAGCCGACAAGGGCGGCATGACTCGGCTTCGAGCCCGGCCGGGCACGATCGAGCGCCTGCACCCGCATCGACCCGCAGTCGCCCGGCGGATGACGGGAAGGTGGCCCCGCCCGGGGTCGCGGCGGGCCGGGATTCCTCAAGATGCCTGGCAGCGCGCCGATGTACCGGCCACGGGGGGCATCCTGTCTGGCCTCCGGCACCCGATCATGGCCAAACCGATCCCCACGCCAGCCGCCGCCGACGGCACATCCGCAGCCTTTGTGGCCGCCTGCATGCCCTTGCTGCGCGCGAGCGACGGCGAGGCGCTGCTCGGCGCGCTGCGCGCAGCGCTGGCGGCGCTCGGCGTGGTGGCCGACGGGTTCGCCTGGCACGAGCAGGAGGTCTTGCGCGTCGAGCCGGCCGGGCTGCTGGACGAGCAGGCACTGGCAGCGCTGGCTCTGCGCCTGCGGCCGGCGCAAGACGCGCCGCCTCCCGGCCTGCGGCTGCTGCAGCGCGACGGCGCGGGCGTGCTGCAGGCGCGCCAGTCGCCGCCCGGCGCGGCCGCGGCCGGCCTGATCGAGCTGGCTTCCCAGCGCCTGGCCGAGCTGGCGCAGGTGCAGGGCCTGCGCGGCGCGGTCGCCGAGCTGGGGCATGCCGAGCGCCTGCAGCGCGCGTTGTTCGCGATCGCCAACCTCGCCGGCTCGGCGCTGGACATGGACGCCTTGCTGCGCGGCCTGCACCAGATCGTCGGCGAGCTGATGTACGCCGAGAACTTCTACATCGCGCTGTACGAGCGCGAGCGCGACAGCGTGCGCTTCGTCTACTTCGTCGACAGCATAGACGCCGAGCCCTGCGGGCCCGACCAGGAGATCCCGGCGGAAAAGCTGCCCAACAGCATCACCATGGGCCTGATCCGCACCGGCCAGCCGCTGCACGGCTGCTCGCGCGAGGTGGCACGGGCGCTGCACTACAGCGCCGAGCTGCCGCTGGGCGCGCCTGCGGTGGACCTGATAGGCGTGCCGATGCGGCGCGGCGACGAGGTGGTCGGCGCCCTGGTGGTCCAGAGCTACGTCGAGGGCATCACCTACACCGCGACCGACCAGGCGCTGCTCGCCTTCGTCGCCGGCCACGCGCTGAACGCGCTCGACCGCAGGCGCGGCCAGGAAGCGCTGGAGCGGCGGGTGCTGGAGCGCACCCAGGAGCTGGCGATCGCGAACCGGCAGCTGCAGGCGCAGGTGGCCGAGCGCGAGCGCGCGGCGCACCTGCAAGCCACGCTGTACCGCATCGCGGCCCTGAGCAGCAACCCCGACAACGACGAGGATGCCGCCTTCTACCGCGCCATCCACCAGTCGGTGGCCGAGCTGATCAACGCCGAGAATTTCTACATCGCGCTGCTCTCGCCGGATCGCCGTCACCTGCACTTCGTCTACGCGGTCGATTCGGCGGGCGAGTGCTTCGACTCACGCCCCCTCGGCCACGGGGTGAGCGAGTACACCTTGCGCGCGGGCCACTGCGTGCTGCTGGACGCGCGGGGGGTGGAACGCCTGGTGCGCGCGGGCGAGGTCGACGCCCAGTACGCGGAGACGCCCTCGGTGAGCTGGCTGGGCGCGCCGCTGCTCGGCCCGGACGGTGCGATGGGACTGGTGGCGGTGCAGAGCTACCGCGAGCAGGTCGTCTACGGCCCCGGGGACGCCGACCTGCTGACCTTCGTCTCGCACCAGATCGCGAGCAGCCTGGAGCGCCTGCTGCAGGCCGAGGCGCTGTACAAGCTCAATGCCGAGCTCGAGCGCCGGGTGCAGGACCGCACTGCCGAGCTGCGCATGCAGATCGCGGTGCGCGAGCAGGTGCAGGAGCAGCTCAAGCACCAGGTGCTGCACGACCCGCTGACCGAACTGCCCAACCGCGTGCACCTGCGCGAGCGCCTGCAGCGCGCGCTCGCGCGCGGGCCGGCCGGCGACGCGCGCCGCTTTGCCCTGCTCTACCTGGACGTTGATCGCTTCAAGCTGTTCAACGACAGTTTCGGACACGCGGTGGGCGACGCCGTGCTGCGCGAGGTCTCGCGTCGGCTGCAGGCCTGCGTGCGCGAGCCCGACCTGGTGTCACGCCTGTCGGGCGACGAATTCGCGATCCTGCTCGAGCACTGCGACGAGGCCGCCACGGCCTGCCGGGTCGCCGAGCGCATCCAGTCCCGGCTCGAAGCGCCCATCGCCGCCGGCGAGCGCGAGCTGCGCGCCTCGGTCAGCATCGGCATCGCGATCTCCAGCCCCGGCTGCCACGGCGTGGACAGCGTGCTGCACGACGCCGACACCGCGCTGTACCGCGCCAAGGCGGCGGGCCGCAACCGCTACGTGGTCCACGACCCGAGCCTGGACGGCGCCGGCACCAACGTCCTGGATCTCGCGCTGCAGCTGCGCAACGCGCTCACGCTGAACCAGCTCCAGCCCCACTTCCAGCCCATCGTGCGCCTGGACGACGGCGCCGTCGTGGGCTACGAGGCGCTGGTGCGCTGGCAGCATCCGGTCCGCGGCCTGCTCGCCCCCGGCGCCTTCCTGCCGGTGGCGCAGGAGACCGGCCTCATCGAGGCGGTGGACTGGCACATGTACCGCATCGCCTGCGCCGCCGCGCGGGCGCTGGTGGCGCCGGGACGCTATCTGACGCTGAACGTCTCGGCACCGCATTTCCAGCGCGAGGACTTCGGCCAGCGCCTGCTCGCCCTGCTCGCCGAGCTCGGCTTCGACCCACGCTGCCTGCGCCTGGAGGTGACCGAGGGCACGCTGCTGGCCGACCCGCAGGCGGTGGCGCGCATCCTGCAGGGCCTGCTGGAGGCCGGCGTCGAGGCGGCGCTGGACGACTTCGGCACCGGCTATTCCTCGCTCGGCTACGTGCACCGCTTCCCGCTGCGCATGATCAAGATCGACCGCAGCTTCGTCACCCACCTCGGCCAGGCGGACGCGCCGCGCAGCACCGCCATCGTCGGCGCCGTGCTCAGCCTGACGCAGGCGCTGGGCATGGAACTGGTGGCCGAGGGGGTGGAGAACGAGGCCCAGCGCCAGGCCTTGATCGCCCTGGGCTGCCACCACGCCCAGGGCTACCACTTCGGCCGCCCGGCGCCGGCATCGCACTGGTTGCCCGACCCCACTCCGGCGCAAGCGGCGCCCGCACGGCTGCCGGTCGGCAGCGGCTGATGGCGGCGGCCGATGGCGGCGGCTGATGACACTGCGCACGGCTGACGGTGTCTCGTCCGACGCGACCGGATCGTCGTCAGGCTCCCCGCTGCGCCCGGCGCGGCGACGGCCCAGGAGCGCACGCGGGGGGCCACTCAGCCTTGCTGCGCGGCGCGCGCCAGGTTCAGCGCCAGCAGCCGGCGCGGGGCTTCATGGTCGGGCATCTCGACGCCATGGTCGTCCCAGCCGTAGGCCGCGGCGGCGGCGGCATCCAGCGCGGCGTGCACCAGCTTGGCGGCGATGGCCCCCAGCGGCGATGTGACCTTGGCGGCCTCGGCGCGCCGCCCGCAGCACCGGTCGCGCGGGTCGGCGCGGCCGCGAAGGCAAAAGCGTCGATGCTTGGCACCCCGGCGGCGGGCAAGGCGGGCAATCGCCTGGACAATCACAGGCGCCATCGCGCGCCGGATCGGCCGGCGCAGCGGTGACTCCAACCACTCAGGAGAACGATTCGAATGCGGATGATCATGACCTGGCTGCTTGCCCTGACCTGTTTGGCAAGCCTGCCTGCGCGTGCAGTAGACCCCTTCGACGAGGCGCGCAACGCCATCGGCAGCCGCGACAACGCAAGGGCGCTGCGCATCATCGACAGCCGTCCGTTCCCAGTCGACATGCAGAACGCCGAGGGCTACACGCTGCTGCACTTCGCGGCCGGCGACGGCAATCTGGCGATGGTGGAGGCGCTGCTCGAGCGCGGCGCCGACCCCACTGTGCGGACCTACAAGCTGCGCCTGACGCCGCTGGACCAGGCCATCGGCACCATGGTCAGCGCACGCCTGGCGCGCGCGGTGGCCGAACGCAGCCCGGGCGACCAGGGCCGATCAGGCCGCGCGCAGCGTGCGGCGCGTGGCAGCGGGGACTTCGACAAGATTCGCTACGCGATCGGCAGCCGCAACGACGCCGCGGCGCGCGAGGAACTGGACAAGGGAATCGACATCGACATGCAGAACGGCGAGGGCTACACGCTGCTGCACTTCGCGGCCGGCGACGGCAATCTGGCGATGGTCGATGAGTTGCTGAACCGCGGCGCCGACCCGAACCTGCGCACCGGCTCGGGCTACACCGCGCTGGACAGCGCCATCGGCACCATGGTGTCGGCCCGAATCCGCCAGGCGGGCGGCGTGGCCGGCGCGGCACTGCAGACCACCCGCGCCGCCGGACCCGCCGCCGCCGTGCAGCCGCCCGCGAGAAGGCCAGCACCCGCCAGACGCGCCGAGGAAACGCGCACCGAGGAAACGCGCGCCGAGTCGCCGCACGCCAAGATGTGCGTCAGCCGCCACTACAGCTCGTCGGCACTGTGCAGCGATTCCACCTGCAAGATGCGCGAGTACCGCAAATGGCAGACATGCCTGAAGACGGGCAGCTACGACTGATGGAGGCGAACACCGCAGGTGTGCGGCGCCGACGCTCCGGCGCGCACGGCGCGCCGGGGCACGCCCACCACGCCCACCACGCCCTGCACGCCCTGCGCACCGGCTGACGCGCGTCGAGGCAGCACCTTGCCCCACTGGCTTGACGACGCCTGCGCCCTGCCCGCCCCCGGCAGCGTGGCCGAGGACGTCCCCGGCCTGGTGGCCGTGGGCGGCACGCTGCATCCGGCGCGGCTGGAGCAGGCTTACCGCCTGGGTCTGTTCCCCTGGTTCGGCCCCGGCCAGCCCGTGCTGTGGTGGAGCCCGGACCCGCGCATGGTGCTGGCGAGCTCGGCATTCCGCCTGCACCGCTCACTGCGCAAGACCCTGCAGCGCTTCCTGCGCACACCAGGCTGCGAGATCCGCTTCGACCACGACTTCGGCGCCGTCATGCGGCGCTGCGCCAGCACGGTGCGCGACGGCCAGCACGGCAGCTGGATCGTGCCGGCCATGGTGCGCGCCTACGTCGACTGGCACCGGCTAGGACGCACGCACAGCGTGGAGACCTGGATCGACGGCGAGCTGGTGGGCGGGCTGTACTTCGTCGCCATCGGCCGCATGGTGTTCGGCGAGTCGATGTTCTCGCTCGTCCCCGACGCGTCCAAGATCGCGCTCGCGGCGCTGGTGGCGGCCTGCCGCGCGCGCGCCGTGGCGCTCATCGACTGCCAGCAGCACACCGGCCACCTGGCCTCGCTGGGTGCACGCGAGATGGCGCGCACGGACTTCCTGGGGCACATCGCGCAAGCCCTGGCCGCGCCCGAGGTCGAACGCTGGACCTATGATGCGGCGCACTGGTCGCTGCTGGACGCGCGCCTTGGACCGCAGCCGGCCGCCGAGCCGCCCGCCTCGCCGACCCCCGCCACCGAAGGAAACCGCCCGCCGCCGTGACGCACCCGAAGGAGCTTCCGCTCGCGTCGCTGCAGTTCTACGCGACCGCGCCCTACCCCTGCAGCTACCTGCCGCAGCGGGAGGCGCGCTCGCTGGTGGCCACCCCCAGCCACCTCATCCACGCCGACGCCTACACCGGGCTGGTGGCGGCGGGCTTCCGGCGCAGCGGCCTGTTCACCTACCGCCCCTGCTGCGACGGCTGCCGCGCCTGCCAGCCCATGCGGGTGCCGGTGGCGCGCTTCACGCCCAGCCGCAGCCAGCGCCGGGCCTGGAAGCAGCATGCCGGACTGAAGGCGCGCGTGCTGCGCCTGGGCTTCTCGCCCGAGCACTACGAGCTCTACCTGCGCTACCAGAGCGGACGCCACGCCGGGGGCGGCATGGACCAGGACAGCGTGGACCAGTACACCCAGTTCCTGCTGCAAAGCCGGGTCAATTCACGCCTGGTGGAGTTCCGCAGCCCGGCACCGGACGGCGAACTGGGGGCACTGAAAATGGTGGCCATCGTCGACGTGCTGGGCGACGGCATCTCGGCCGTCTACACCTACTACGAGCCCGAGCCCGGGACCAGCTACGGCACCTACGGCGTGCTGTGGCAGATCGAGCAGGTGCGCCAGCTCAGGCTGCGCCACCTCTACCTGGGCTACTGGATCGCCGGCAGCGCGAAGATGGCCTACAAGGCGCAGTTCCGGCCCTACGAGCTGCTGCACGAGGGGCGCTGGCAGCAAGCCGCCGGGCTTTCAGCCGAGCCGCCAGACGCCGCCTGACTCCTGCACCCGCCCCTCGGCGCCGAGCTTGAGCAGGTGCGCCAGCAGCGAGCGCTCGGCCAGCCCGTGCAGCGCGGCCGGGGTGTCGTCGTAGGCCAGGGGCACCAGCTGCGCCGCCGTCGCCGGCCCGAGCGTCTGCATCGCCGCCAGCACCCGCGCCTCGCGCCGCAGCCGGTGCGCGATCAGCTCGCGCAGCACGGCCCGCGGTTCGGCGACCAGAAAACCGTGCCCCGGCGCCAGCCACTCGATGTCCATCGTCAGCAGCCGCTGCAGCTGCGCCAGGTACACGCGCATGTCGCCGTCGGGCGGGTCTATCACCACCGTGCTGCCCTGCATCAGGTGGTCGCCGGTGAACAGCAGCTTTTCCTCGCGCAGCAGCCAGCAGACGTGGTTGGCCGCGTGCCCCGGGGTGTGCAGCGCCTGCAGCGTGCAGCCGGCGCCGAGCTCCAGGACCTCGCCATCGGCGGGCTCGGCGTCGGGCGCGAAGGCGGTGTCGTGCGCCGCGTGCGTCGGCGCCGCGCGCCCGATCACGCGCGCGCCGGTGGCCTGCGCGAGCGCGCGCGCGCCCGGGCTGTGGTCGCGGTGGGTGTGCGTCACCAGCACGTGCGTGATGCGCCGCGGCGCCGCCGCCAGCAGCGCCTGCAGGTGCACGGGGTCGGCCGGGCCGGGGTCGATGAGCGCCAGCGGCGCCTGCGCGTCGTCGGCGCCGACCAGGTAGCCGTTGGTGCCGGGGCCGGTCATCATGCCGGCGTTGGCGGCGGTCAGACGCAGCACGCGCGGCGACAGGCGCACCGGCACGCCGGGCTCGATCTCGGCGCTGGCGAGGTCCACCCCTTCGGGGTCGAGCCGGCCGAGCTCGGCCCAGCCCGGCTCCCAGGGCAGGACGATGCGCCGGCCCTTGCGGGTGCGGCCCAGGCGCGGCATGACGAGCGAGATGTCGCGCCGCGCGCCGGCCTGCGCGTGCGCCACCGCCGCGCTGGCCTGCGGCTGCAGCTCCTGCAAGGTGCTGCGCGTCACTGGCAGCAGGACGTAGCCCGAGCCCTTGGCCAGCGCATCGGCCGGCCGCGCCCACATCAGCTCCAGCGCTTCGCCGTGGTCGGCCTGCGGCGTCTGGCCCTCGACCATGGTGGCGCAAAAGAAGCGGGTGTCGAAACGCTTGGGAACGCCGGGCGGGGTCAGCCAGTGGCTGTAGTAGTGCAGGCCGCGCAGGTCCAGCCGCAGGTCCAGGGCCTGGCACAGGGCGCCGATGTCGGCCTCGCCGCGCTGCAGGCGCTGGCGCCAGGGCTGCAGCTCGGCGTGCAGCCCCGCCCACTCGTTCGCCGCCAGGGTGCTCCCGTCGGGCCGGCAGGCCAGCAGCACGCCCGCTTCCTCGAAGCACTCGCGCAGCGCGGCCACGAAGTAGTCCAGCGCGCCCTCGGCCAGGCCCAGGCGCGCGCTGGCCAGCGCGTCATCGGCGCCCAGGCACCAGCCGTGGGCGGCGCGGTCCGCGGCTTCCAGCACGCCGCCCGGGAACACGCAGGCGCCGCTGTTGAGGTCGCCGCCCTGCTCGGCGCGGCGCAGCATCAGCACCTCGACGCCGCCGCCGGAGTGGTCGCGCAGCAGCAGCAGCGAGGCTGCGTGTCGCATCGAGGTCTTGCGGTCGTTCACGGGTTCGTCCTTTGCTCTGTGTGGCCTGCGCCTGCCCTGGCGGGTCGATTCATACCATCGCAAGCGCTCAGCCCAGCACCTGGGCCGCACGCAAGGCCGCGATCTCGGCGGCGCTGAAGCCAGCCTCGGCGAGCACCGCCTGCCCGTCGGCACCGGGCTGCGGCGCCGGCCGCGGCGGCGTCGCCCGGCTGCGCGAGAAACGCGGCGCCGGTGCCGGTTGCACCACGCCGTCGACCTCGAGGTAGGCGCCGCGCGCCAAGGCGTGCGGGTGCGCCGGCGCCTCGCCAAAGCCCAGCACCGGCGCGACGCAGGCGTCACGGCCGGCGAACAGCGCCTCCCAGTGCGCGCAGGGCTGCGCGGCGATCGCGGCGGCAATCGCGGCGCGCATCGCCGGCCACTGGCTGCGCTCGTGCTGGGCGGCGACGAAACGCGCATCCAGCGCGATGCCCTCGGCGAAGACGGCGAAGAACTTGGGCTCCAGCGCCGCCACCGAGAGGAAGCGCCCGTCGGCGCAGCGATAGCAGGCGTAGAAGGGCGCACCGCCGTCGAGCAGGTTGGCGCCGCGTTCGTCCGTCCAGCGGCCCGCCGCACGCAGGCCGTGGAAGAGCGACGCCATCGAGGCCGCGCCATCGACCATCGCCGCGTCCACCACCTGGCCACGCCCGGACCGCTGGCGCTCGTACAGCGCCGCCAGGATGCCGAACACCAGGTACAGCGCGCCGCCGCCGTAGTCGCCGACCAGGTTCAGCGGCGGCAGCGGCACGCCGCCTGCGGCGCCGATGGCGTCCAGCACGCCGCTGAGCGCGATGTAGTTGAGGTCGTGGCCGGCGGCGCTGGCCAGCGGCCCGTCCTGGCCCCAGCCGGTCATGCGGCCGTAGACCAGCGCCGGGTTGCGCGCCAGGCAGACCTCGGGGCCGATGCCCAGCCGCTCGGCGACCCCGGGACGGAACCCCTCCACCAGCACGTCGGCGCGCTCGACCAGGCGCAGCGCGGCGGCCACCCCTTCGGCGCGCTTGAGATCCAGCGCCAGCGAGCGGCGGCTGCGCGCCGTGACGTCGTGGCGCGGTGCCAGCGGCAGGCCCAGGCCGGCGTCCTCGGTGCGGTCCAGGCGTGTCACTTCGGCGCCCTGGTCGGCCAGCAGCATGCAGGCCATGGGTCCGGGGCCGATGCTGGCGATCTCCAGCACGCGCAGTCCCGCCAAAGGCCCCATGTCCGCTTCCCCCCGTCGTCCAAAGCGTCGAGTGTGCCTGAGCGCCTGGTCCGGGGCGCTCGGATGACGCCTGGCCCGGGGCGGTCGGGTGGCGCCCGGCCAGGGCGGTCGGGTGGCGCCCGCCCCGGGCCGCGGGCATGACCGGACTGCGCGGGTGGGCGATCCCGGTCTGGGCCACAATCGCCAGCGTGAAGCGCTGGATCGTCGCCCTGCTGTGCCTGCTGTCGCTGGCCCTGCCCCTGCAGGGTCTGGCTGCGGCGAGCGCGGCCTACGCCGCGGCTGCGATGACGGGCGGCCACGAGGCGCCTTCCATGGCCGCGCCGCTCGTCGTCGGCGCCCCGGCCGCCGGTGAACATCCCTGCCACCGCGCGGCCGACGACGCGGCCGATTCCTCCGCCGTGCCCGGCGGCCACGCCGGCTGCACGCTGTGCGCCGGCTGCCACGGTGGCAATGCAGCGGCACCGCGCGCCCTGCTGGCCGGCAACGTGCAGCGCGGCGCCGAAGCCAGGCCCGCCTGGCGCTCGCCCAAGCTCAGCGCGGTGGATCCCCGGGGCCTGGAGCGGCCACCGCGCACGCGCCTGGCGTGACGGGCCGAGCCGCCGGGCTGCGCAGGCCCGACCCGGCACGTCCACCTCGGACCCCCCCCTTTTCGCAGCCAGCCGGCCACGGCAGCGCCACCGGCTGCATGCATTTGCCCCACAGCCGCTGCGCGCGCCCGGTCGCTGCCGGCCGCGCGCAGCCAGACGGTTCGCAAGCCTTGCGACCGCACACAGGATGTCCACGATGACGATGAAGATCACCCGCTTGCTGACCCTGCTGGCCAGCATCTGCGCCGCCGCCCCGGTGGCCGCGCACGGCGAAGCGACCAGGCAGGAAAACGCCCACGAAGGCACGCACGGCGCCATGCACCCCGCCGGCCCCGCCAGCCCCGCCACCCAGCTAGCCTGGGGCATCGCCGGCGACGCCGCGCGCGTCAGCCGCACGGTGGAGTTCCGCATGGGCGACGACATGCGCTTCACGCCTGCGCAGCTGCGCGTCAAGCGCGGCCAGACCCTGCGCCTTCGCGTGCGCAACGACGGCCAGGTCATGCACGAGTACGTGCTCGGCACGCGCACCGACAATGCGGCGCACGCCGACATGATGAACAAGTCCCCCGACATGGCACACGAGGAGGCCTACATGGCGCACGTACCGCCGGGCCAGACGCGCGAGATCGTCTGGACCTTCAACCGCGCCGGCAGTTTCGAGTTCGCCTGCCTGATCGCCGGCCACTACCAGGCCGGCATGAAGGGCCTGGTCGAGGTGGAGCCCTGAGATGAAGTACGGCAAGCGTCGCCAATTCACGGTCCGGCTCGCCCTCGGCGCGCTCGGCCTCACGCTGCTGTCTCCCGTGGCCGGCGCCCAGCAGGCCGCAGCCCGGTCTGCCAATGCCGGCCCCGCGATCGAGGTCTGGAAGTCGCCGAGCTGCGGCTGCTGCAAGGACTGGATCGCCCACATGCAGGAGCACGGCTACCAGGTCCGGGTGCACGACAGCGGCAACACCACGATGCGCCAGCGCCTGGGCCTGCCCGAGCGCCTGGGCTCCTGCCACACCGCGCTGGTGGCCGGCTACGTCCTCGAAGGCCATGTGCCGGCGCAGGACGTGAAACGCCTGCTGGCGGAGAAGCCGGCGGCGCTGGGCCTGGCGGTGCCGGGGATGCCGATAGGCTCGCCCGGCATGGACGGCCCGGCCTACGGCGGCCAGCGCGACCCCTACGAGGTCCTGCTGGTGAGCGGGCGCGGCGAGCAGGCCAGCACCCGCGTCTGGCGCGCCGTGCGTTGAGCACCTCGGCCGAAACCCCGGGCGGGCACAGCGCGCACGTGCGCGCCAACGCGCTGGCGCTGGCCACGATCGCCCTGTGGGCCTCGCTGGCAGCGCTGGGCACGGCGCTCGCGCACGTGCCGCCGCTGCTGCTCACCGGCCTCGGCCTGCTCGCCGGCAGCCTGATCGCGCTGCCGCTGGCGCGATTTGAGCCGCGCCGGCTGGCCGTGTCGTGGCCGGCACTGGCGCTCGGCGTCTACGGCCTGCTCGGCTACCACCTGCTGCTGTTCAGCGCCCTGCGGCTGGCGCCGCCGGTGCAGGCCAACCTGGTCAACTACCTGTGGCCGCTGGGCATCGTCCTCATGGCGCCGCTGTTCCTGCCCGGCCTGCGGCTGCGCCGTGTGCATGTGCTGGCCGCCCTGGCCGGCCTGGCCGGCGCCGCGCTGGCCATCCTGGGGCGCAGCGGCACGGATGGCGTGCAAGGCACGGTCGGCACGGTCGGCACGGTCGGCACGGGCGGCACGGACGCCGGCAGCGGCGCCCTGGCCGGCTACGCCTGCGCCCTGGCCGCGGCCTTCGTCTGGGCCAGCTACTCGCTGCTGTCCAAGCGCATGGCGCAGACCCGGCATGCCTACTCGACGGCGGCGATAGGCAGCTTCGGCCTCGTCTCCGGCGTCCTCGCGATCGCCTGCCACTGGTGGCTGGAGCCCGCCGCCGTGCTGTCGACGCGCGACTGGATTCTGATCGCCGTCCTCGGCCTGGGGCCGCTGGGCGGCGCCTTCTACCTCTGGGACGCGGCGCTGAAGATCGGCGACGCGCGCCAGATCGGCGTCCTGAGCTACCTGACGCCGCTGCTGTCCACCCTCATCCTGCTGCGCGCCAGCGGCCAGCCGCTGAGCGCCTCCATCGCCCTGGCGACGCTGCTGATCCTGTCGGCAGCAGTGCTGGCGGCCAGGGCGCGCTGAGCCTGCCGCGTAGCCGACTCGAGCCCGACCTCAGCGCGCGGCCAGCCCGAAGCGGCTGCCGAACCAGGACCTCCAGCCGCGTGCTGCCGGCTGCAAGAGCGGTTGCATGAGCGGTTGCATGAGCGGCTGCATGGCCGGCTGGACGGGCGACTGCAGGGCCGGCGGCGGCGCCACCTGCGGCGCCGCCAGCGTGACCATCCAGCGCTGGACCCCGGATTCGGCGGCAGGCACGGGCACGAAGCCGGCGCGCTGCATGAAGCCGGCCATGCGTTCGTTGTGTGCCAGCACGTCGCCGAAGACCTGCAGCATGCCGGCCGCGGCGGCCAGCGCCAGCAAGGCGTCCAGCAGGCGCTGCGCCAGGCCGCGGCCCTGCCAGGCGTCGGCGACCGCGATCGCGAACTCGGCCGGCTCGCCCGCGCTGCCGCGCACCACGCGCGCCTCGCCGACGATCAGCTCGCCGTCGTCGCAGTCCAGCACCGCCACCAGGGCGATGTGGTCACGACCGTCGGCCTGGGTCAGCACCGACAGCAGCAGCTCCGAATCCGGCTTCACGCCGCCGTGAAAGCGCAGGCCGCGGCTTTGCACGCTCAGGCCCTGCAGGAAGCGGCACATCGCCGGCCGGTCCTGCGGGCACACGGGGCGCAGCTGCAGCGGGGCGTGGGCGGCGGTCGGGTCTTGCATCGCTGGCTCCTTGCGCTGCGCTCATCGCAGCAGTGGAGCCAGTGTTCGACCGCGACCCCGCAGGCGTCCTCAAGCGGTTCCAAAACGTTCCAAAACCGGGCTGATGCGGTCTCGACAAGGGCGCTCGGCAGCTGCCGTCGGCGTCGCCCCTCAGCGGTGGCCGGCGGCGCAGGGCCAGACTGGCACGGGCCAGCAGGGTCAGACCGACGTCAATGCTGCGCCTCAGGGTGTGTCGCGTGGTCTTGTCCTCCGTCGTTTCGAGAGCGCCGACGCAGGCGGCAGCGACCGCCTGGCACCCGCACGCCGCACACCATGCCCCTATGACGCACGCCCGCGCACTGGCTGCGCAGGCGACTCAGGGGCCGAGCGGTCGGCATGAAGTGGGCCGACGGCGAGCTGGTGCCGAACCCGAGCGCGCAGTGGCGCATCGACGAAGGCACGCGCGAGATGCTGCGCTCCGCGGTGACCGAGGCCTTGGAAGCGGGTTGGAGCAACGACAAGCTGGCCGATGCGCTGGCCGACAGCCACGCCTTCAGCGAACAGCGCGCCGAGATGATCGCGCGCACCGAGACGGCCCGTGCCGACGTGGAAGGCAACCTCGCCGGGTACCGGGCGCTGGGCGTGCAGCGCAAGCAGTGGCTGGCCTCAGAGGACGCCTGCGAGGACTGCGAGGCGCTGGACGGGCAGGCGGTCGGCATCGACGACAGCTTCGGCGAGCACGGCGGGTTCGGGCCGCCGGCACACCCGCATTGCAGGTGCGATCTGCTGCCTGTGCTTGACGACGAAGATGGCAAGGCGCTGAAAGCGTGGAACCCGGATCAGGCGCGGGACGAGCAGGGCAGGTGGGCCGGCGATGGCGGCGGCATTGCAGGCCTCGCCAGCGCCGCCGCCGAGAACCACGAAAGCCGCCAGCGGCACAGCTTGGGCGCGGTCGGGCGGTCCAACGTCGAGGCGGTGGCGGCCGAACTGCGCCTGGACCTGTCGGGCTACCAGCGCGAGGCCAGCGACGATGAGCTGCGCCATGCGCTCAAGAGCCACGGCAGCACGTTGAAGGAGGTGGGGCGCGGGCAGCGCGCTCTCACCAGCGAGGATTTCAAACGCCTCGATGCAGTCACCAGCAAGCCCGACAGCGTTTCCAACAGCGAGATGTCGTGGCGCGGCCTGCGCGCCATCGTCTACGAGAAGGAAATCGGCGGCGAGCGCTTCCACTACGTGGAGGCCATCGACGAGCGGGCGGCCAGGGTGCGCTTCGTGTCCCTGCGCGTGCACGCGCCGAAGAAGAAAAGGGAAACCCCTCGGGGACCACTGCCTTGCGGCCGCAGCCTCTACGCCCGAAGCGTGCCGAGGGGAAGCCGAATTTTGCCACTGGAAAGGTAACTCATGCCACAAGCCAAGCTCATCTGGAACGGCGCCGCGCGCGACGCTTTCCGCCTGTCCTTCCCGATCGAGAAGACCGAGAAGCTCGACGACGGCCGCCTGGCGGTCTACGGCGTGGCCACCAGCGAGGCGCTGGACTACGACGGCGAGGTGATGGACTACGACGCCGCCAAGGCCGCTTTCGGCGCCTGGCCGGGCAACATCCGCGAGCAGCACGATCCGAAGAAGGCGATCGGCCGCGCCATCGAGGTCACGGCCGACGATGACGCCAAGAGAATCAGCGTCAAGGCCTTCATCAGCGCCGACGCACCACCCGCCCAGACTCAGGCTGCACGGCAGGGCACTGGCGACATTGCCCAAGGAAGCGCGCAGCAGCTTGCGGCGCGACAGCCGGGCGTCGAGCACGGCGGCATGGCGCCAGCATGGTTGCGGCGTGGCGCCGGCGAGACAAGACCGTGAAGGCTGCCGCCGGCCATTGCCCGGCACCGCCGCACTCAGCGCCGCACGCGCAGCACGCGGCCGTCGTCGCTGCCGCCGACGATGTAGAGCCAGCCGTCCGGGCCCTGGCGCACGTCGCGCACACGCATGGCCTCGCCGGTGAACAGTCGCTCCTCGCCCGTCACGCGCTCGCCGTCCAGCGTCAGCCGCAGCAGCGCCTGGCCGCGCAGGGCGCCGACGAACAGGCTGCCGCGCCAGTCGCCGTAGCGCTCGCTGCTCAGGAAGGCCATGCCGCTGGGTGCGATCGAGGTCGGCACCCAGTGGCGGATCGGCTGCTCGAAGCCCGGCTTCGGCCCTTCCTCGCCGATGCGCGTGCCGCTGCCGTAGTTGCGCCCGTAGGTCAGCAGCGGCCAGCCGTAGTTGCGCCCGGCGCGCACGATGTTGAGCTCGTCGCCGCCCTGCGGGCCGTGCTCCACCGCCCACAGCTCGCCGCTTTGCGGGTGCAGCGCCGCGCCCTGGATGTTGCGGTGACCCAGGCTCCAGACTTCGGCGACGTGAGCGCGCTGACCGACGAAGGGGTTGTCCGCCGGTACCGAACCATCGCGCTCGATGCGCACCACCTTGCCGAGGTGGTTGGCCGGGTTCTGCGCCTCGTCCTTCTCGCTGGAGCGGTCGCCCAGGCCGAGGAACAAGCGGCCCGCGCGGTCGAACACGATGCGCGATCCGCAGTGCAGCCGGCTCGCGACCTTGGGCTGCTGGCGAAACAGCACCTGCAGGTCGGCCAGGCGCTGGCCGTCCAGCCGCGCCTTGGCCAGCGCCGTGCCGTTGCCGCCCGCGCCGGCCTCGGCATAGCTGAAGTACAGCCAGCCATCGGGCCCGACCACGAGGTCGAGCAGCCCGCACTGGCCGCCGGCGTCGATGGCCGGCAGCCCGGCCACGGGATCGCCAGGGCGGCCGTCGGCACCGATGATGCGCAGGCGGCCGGCGCCCTCGGTGACCAGCATGCGGCCGTCGGCCAGGAAGGCCAGCGCCCAGGGCTCGACCAGCCCGCGCGCCACCAGCTCCAGACGCTGCGCCTGCACCGGGCCGGCGAGGAGGACGACGAGCAGAAGGAGCAGGCGAAGCGGGTACATGGCGTGGCCAGCATACGCCGGGAGGCCGACGCCACGACCCGTATGTCGAGCGCAGCTCGCACCAGTCTGGGGACGCAACATACATCGGCGCCTTCATCGGAGACCGATATACTTCAGTTGCTGAAACATATTCGAAAGACACCGCATGCCCACCACCTTCACCCCCGTGCGCGGCGCGCTCGCCGATCTCGACCTGCTCCAGGTCAGCGCCAGCGGCGCGCTGCTGCACGTGCGGCTGGCGCGGCCGGCCAAGCGCAATGCGCTGTCCGACGCCCTGATCCTGCAGTTGCAGGCCTGCTTCACGCAGATCCCGGAGGACTGCCGGGCGGTCGTGCTCAGCGGCGAGGGGCAGCACTTCTGCGCCGGGCTGGACCTGGCCGAGCTGGTGGAGCGCGACGTGCACGGCGCGGTGCTGCACTCGCGCATGTGGCACGCCGCCTTCGACGCCATCCAGTTCGGCCGCGCGCCGGTGGTGGCGGCGCTGCACGGGGCGGTGGTCGGCGGCGGGCTGGAGGTGGCGGCGGCCTGCCACATCCGGGTCGCCGACCGCAGCACCTACTACGGCCTGCCCGAA
Organism: Pseudomonadota bacterium; assembly: GCA_963205525.1. The sequence continues at coordinate 2,059 of CAUJJP010000180.1, read as the reverse complement.
GGCCAGCGCGGCATCTTCGTCGGTGGCGGCGGCGCGGCGCGCATCCCGCGCCTGATCGGCAGCGCGCGCATGACCGACCTCATGATGACGGGGCGCGTCTACGACGCCGAGGAGGGCCAGGCGCTGGGCCTGTCGCAATACCTGGTGGACGAGGGACAGGCGCTGGCGCGGGCGATCGAGCTCGCGTCCAAGGTGGCGCAGAACTCGCCGACCAGCAACTTCGCGATCATGCACGCGCTGCCGCGCATCGCCGAGCAGTCGCAAAGCGATGGCATGTTCACCGAGGCCTTGATGGCCGCGGTGGCGCAGGGCTCACCGCAGGCGCAGCAGCGCCTGCGCGCCTTCCTCGAGGGGCGTGCCGGCAAGGTCGTCCCGACCGGGCGCTGAGCGCGGCGCGCGATGGGCAGGCCCGACCCGGCTGCCAAGGTGGGCGCGGTCCGGCTCGGCGCGCTCGCCGGCCTGCTGGGCTACCACGTCGCGCAGGCGACGGTGCTCACCGAGGCGGTGTTTGAGCAGCACATCGGCCAGCCGCTGCAGCTGCGCAAGACCGAGTTCTCGCTGCTCGCGCTGCTGCTGGCCAACGGCGCGCTCACGCCGCGCCAGCTCGCGCAGCAGCTGAGCCTGAGCGCGCCATCGCTGACCCTGCTGATGGACCGGCTGCAGGCGCGCGCGCTCGTCGAGCGCCAGCGCAACCCGCTGGACGGGCGCTCGCAGCATGTGCGGCTGAGCACCGCCGGGCAGCAGCTGGCGCAGGCCGGCACGGACGCTGCGGCGCGCATGGAGCAGGAGCTGCTGGCGTGCCTGTCGGGCGCCGAGCAGGCGATGCTGATCGAGCTGCTGGCCCGGCTCACCGGACGGTTGCCGGGCACGAGCGCTGCAGGCGAGGGCCGCAGTGCGTAGCATCGCCTTCCCATGACCGACCTCAGCCGCTTCGCCATCACGCGCAAATGGCCTGCCCGCCACCCCGAGCGGCTGCAGCTGTACTCGCTGCCCACGCCCAACGGCGTCAAGGTCTCCATCCTGCTGGAGGAGCTCGGCCTGCCCTACGAGGCGCACCGCATCTCCTTCGACAGCAACGACCAGCTCTCGCCCGAGTTCGTCGCCACTTTCCCGAACAACAAGATCCCGGCCATCATCGACCCGGGCGGCCCGGGCGGCGAGCCGATCGCCTTGTTCGAGTCCGGCGCCATCCTGCTCTACCTGGCGAGCAAGCACGGCCGCTTCCTGCCGCAGGACCTGGCGGCGCGCTACCAGGCGCTGCAATGGCTGATGTGGCAGATGGGCGGCGCGGGGCCGATGTTCGGCCAGCTCGGTTTCTTCCACAAGTTCGCCGGCCGCGAGTGGGAGGACAAGCGCCCGCGCGAGCGCTACGCGGCCGAGTCGCGCCGCCTGCTGGGGGTGCTGGACCGCCAGCTCGCCGGCCACGAATGGATCGTCGGCGACGAATACACGATCGCCGACATCGCCGTCTTCCCCTGGGTGCGCAACCTGGTCGGCTTCTACGGCGCGGGGGAGCTGGTGGGCTTCGACGACTTCCGCGAGGTGGCGCGCGCGCTGGCGGCATTCACTGCCCGGCCGGCGGTGGCGCGCGGCCTGCTGGTGCCGGCGGCGCCCTGAGCGCGCGGCAAACGCCCGCCTGACCCTCGCCTCGGGCCCTCCGGGTTCAGGTCCGTTCCAGATGCTCGATCGGCGCCGCTCCTGAACGCCGCGGCAGGCTGGGCCGCCACATGAAGCGCAGGTGCAGCGCGAGCCACAGCGCGAAGCTCAGTGCCCAGAGCAGCGAGGCGGCAGGCCAGGCCCAGGCGCCGAGCGCGGGTGCCGCCAGCCGCAGCAGCGCGGCGGCGTTCACCGCCAGCAGCAGCGCCGGCAGCAGCGCAGGCGTCGCCAGCGCACGCCCGGTGTGGCGAAGCACGACGCGCGTCATCAGGCTCAGCAGCATGTTTCCCAGCGCGCCGACGGTGAAGGCGTGCACCCACAGGTCGCTGGCCCAAGGGCTGCCGGACCAGGCCAGCGCCTGCAGCCCCAGCGCCGCGAGCAGCCAGACGAAGCCCAGGTGCAT
>CAUJJP010000179.1 GCA_963205525.1 Pseudomonadota bacterium | reverse complement strand
CCGCAGGGCCGGGGCGGCCAAGGACGCTGGCGGGTGTTGCGCCGCTTGCCCGGGCGGCGAGCCCGGGCCGCGCGTCGCGCCTACGCCAGCGCCCTTGGCCACCCCGGCGCGGGCATGAGTCATATCTTCACAGGCTCTCAGCCGACGGCGCCAGGGATCGCCAGCAGCATCTCGCGCAGGTATTCGACCAGGACGGTCAGCATCCAGGGCCCGAGCAGGGCCAGCACCGCCACCGCGGCGACGATCTTGGGCACGAAGCTCAGCGTGGCCTCGCTGATCTGGGTCGCGGCCTGGAAGATGCTGACCAGCAGCCCGACCGCGAGCACGGTCAGCAAGATCGGCGCGGAGACCGTGAGCAGCAGCATCAGGCCTTGCTGGCCGAGCGTGAAGACCTGTTGTGAATCCATGGCGGGGCTGTCGTTCGGGTCGTTCGGGTGGTTGGCTCGTACGTGCCGGGCGTTCAGGTGGCGAAGGAAGCCACCAGCGAGCCCAGCAGCAGGTTCCAGCCGTCGGCGAGCACGAACAGCATGAGCTTGAAGGGCAGGGCGACGAGCACTGGCGAGAGCATCATCATGCCCAGGCTCATGAGCACGCTGGCGACCACCATGTCGATGATCAGGAAGGGGATGAAGACCAGGAAGCCGATCTGGAACGCGCTTTTGAGCTCGCTGGTGACGAAGGCGGGCACCAGCACGCGCAGCGGCACGTCGGCGCCCTTCACCTCGGCCGGCAGACGCGCCATCTTGGCGAACAGCTGAACGTCGGCCTGCCGCACCTGTTTGAGCATGAACTCGCGCAGCGGCACCTGACCGCGCGCCAGTGCCTCGTCGAATCCGATCTGCTGCGCCGCGAACGGCGTGTAGGCCTGCTCGTAGACGCGGTCGAAGGTCGGCGCCATGACGAAGAAGGTGAGGAACAGGCTCAGCCCGATCAGCACCTGGTTGGGCGGCGCGGTCGGCGTGCCCAGCGCCTGGCGCAGCAGCGACAGCACGATCACGATGCGCGTGAAGCCGGTCATCATGAGCACCAGCGCCGGGATGAAGGACAGCGCGGTGAAGACGAGCAGGGTCTGGATGGGCACCGAGTAGCTGGTGCCCTGCGGTCCCTGGCCGACCACCAGCGGCAGGCTGTTGCCCTGTGCCGACGCCAGCGTGCTCAGCGCCAGCAGGGCCGCCGCCAGCAGGGCCGGCGTGGCAGCGCGTGCCACGCGCTGCGGCCCGGGCCTGGCGCGCCCTTCGCCGCTCACCGGATCAGCCCGCATCGGGCCGGCGCCCCTGCAGCCGGTGCAGCAGCTGGGCGAAGGTGGCCTGCGGCGTCGCCCCCGGGCTGGCACCGGCGGGTGCCTGCGGCGCCATAGTGTGCAAGGTGGTGATGCTTCCGGCGGTGACGCCCAGCACCAGCCACAGCCGATCCTCGCCCTGGCCGACCTCGACCGTCACCAGGCGCTGCGCCGCCGACAGCGGCAGCGAACCCACGGTGCGCACCGGGCCGGCGGCGAACTGCGCACCCATCGGGCTGCGCTTGACCAGCCACAGCAGCAGCGGAATCAGCGCCACCACCGCGACCAGCCAGAGCAGGGGCGTCAGGCTGTTCATGTCTTGGACAGGCGGCGCATGCGCTCGCTCGGGGTCACGATGTCGGTCAGGCGGATGCCGAACTTGTCGTTCACCACCACGACCTCGCCCTGGGCGATCAGGAAGCCGTTCACGAGCACGTCCATGGGCTCGCCGGCCAGCGCGTCGAGCTCGACCACCGAACCCTGCGCGAGCTGCAGGATGTGCTTGATCGGGATCCGGGTGCGGCCCAGCTCGACGGTGAGCTGGACCGGGATGTCCAGGATCATGTTGATGTCGTTGCCGGCGCCGGCGAGCGCCGGCGTGGCCTGGAAGTTGGTGAACGCCGCCGGCGCCACCGTCTCCGCGACCGCCGCCACCTCGCTGGCGACCTCCGGGCTCTTGCTCTCGGCCAGGGCCGCAGCCCACTCGGCGGCCATCTTGTCTTCTTCGCTCATCTCGTTCGCGTCAGCCGCCATGGCGTTCGTCTCCCAGCCAGCCCACCTGCGTGCCGGCGGTCAGCAGTTGTTCGATCTTGATCGAGTAGCGCCCGCTCGAGGTGCCGTAATGGCAGTCGAACACCGGCACGCCGTCGACCTTGGCCTGGATCAGCGGCTCGAGGTCGAGTTCGATGAAGTCCCCGGGCTTGAAGCTCAGCAGCTGCTCCACCGTCGCCGGCGCGTGGCCCAGCTCGGCCACGAGGTCGACCTCGGCCGACTGGACCTGGTTTTGCAGCAGCTTGACCCAGCGCCGGTCCTGCTCCACCGAGTCGCCCTGGATGGTCGAGTACAGGACGTCGCGGATCGGCTCCAGCGTCGAGTAGGGGACGCAGAAGTGCACCGTGCCGCTGGTGTCGCCGATCTCCAGCGTGAAGCTGGTGGCGACCACGATCTCGCTCGGGGTGGCGATGTTGGCGAACTGCGGCTGCATCTCCGAGCGCTGGTACTCCAGCTCCAGCGGGTACACGCCCTGCCAGGCCTTGCGGTACTCGGCGGTGATGACCTCCAGCAGGCGCAGGATCACGCGCAGCTCGGTGGGGGAGAAGTCGCGTCCCTCGATGCGCGTGTGGTACTTGCCGGCGCCGCCGAACAGCGCATCGATGACCGCGAACACCAGGTTGGGGTCGCACACGATCAGGCCGCTGCCGCGCAGCGGCTTGACGGCCATGATGTTGAAGTTGGTCGGCACCACGATCTCGCGCAGGAAGGCGCTGTACTTCTGCACCTTGATGCCGCCGATCGCGACCTCGGGCGACTTGCGGATGAAGTTGAAGATGCCGATCCGGATGTTGCGGGCGAAGCGCTCGTTGATCACCTCCATGGTCGGCATCCGACCACGGACGATGCGCTCCTGGCTTGCGAGGTCGTAGTCGCGGATGCCGCCGCTCTGCACATCCTCCTGCTCGAGCTTCTGGCTCTCGCCGGTGATGCCTTGCAGCAGGGCGTCGACATCGTCCTGCGACAGGATCTGCTGGTTCATGGCCGCCGCCCGCCGCCGCTCACTGGATGATGAAGGTGGAGAAGTAGACGGCGGTGATCGGCAGCTCGGGTGCCGCGCGCCGCTTGCGCTTCTTCTTGGAGGGGGCCTCGTCCTCGTCCGCCTCCTCGTCCTCGACCTCGATGCCCAGGCCGCGTGCGGCCTCGCGCATGACCTCGCGCGCCAGGCGCTCCTTGCCTTCGCGGTCCAGCAGCTCGGCCGATGTCTTGTGCGCCAGCAGCATCAGGATGTTGTTGCGCACCGCCGGCATGAAGACTTTCAGCGAGGCTTCGGTGGCGCTGTCCACCAGCTCCAGCGTGATGCCCACCTGGGCGTAGCGCTCGGCTTCCTTGTCTGCCAGGTTGACCGTGAACGGGTCCAGCGGCGCGAACACCACCGGCGCCTTGGGGTCGCGTGCCTTCGCGGCGGCGACCGGCGCGTGGCCGTCCGCAGCCTCATCCTCCCCCGCCGGCTTCTTCTTCAGCAGCAGGACGAGGACGAGGGCGGCGATCACCAGCAGCAGCACGGCGCCGCCGATGATCAGCAGCTTCTTCTTGCCCTTGGGCGCCGGAGCATCGGCGGTGGCGGCGGCAGCGGACATGCGGACTCCTACGAAACCTGGGTTCCATTATTCGAAGGGGGTCCGCCACCGATGCGGCGATAAGGGGCGAGATTCCGGCCCACCCGCCGTGCCGCGGGCCGGGGGCCGGAGCTCAGGCGTAGAGGTCGACGACGCCGCGCGCGCGCCCGAGCCGCGAGGCGCTGGCTGCCGCCGCCTGCATGTCGACGCCGACGTCGGTCGTCAGCGGCCGCAGCGATCCCCGGGCGGCCGCCTGCGCATCCTCGCGCTGCTGGCGCGCCGACTGGTCGAACACGCCACCGCCGGCCAGGGTGAGCCCGCTGTCGCGCAAGGCGCCGGCCAGCGCCGGCATGGACTGCTCCAGCACCTGGCGCGTGGCCGCCTGCTCGGCGACCATCTCCACCCGCGCCTGGCTGCCGTCGAGTTGGATCTGGACCAGGATCGGCCCCATCTCGGCCGGGTTGAGCTGCAGCCTGGCCTGGCTGACACCGTCCTTGACCAGCAGGCTGATCTGCGCCCCCAGCGCGGGCGCGAACTCCGGCTCGTGCAGCGGGGTGCGGATCTCGTGGCCGGCGATCTCCGGC
>CAUJJP010000178.1 GCA_963205525.1 Pseudomonadota bacterium | reverse complement strand
CATTTGATCCGCGACGAGCGGGATCTCACGGCGCATGTCGATTACGTGCACTTCAACCCGGTCAAGCATGGGCACGCCGCCTGCGCGGCTGCGTGGCCGTATTCGAGCGTGCATCGGTATGTGGCGCAGGGCGATCTCGCGGCCGACTGGGGAGTGGCTGGCGAGGCGGCCGGTGGCGGGGGCGAACGGGGCGCGCATAGGCGGTGAGGCGGGTCAAGACCCGCCCTACCGCCGCTGGGGAGTGGATGGCGAGGCGGCCGGTGGCGGGGGCGAACGGGGCGCGCATGGGTGGTGAGGCGGGTCAAGACCCGCCCTACCGCCGCTGGGGAGTGGCTGGCGAGGCGGCCGGTGGCGGGGGCGAGCGGGGCGCGCATGGGCGGTAAGGTGGGTCGGGCCCCGCCCTACCGCCGCTTAGTACTACATATGGGTGCGGCACATGCGTGATCAACTACATCTAGTGATTTCGGCTTGACGACGGCATCTCGCCGAAGCTAGACTGCACCCCGTTGATGGTTCCCCTTGGTCAGCTTGAAGGCCATTGCGACTTGGCGCCTTGGCCAGCCTGCTGACACCGGAGACGGAGGACGCCGCCTGATGCCCAGCACCGACACGATCCGCGTCCACGTTCCGCTCTCCTTGCGCAAACGCGGCGGCCGCCCGCGCATCCTGCCGCCCAAGGAGATCGAGACCGGCCTTCCACCCCGAAATCGGAGCGGTCGGCGAGCCATTGACCCTGCGGATTCTAGGCTCCTAATCTTCGCCGGCTTTTTTTGCACCTCCCCCGACTTCGACCTGCCATGCCCCTGACCGCCTGCCGATCGCTCCCGACCGTTGCCCTGGCTGCCAGCCTGCTGTCTCTGTCCGCCGCCTTCGCACCGCCGGCGCAGGCCAATGGCGGTAGCCTGATCTCGGCTGGCAGCCTGCACACCTGCGCGCTCTCCGGCTCAGGGCGGGTCTACTGCTGGGGCCGGGGCGACTACGGCCAACTGGGCAACGGCAGCACGGCGTCAAGCACGGTTCCGGTGCTCACCCAGGGCATCCGTCGCGGCACCGTCGAGTTCGCCGCCAGCGGCTACCACGGCTGCGCCCTGTTCGCCAGCGGCAACGCCAAGTGCTGGGGCCATGGTCGCTTTGGCGAGCTCGGTGACGGCAGCGCCAATGACAAGGCGACGCCAGTCAGCGTGAGCGGCTTGATCGGCGCCTCGGCGGTAACGGCCGGCTTCTATCACAGCTGCGCCCTGACCGGCCTTGGCGTGGTCAAATGCTGGGGCAACAACGATTACGGTCAGATCGGCGACAACACCACGATCCATCGCGTGACGCCGGTCGAGGTCTTGCATCTGACCGGCGCCACCGCCCTGGCGGCCGGCTTTTTCCATTCCTGCGCGGTGACTGGCGCCGGCGGGGTGGCGTGCTGGGGCGGCAACCTCAACGGCCAGTTGGGTGATGGCACGGTGATCAACCGCAAGACCCCGGTCGCGGTGGTCGGCCTGGGCGACGTCACGGCGGTGGCGGCCAACGGTCGGCACAGCTGCGCCTTGACCAAGGAAGGCGGGGTGCGCTGCTGGGGCTACGGCCCGCGCGGGCAGCTGGGCCACGGCAGCTTCACCGGCAGCCTCACACCGGTGATCGTCAACGGCCTGGCCGGCGCCACCGCGGTGGTGGCCGGCGAGGATCACAGCTGCGCCCTGCTCAAGTCGGGCACGGTCAAGTGCTGGGGCTTCAACGCCTTCGGCCAGCTGGGCAACGGCAACACCCAGTCCGCCGCCTCGCCGGTGGACGTGCGCGATCTCACCGGGGTGGTGGCCTTGGCGGCCGGACGCGACCACACCTGCGCCTACACCGAGTGCGGTCTGTTTTGTGTGACGCTTTTGGGCTGTGGTCAGTCTCCTCGTGAATCAATGGCTCAGTGCGAGAATGATGCGCAGAAAGCAACAGTCGGCATGGTCTCGAACGACTCGCAGATACGCTCTCAGATAGAAGCTCAGAGAATTGAGCTTGTGAGAAGCTGCATGGTCTCACACCAGGCCGAGTGGGATGCGCCGGCGCAGCTGTGCCGGCGCTACGGCTTCATCGCCTAGCCGCTCATTCCTCGACCGGCACGAACAGGCGCATGAAGCGCACGAAGCCGAGCTTGCCGCCCTTCACGACTTCGAAATCCTTCGCGATCGTGACCGCGGGATTGCGCAGCTGCGCCAGCATTTCCTTGAACACCTGCGCGGGGACACGCACGACGATGTCGGCGTCCTCGCGCAGCTGCGGCACGACCTCGCTCGCGCCGCGGCGCACGATGTAGGTGTAGCGCTCGGCGCTGTCGGTGAATTCGAAACCGACGGCGACGACGGTGTCGGCGCTGGCCTGTGCGTCCAGGTTGACCGCCATGCCGTCGAAGAAGCGCGCCAGCGGCATGCGCGCGAGCATCGCCGGCGTTGGCGTGACGATGCGCTTGGGCAGCTCGAACGCGCCGGCGAGTTCGCCGGCGGTCATCAGATACCAGTGGCGTGCATTGGGGTTGGCCTCGCGCTCGCCCAGCGCGCGCAGCGCGGCGATGCGCGCCTGCTTGGCCGCGGCGTGACCCGGCTGCACGCGCAGCAGATGGTCGGTGAGCTGCAGCACCCACTGATGCTCGCCGGCCTTGGCGGCCTCGTCGATGCGCCGTGCGACGGCATCGACGCCGCCGGCCAGCTCGACCGTGCGCCGCGCCGTCTCATCCGGCGGCAGCGGCCGCAGCGTCGAAGGGTTGCCGTCGAACCAGCCGAGATTGCCGACGTAGATGTTGCGCGCCGACCATTGCGGCGTGCCATAGAACTCCTGCAGCCACGGCGAGGCGGCCAGATGGGCCGGCAGCTTCAGCGTCGCTGCGATCTCGTCCGGCGTATGGCCCTGGTTGATCAGGCGCAGGGTCTGGTCGTAGACGTAGCGGATGGCGTCGCGGTAGTCGGTCAGCGTCGCCTCGATCGCTGCCTCGCCGACCAGCGGCCGCGTGTGGCTGGGCACCAGCACGGCGGGCCTGAGCGCGCGCATCTTGTCGATGGAATCGGCCCAGGCGCGCGGGTCGCGGTAGGACGTGCCGCGGATCGTGTAGAGATTCGGAAAGGCCTTGTAGACGTTGTCGCCGGGCAGCAGGATGCGCCGCTCCGGCAGCCAGACGAAGAGCTGGTCCTCGGTCTCGCCGGGCGCGTGCACGAGCCGGAAGCGGATGCCGGCCACCGTGTCTTCGAGCGTGTCGTCGAACTCGCGCGTCGGCCGCAGCGTGTCGATCGTGCTGCCCTCGTGGACGTCGACGAAGGGGCCGATGCCGACGTTGACCATCTCCTCGGGCGTCAGCTGGGTGCCGTACATGCGCAGCGAGCGCCTGGTGATCGCCGTCTGCAGCTCGATGGACGTCTTCTCCATCGCCGCGACCAGCTTGCGCTGCGCATAGACCGGGATGTCGCCGGCGCCCTGCGCGAACACACCGGCACCGCCGATGTGGTCGGGATGCGAGTGCGTGTAGATCAGCGCCTTGACCGGCTTGTCGGTGAGCTTGCGGAACTCGGCGAGCACATCGCGCGCCGATTCGGCGCTTTCCATCGTGTCGACGACGATGACGCCATCGTCGCCTTCGAGCAGGATCGAGTTGGCAATGCCGTAGCCGACGGCGACCCAGACGCCGTCGGCGACCTCGATCACTTCGCGCTTGAACTCGGCGCTGTGCGCGGCCAGTGCCGCGGGCGTGGCCACCGGCGCCGGCGGCGCCTGCGGCCGCTCCGTGCAGGCGCCCAGCGACAGCAGCAGGCAGGCGCCCAGTGCGGCGCGCAACGTGAGGTTCATGGGTTCTCCTTCGGCTCGCATCCCCTGGGGTACAAGTGTATATGAAGTTCAACCGCCCTTTTTGGCGAGTCTAGCGGGTAGGAAGCGGTCGCGCAAGCGCCGCTTTGGGCACAGATCGGGCACAGATCGGGGGTTCATGCGTGGGTTTTCGACATCGCGGGGCCACGCAGCGGCTCAGTGCGTAGCCATTTCTCACCGAATCCCGGCACAGGGCCGAGCGCAGCCCTGCG
>CAUJJP010000177.1 GCA_963205525.1 Pseudomonadota bacterium | reverse complement strand
CTCGTTGCCGTGCACCGCCAGCAGCGCCTTGTTGGCGGTGACCACGTGCTTGCCGCGCTCGATCGCCTCGAGCAACAGCGTGCGCGCGATGCCGCAGCCGCCGATGAGCTCGACCACGACGTCGATCTGCGGGTCGTTCACCACCTCGCGCGCGTCGCCCACCACGCGCACCGAATCGCCGACGATCGCGCGCGCGCGCGCCACGTCCAGGTCGGCGACCATCGCAATCTCGATGCCTCGGCCGGCGCGGCGCCGGATCTCGGCCTGGTTGCGTTGCAGCACCTGGAAGGTGCCGCTGCCTACGGTGCCGATGCCGAGCAGGCCGACCTGTATGGGTTTGATGTGGTTCACAGCGGGTGGCGCTTTCGATAGTGGCCGAGGAATCGCGCGATGCGGCCCAGCGCATCGCCGAGGTCGTCGACGTTGGGCAGGAAGACGAGCCGGAAATGATCGGGCGCGGCCCAGTTGAAGCCGCTGCCCTGAACGATCAGCACCTTCTCCTCGGCCAGCAGTTCGTAGGCGAAGTCCTGGTCGTCGGCGATCGGGTAGACCTTGGGGTCCAGGCGCGGGAACATGTACAGCGCCGCCTTGGGCTTGACCACGCTGACGCCCGGGATCTGGTTCAGCAGCTCGTAGGCCAGGTCGCGCTGGCGGCACAGGCGACCGCCGGGCGCGACCAGATCCTTGATGCTCTGGTAGCCGCCGAGCGCGGTCTGAATCGCGAGCTGCCCCGGCGTGTTGGCGCACAGGCGCATCGAGGCCAGCATGTTCAGGCCCTCGATGTAGTCGCCCGCGTGCCGCTTGTCGCCCGACACCACCATCCAGCCGGCGCGGTAGCCGCAGGAGCGGTAGTTCTTGCTCAGGCCGTTGAAGGTGACGGTGAGGACGTCGTCCGACAGCGCCGCCAGGCTGGTGTGGGTGTGGCCGTCGTACAGCGTCTTGTCGTAGATCTCGTCGGCGAACACGATCAGCTGGTGCTGGCGCGCGATCTCGACGATCTCGCGCAGCAGATCGTCGGGGTAGAGCGCGCCGGTCGGGTTGTTCGGGTTGATGACGACGATGCCGCGCGTGCGCTCGCTGATCTTGGCGCGGATGTCGTCCAGGTCGGGCAGCCAGCCCGCGCCTTCGTCGCACAGGTAGTGGCGCGGCGTGCCGCCGGACAGCGAGACCGCGGCCGTCCAAAGCGGATAGTCGGGCGCCGGCACCAGGATCTCGTCGCCGTCGTTCAGCAGCGCATTGAGCGCCATCACGATCAGCTCCGAGGCCCCGTTGCCGAGGTAGACATCGTCCACCGAGACGCCGGCCACGCCTTTTTCCTGCGTGTAGTGGACGACCGACTTGCGCGGCGCGAACAAACCCTTGCTGTCGGTGTAGCCGGCCGCCGTCGGCAGGTTGCGGATCATGTCCTGCACGATCTCGTCCGGCGGTTCAAGCCCGAACACCGCCAGGTTGCCGATGTTGAGCTTGATGATCTTGTGGCCTTCCTCCTCCATCAGCCGGGCCTTGTCGAGCACCGGGCCGCGGATGTCGTAGCAGACGTTGGCCAGCTTGCTGGACTTGGCAATGGGCTTCATGAAACGTGCTGAAGGACGGCGAAACTAGAATTATCGCCGCATGAAGTTCCAGCCCGACACGCTGCCCGGCGTCAACGCCCTGACCCGCCACGCACCCGGCCAGGTCTGGGTCGGCAGCACGCCGTTCGCGCACAGCCTGCTCGTACCCTGGCGCGGCGAGGTGCTGCGCTGGGAGGTCGATCGCTTCGAGGACCTGGACGCGGCGCGCTTCAGCCAGGTGCTGGCGCTGCAACCCGAGGTGCTGATCTTCGGCAGCGGGCCGCGCCTGCGCTTCCCCAGGCCGGCCTGGCTGCAGGCGCTGTACGAGCAGCGCGTGGGGGTCGAGACCATGGACAGCGCCGCCGCCTGCCGCACCTACAACGTGCTGGCGGCCGAGGGCCGCAAGGTGGTCGCGGCCCTGCTCCTGCCCTAGGAGCGCGGGCGGGCCGACCCCAAAGGCCCATCGCCACTGGATTTATAATCACCGGTTAGGCCGCATTTGGCGAAGCACACCATGACCATGACACCTGTCGTCAACAAAGCCCTCCCCGATTTCGAAGCGCAGGCCACCGGCGGTGTCAATTTCACGCCCCAGGCCTTCCTGGGCCAGTGTGTCGTGCTGTACTTTTACCCCAAGGACGCCACTCCCGGCTGCACCACCGAAGCGATGCAGTTCCGTGACAAGCACAAGGAATTCGTGAAGGCCGGGGCGGTGATCTTCGGTGTCTCGCGCGACAACATGGCCAGCCACGAGAAGTTCAAGGGCAACCTTGAGTTGCCCTTCGAGCTCATCGCCGACACCGAGGAGAAGCTCTGCCACATGTTCGGCGTCGTGAAGAACAAGATCATGTACGGCAAGAAGGTCAAGGGCATCGAACGCTCGACCTTCCTCATCGACGCCCAGGGCGTGCTGCGCGCCGAGTGGCGCGGCATCAAGGTCGCCGGCCACGTCGACGAAGTGCTCAAGACCGTGAAGACTTTGAAGGCGGACTGAACGTCTGGCGAAGAACCGTCCGGGCCGCTGTGTATGATGCGGCCATGCTGCCGAGCATGCTCGCTGCACCGCACCGACGAACAAGCCGCACAGCCGACTGTGCGGCTTTTTTGTTGCCCGCTCGCACCTTCCAGTGCCCTCGCGCCGGAGTGACCACCCCCCATGCCCCTGCCCAAGCCGCCGACCCGCAAGGCCTCCACCCTTTCCGCCACCGACTTCGAGAAGCAGGCTGCACCGGCACGCCGCAGCGCGCGCGGCACGGCACCGGCAGCGGCCGGCAGCGCTGCCGTCGAGTTGCGTCGCAGCGCGCCGTCCGAGCTGCCGCTGATGAGGGCAGCGGCCACGCAGGCAGCACCGACAGGGCCGGCGGCTGAGTCAAAGAGCGCAGCGCCGGCCGCATTGTTCGCACCGCCCGCAGCGACCGCAGCGCCTGTCCCGACTGCAGCGGCTGTCGCGGCCGCAGCGGCTGCGCCTGCCGCCAGCGTCGCCACCAAGACCCGCGCGCAGCCAGCGGCCGCGCCGCGCAGCCGGCGCACCCGCGACAGCGGACCGGCCAAGCTCTTCGTGCTCGACACCAACGTGCTGATGCACGACCCGAGCTGCCTGTTCCGTTTCGACGAGCACGACGTCTTCCTGCCCATGGTGACGCTGGAGGAACTCGACGGCCACAAGAAGGGCATGAGCGAGGTCGCCCGCAACGCGCGCCAGGTCAGCCGCGAGCTCGACGCCCTGGCGAGCGACGGCAACAGCCTGGACCCGCAGGCCGGCATCCCGCTGGCCAAGACCGGGCACAAGGAAGCCGGTGGCCGGCTCTTCTTCCAGACCATGCTGCTGGAGTTCAAGCTGCCCGCCGGCCTGCCGCAGGGCAAGGCGGACAACCAGATCCTGGGCGTCGTGCAAGGGCTGGGCGAGCAGCATCCGGGGCGCGAGGTGGTGCTGGTGTCCAAGGACATCAACATGCGCGTGAAGGCGCGCGCGCTCGGGCTGGCGGCGGAGGACTACTTCAACGACCGCACGCTGGAAGACGGCGACCTGATGTACACCGGCGTGCTGCCGCTGCCGGCCGACTTCTGGGAGCGCCACGGCAAGACGATGGAGAGCTGGCAGCTCGGCGGCCACACCTACTACCGCATCACGGGGCCGCTGGTGCCGGCGTTGCTGGTGAACCAGTTCGTCTACCTCGAGGCGCCGGGGGCGGCGTCGCTGTACGCGCGGGTGTCCGAGATCACCGGCCGCAGCGCGGTGCTGAAGACGCTGCGCGACCACAGCCACGCCAAGAACGCGGTCTGGGGCGTGACGGCGCGCAACCGCGAGCAGAACTTCGCGCTCAACCTGCTGCTGGACCCGGAGTGCGACTTCGTCACCCTGGCCGGCACCGCAGGCACCGGCAAGACCCTGCTCACCCTGGCCGCCGGCCTGGCCCAGGTGCTGGACGAGCGCCGCTACAGCGAGATCATCGTCACCCGGGTCACGGTGCCGGTGGGCGAGGACATCGGCTTCCTGCCCGGCGACGAGCAGGAGAAGATGGGTCCCTGGATGGGCGCGCTGGACGACAACCTCGAGGTCCTGGCGCGCACCGACTCCTCGGCCGGCGAGTGGGGGCGCGCGGCCACCAACGACCTGGTGCGCTCCAAGATCAAGATCAAGAGCCTGAACTTCATGCGCGGGCGCACCTTCCTGAACAAGTTCGTCCTCATCGACGAGGCGCAGAACCTGACGCCCAAGCAGATGAAGACGCTCATCACGCGCGCCGGCCCGGGCACCAAGATCGTCTGCCTGGGCAACCTGGCGCAGATCGACACGCCCTACCTCACCGAAGGCTCCAGCGGCCTGACCTATGCGGTGGACCGCTTCAAGGGCTGGCCGCACGGCGGTCACATCACGCTCGCGCGCGGCGAACGCTCGCGGCTGGCGGACTACGCGAGCGAGGTGCTCTAGCGCTGATCGGCGGGCGGCCGGCTCAGCGCTGCTGCGCGTGCGGCCGGGCCGGCGCCGCTGCGCGGGCAGCCCGGCCCTGGGGGCACTCTCAGCCGCTGGCGACGAGGGCCCTGATCTGCTCCAGCGCGCCCGGGTCCTCGATCGTCGTCAGGTCGCCCGGATCGCGCTGCTCGCACACGGCCTGGATGGCACGCCGCAGCAGCTTGCCGGAGCGCGTCTTTGGCAGCAGTGAGACGAAGCGCACGCGCGCCGGCCGCGCCACGGCGCCGAGCTGACCGTCCACCAGCTTCATGATCTCGCCCTCGAGCCTGAGCGCGGCCGGCGCATCGTTCAGTGCGGCCGCATCCTTGAGCACCGCGAACGCCATCGCGACCTGGCCCTTGAGCGCGTCGGCCACGCCCACCACCGCCACCTCGGCCACGTTGGGGTGGCTGGCGATGCTCTCCTCGATCTCGCGCGTGCCCAGCCGGTGGCCGGCGACGTTGATCACGTCGTCGGTGCGCCCGAGGATGAAGTAGTAGCCGTCGGCATCGCGTATGCCCCAGTCGAAGGTGGTGTAGACCTGCCGCCCCGCAATGCTGCTCCAGTAGGTCTGGACGAAGCGCGCATCGTCGCGCCACACGGTCTGCATGCAGCCCGGCGGCAGCGGGCCTTCGATCGCCAGCACACCCTTTTGCTGCGCGCCCGCGATGTCCTGGCCGCTGGCCTCGTCGATCAGCTTCACGTCGTAGCCGTAGACCGCCTTGCCGGGTGAGCCGAAACGGCTGTCCTGGGCCTGGATGCCGTTGCACACGGTCAGGATGGGCCAGCCGGTCTCGGTCTGCCAGTAGTTGTCGATGATGGGCTTGCCCAGGGCGTCGGCGATCCAGCGCGCCGTGGG
This sequence comes from Pseudomonadota bacterium, assembly GCA_963205525.1. The sequence goes on along the minus strand of CAUJJP010000177.1, from coordinate 1,005 downwards.
TTCGTCCAAGGGCTCGCCGGCGAGGAAGAGCGCGCGCAGGCTGGACAGGTCGTGCCTGCGCAGCGCCGCCGGGTCCTGCTTCTTGAGCACGCGCACCGCGGTCGGGGCGCTGAACATCGAGCTCACCCGGTACTTCTCGACCAGGCTCCACCAGACGGCGGCGTCGGGCCGCGTCGGCAGGCCTTCGTACATCAGCGTTGCCATGCCGGCGATCAGCGGCCCGTAGACGATGTAGCTGTGGCCCACCACCCAGCCGATGTCGCTGGTGCTGAAGTAGGTCTCGCCCGGCTCGCCGAGGAAAATGTGCTTCATGCTCGCCGCCAGCGCCACCGCGTAGCCGCCGGTGTCGCGCTGCACGCCCTTGGGCCGGCCGGTGGTGCCGCTGGTATAGAGCGTGTAGCTGGGGTGGCTGGACTCGACCCAGGCGCAAGGCACGCGCGCGTGCAGGTGCTGCTCGCGCAGCGTGGCGTGGTCGACGTCGCGCCCCGCGGTCATTGGCATCTCGGCCAGGCCGCGGTTCACCAGCAGCACCTTCGCCGGCTTGTGCGCGGCCAGGCGGATCGCCTCGTCGAGCAGGCCCTTGTAGGGCACGACCTTGCCGCCGCGGCTGCCGGCGTCGGCGCTGACGATGACGACCGGCTCGGCGTCGTCGATGCGGCTGGCCAGGCTGTGGCTGGCAAAGCCGCCAAAGACCACCGAGTGCAGCGCGCCGATGCGCGTGCAGGCGAGCATGGCGAACGCCGCCTCCGGGATCATGGGCATGTAGACCAGCACGCGGTCGTCGCGCTTGACGCCCAGGCTTTGCAGCATGGCCGCCATGCGCTCGACCTCGGCCTGCAGCTCGGCGAAGCTGAAGATCCGCTCTTCATTGGTCTCGGTGGAGACCCAGATCAGCGCCCTGCGCTGCGGATGCAGCGCCGCATGGCGGTCGACCGCGTTGTGGCACAGATTGGTCGTTCCGCCGACGAACCAGCGCGCGAATGGCGGCTGGCTGTAGTCGCAGAC
>CAUJJP010000176.1 GCA_963205525.1 Pseudomonadota bacterium | reverse complement strand
CCAGCAGCTTGAGCGCGATGCCCTGGCGCGGCACCCCCTGGGCCGGCTGCAGGGCGGCCAGTGCGACCACGGGTGCCGACGGATTGAAGCCGTCGCGTGCCGTCAGCAGCAGGGACGGGCGGGTCTCGGCCGGCGTCACGAGCACGATCACGTCGCGGTCCATCCGGGCCCCGGCAGCGAGCTCGATGACGATGGCGCCATCGGCCTCGCGCCGTCTGCGGGTCGGATGGGTGGGGCACTCGATGGCGGCGTTGCTCAGCGCGGCGCCGATGCTGAGCGTCACCGCCAGCGGGTAGTCGACCTCCAGGCTGTGCGCCGGAACCTGCTGTGGCTGCAGCCCGGCCTGCAGCGGGTGGCCGTAGCGCGGCGCGGTGGTGGTGGGCACGGCCAGGCGCAGCCGGCCCCGGTCGACCTGCAGCGGCTCGGCGTAGCGGCACTCGAGCACGATCTCGTCGCCGGGGGCCAGGTTGCCGATGTTGGCGCTGTGCAGGCCGCCGCCCACTGCTTCCAGCATGACCGGGGAATCGCCCTCGGCGAGCGCGCGCTCGTACTGTTTCTCGGCCTGTGGCCGGGCCACCATCACGCCCTCGCGGCGCTCGCCGTTGAGCTCGGAGACAAAGCCCAGCAGCGTGGCGTTGCAGGGCAGGGCAAAGGTGTAGACCACTTCCAGCGGGCGATCGCCGGTGTTGCGGTAGGTCTGGCGCAGGGTGAGCTCGAACAGCACCGCGTCGAGCCGGCCGTGCGCCTGCATGCCCTGCAGGACCGGCTGCGGGGCGCTGGGGTCCTTGCATTGCAGGCCGAAGTGCGTGTCATGCAGGTTCATCGTCGTTCTCCTGGGGCGTGGGGTGAGGGGGTGGGGCGAAAGAAGGGCCGGCTTCGGCGGCGCTGCGCAGCTCGCGGTACAGCGCACCGACGCCGCGCACGAGCTGGCGCACCTGGTCGGCGCTCAGGCCGGCGCGGCCGGGTTCGATCTGGATCTCCAGGCCGTCGGCCAGGGTGACGCGGCTCCAGACCTCGACCGTGCCGGGTGCGGTGCGGCGCGCGGGAGGGTCTTCCGGCGCGCCTGCCATCAGCTCGCGCACGCGCTCCAGGCTCAGGCCGGCGTCGGTCCAGCGGCGGATGCGCAGCAACTGCTCCAGGTGCTGAGGCAGGTAGTGGGCACCGCGCTTCTCGCCCTGCGGCCGGGCCAGCAGGCCCTCGGCGATGTAGTAGCGCACGGTGCGCGGCGTGACGCCGGCCAGGGTGGCCAGGACTTCGAGTGAAAGCCGCTCGGGGGGTGGGAGAGGGGGTGCAGCCATGGCTCAATATACGACAGTCAAATACGACATGCAACTGTTTTAAAAAGAGTGGATGCTCCGCTGCCGATCGCGCGTTGGCCGGCCGGCTGCTGCGGAGCGCCCCGCGTAGCATGGGCCGATGTCTCCCGTCGCCAGCCCCGGCTTGCCGGTGCCGCCATGCCGGCGTGTGGTGGTGGTCTTGTGCGCCGCCTGGTGCCGCACTTGCGAGGCCTATGGCCCGGTCTTCGAGCGCCTGCGGGAGACGTATCCGGCGCTGCAGTGGCACTGGGTGGACGTCGAGGACGAGGCCGAGATCGTGGGCGAGATCGACGTCCAGACCTTCCCCACCCTGGTCATCGCCGACGACGGGCGACCGTGGTTCGCGGGACCGGTGCTGCCGCGCGCCGAGGCGGCACGCCAGCTGCTGGCGCAGCCTCTGGGCGGGCCGCGCACGGTGCTGGATGACAGCGAGCTGTACGAGGCCTTGCTGGCGGCCCTGGAGCGCGGTCGGGCCGCACCGGGGGTGGCGCCCAGCGGTGGCGATGGGCCCGCCGGATAGCTACCAGTCGCTGGCTGTTGCTAGCGCGTGAACGGGAAGAACAGCGGCAGCGTGAGCAAGGCCACGGCCTGGAACACCAGCGCCACCGGCAGCCCCGCGCGCAGGTAGTCGCGCAGCGTGTAGCGGCCGGGGGACATGACCATCAGGTTGGTCTGGTAGCCGTAGGGGGTGAGGAAGCTGCAGCTGGCGCCGTACAGCACCGCCATCACGAAGGGCATGGGGTCCAGCCCGGTCTGTTCGGCGACCCCGAGGGCGATCGGGAACGAGAGCGCGGCGGCGGCGTTGTTCGTCATCAGCTCGGTCAGGATCCAGGTCGACACCAGCACCAGCGCCAGCGCGCCGTGGGGGCCGAACTGGCGCACCCCGGCGAGCATGGCCTGCGCCAGCAGCGCCGCAGCGCCGGTCTGCACCATGACCTGCGAGATCACCAGCGAGGAGGCGATGATGACGATGATGTCGTAGGGCATGTTGCGCCGCAGGTCGGCGACCTTGGCGAAACCCAGCACCAGGAACAGGGTCAGCAGCACCAGCAGCGCCTTCAGGAACTCCACCATCCCCAGCGCCGAGAGCAGGATGGCGCCGACGAAGCCGGCCATCGCGATCACGCCCTTGCTCTGGTTGGTGAACTTCTGCACCTCGCGCTGGGAGACGATGACGAAGTTGCGCTGCAGGTTGTTGCGCTTCTCGAAGTCCTTGCCCACCACCAGCACCAGGGTGTCGCCGACGTCCAGCGGCACGCTGCCGATCGGGCCGTGCAGCCGTTCGTGACCGCGCCGCAGGGCGATCACGGCGGCGTCGAACTGGGAGCGGAAATCGACCTCCTTGATCGTGCGACGCGCCAGCGGCGAGCCGGCCGCCACCACCACCTCCACCAGGTTGTCCAGCGGCAGCTGGTAGTGCTGGCCGTGCGTCTCCAGGCCCGGGAATCGCACCAGCAGGTCCAGCCGCGTGAGGTCGCCGGTGAACACCAGGAGGTCGCCGGCCTGCAGCACCTGGTCGGGCTGTACCGGTGCGATGACGTGGCCGGCGCGCACGATCTCGGCCAGGAACAGGTGCGAGAGCTGGCGCAGGCCCGCCGCCTCCACCGTCTTGCCCACCAGCGGCGAGCCGGGACGCAGCGTGGCCTCCAGGAAGTAGTCCGACGAGCCCTCCTGCACCAGCGGCCTGGCTTCCAGCAGGCGTGGGTACAGCAGCACCATGGTGATGCCGCAGGCGAAGACGATCGCGATGCCGACCGGGAACAGGTCGAAGATCTGCAGCGGCGCCATGCGCTGGCCGATCAGCAGGCTGTTCACCAGCAGGTTGGTCGAGGTGCCGACCAGGGTCAGGATGCCGCCCAGCGAGGCCGCGAAGCACATCGGCAGCAGGGTGCGCGAGGCGGGGTGGCTGCGCAGCGAGCGCAGCGGCCCGAGCAGCGAGGCAACCACCGCGGTGTTGTTCAGGAAGGCCGAGTAGAGCGCGGTGGCGACGTACAGCTTGGCCAGCGCCCAGCGGTAGGAGCCGCGCAGCAGGCGCTGCGCCACCGTCTCCAGCAGGCGCGACTTGTCCAGCACCACCGACAGCAGCAGCAGCAGCACGACCGTGACCAGGCCCTCGTTGGTGAACTGCGCCAGGCCGGCGCCGACGCCGATGAATCCCGCCAGCATGAAGGCCAGCGCCGTGCAGGCGAACACCATGGCCGGCGCGCGCCGCCCACGCACCAGCTCGACGATGAGGATGGCCAGGCCCGCGAAGACCGCCGCCTGTTGCCAGTTCATGGCATCGCTGGTGCGAAGGCGCGCGCGGCCTGCCGGCCGCCGCAGCGCTGCAGCATCCGGGGCTGCGCCCACGGCTGCATCCGGGCCGGCGTGCCCGGCCCGGGTAGGTGGTGACCGATCATGAGGGGATCAGACCGCGCTCGCGCAGCAGCGCGACCACGCGGTCGGCCGCCTGCTCGGAGCCGAGCGCGGTGGTGTCCAGTCGCAGCTCGGGCGCCTGCGGTGGCTCGTAGGGCGAGTCGATGCCGGTGAAGTTGGCGAGCTCGCCGCGCCGCGCCTTCTTGTACAAGCCCTTGACGTCGCGCGCCTCGGCCACCTCGAGCGGGGTGTCGACGTGGATCTCGATGAACTCGGCCTGCTCCACCAGGCTGCGCGCCAGTGCGCGCTCGGAGCGGAAGGGCGAGATGAAGGCGGTCAGCACGATGAGGCCGGCGTCGACCATCAGGCGCGCCACCTCGGCCACCCGGCGCACGTTCTCGACCCGGTCCTCCTCGGTGAAGCCGAGGTCCTTGTTCAGGCCGTGGCGCACGTTGTCGCCGTCCAGCAGGTAGCTGTGGCAGCCGGCGGCGTGCAGCCGCTTCTCCACCAGGTTGGCGATCGTCGACTTGCCGGCGCCGGACAGGCCGGTGAACCACAGCACGGCGGGGCGGTGGCCCATGAGCCGGCCGCGCGAGGCCTTGTCCACGTCCACCGCCTGCAGGTGGATGTTGTGCGAACGGCGCAGCGCGAAGTGCAGCATGCCGGCGCCGACCGTGTTGTTGCTCATGCGGTCCACGAGGATGAAGCCGCCGGTGTCGCGGTTCGCCTCGTAGGGGTCGAAGGGCAGGGCGCGGTCGAGTGCGATGTTGCACACGCCGATTTCGTTGAGGTCGAGCTTCTTGGCCGCCAGCCGCTCCAGGGTGTTGACGTTGACCTTGTACTTGGGCTCGGTGATGGTGGCGCCAGCGCTGCGCGCGCCGAGCTTGAGCAAATAGGGCCGGCCGGGCAGCATGGGCTCGTCGGCCATCCAGACGATCGTCGCCTCGAACTGGTCGGCCACCTCGGCCGGCGCATCGGCGCCGGAGATGAGGTCGCCGCGCGAGATGTCGACCTCGTCGGCCAGCGTCAGGGTCACCGACTCGCCGGCCACCGCAAGCGCGCGGTCGCCGTCCGCGGCGACGATGCGTGCGACCGTGCTCTCGCGGCCCGAGGGCTGCACGCGCACGCGGTCGCCGGGGCGCACGCGGCCGCTGGCGATCAGGCCGCAGAAGCCGCGAAAGTCCAGGTTGGGCCGGTTCACCCACTGCACCGGCAGCCGCAGCGGGCCGCTCTGCAGTCGCGTCTCGTCGACCTCGCAGGTTTCCAGGTAGGCCATCAGCGTCGGGCCCTGGTACCAGGGCATGTGCGCGCTGCGCTCGACGATGTTGTCTCCCTTCAGCCCGGACAGCGGGATGGTGGTGACGTCGGCGATGCCGATCTGCGCCGCGAAGGCGCGGTAGTCCTCGTCGATGCGGCGGATCTGCGCTTCGTCGTGGCCGATGAGGTCAACCTTGTTGATCGCCAGCACGAGCTTGCGGATGCCGATCAGCTGCACCAGGTAGCTGTGGCGGCGGGTCTGGGTGAGCACGCCCTTGCGCGCGTCGACGAGCACGATGGCGACGTCGGCGGTCGATGCGCCGGTGACCATGTTGCGCGTGTACTGCTCGTGGCCGGGGGTGTCGGCGACGATGAACTTGCGGCGGTCGGTGCTGAAGAAGCGGTAGGCGACGTCGATCGTGATGCCCTGCTCGCGCTCGGCGGCGAGGCCGTCGACGAGCAGCGCGAAGTCGATCTCGCCGCCCTGCGTGCCCCACTTGCGGCTGTCGGCCTCGATCGCCGCCAGCTGGTCGTCGAACAGCATCTTGGACTCGTACAGCAGGCGCCCGATGAGGGTGCTCTTGCCGTCGTCCACCGAGCCGCAGGTGATGAAGCGCAGCAGGCCCTTCGTCTCGTGCTGGGCGAGATAGGCCTCGATGTCGGTGGCGATGAGGTCGGAGACGTGTGCCATCAGAAGTAGCCCTCCTGCTTCTTCTTCTCCATCGATGCCGCGCTGTCGTGGTCGATCATGCGGCCCTGGCGCTCGCTGGTGCGGGTGAGCAGCATCTCCTGCACCACGGCGGTCAGGCTGTCGGCCTCGGATTCCACGGCCCCGGACAGTGGGTAGCAGCCCAGGGTGCGAAAGCGCACCTTCTTCATCATCGGCACCTCGCCCGGGCGCAGCCGCATGCGCTCGTCGTCGACCATGATCAGGGTGCCGTCGCGGTCCACCACCGGGCGCACGGCGGCGAAGTACAGCGGCACGATGGGGATGCCCTCCAGGTGGATGTACTGCCAGACGTCGAGCTCGGTCCAGTTGCTGATCGGGAACACGCGGATCGACTCGCCCGCGTGCTTGCGCCCGTTGTACAGGCGCCAGAGCTCGGGACGCTGCGCCTTCGGGTCCCAGCGGTGCTGGGCGCTGCGGAAGCTGAAGATGCGTTCCTTGGCGCGGCTTTTCTCCTCATCGCGGCGCGCACCGCCGAACGCGGCGTCGAATCGGTGGTGGTCCAGCGCCTGCTTCAGGCCCTGCGTCTTCCACATGTCGGTGTGGATCTGCGAGCCGTGCTCGAAGGGGTTGATGCCCAGCGCCTTGGCCTCCGGGTTCTGGTAGACCAGCAGCTCCATGCCGGACTCGCGCGCCATGCGCTCGCGCATCGCGTACATGTCGCGGAACTTCCAGGTCGTGTCCACGTGCAGCAGCGGGAAGGGCGGCGGCGCCGGCCAGAAGGCCTTGCGCGCCAGGTGCAGCATGACCGCGCTGTCCTTGCCTATCGAGTACAGCATCACCGGCCGGTCGGCCTCGGCCACCACCTCGCGCATGATGTGGATGCTCTCGGCTTCCAGCCGTTGCAGGTGCGTCAGGCGCAGCGGCGCCTCGGGTTCGGTCTTGGCGTTCATCGCGAGGGGAGGGTGGCGGCCAGGTGGCTGGGCCGATGCCGCAGGCGCAGGCGCCCTGCGCCCGGCTCGGCTCGGCGAGTGGCGGATTGTCGCCGACCGCGCCACCTGACCTGCGCCCTGGCCACCCCTAGAGTCGGCGTCGCGCTGGCGCTGCCGCGTGCGCGTGAGCGGGTACATTCGCGCCGCTGAAAACAGCGGCAGGGCCGCACGGGAGGTGGAAGCTATGGACTGGACGAGCCAACGGCAGGCGTGGCTGGAGGCCATGGCGAAGATCGCGCGCGACGCCGGTGCGTTGATCATGGAGGTTTACGCGGGCGACTGCGCGGTGCGCGGCAAGAGCGACCAGTCGCCGGTGACCGAGGCCGACGAGCGCGCCGAGCAGCTCATCGTCCCGGCGCTGCAGGCGCTGGCCCCGGGCGTGCCGGTGGTGGCCGAGGAGGCGGTGGCCGCCGGCCGGGTGCCGCAGGTGGGCGAGCTGTTCTGGCTCGTCGACCCGCTGGACGGCACCAAGGAGTTCATCAGCCGCAACGGCGAGTTCACGGTCAACATCGCGCTCGTGCACCAGGGTCGGCCGGAGCTGGGCGCGGTGCTGGCGCCTGCGCTGGGCCGCATGTTCCTGGGCGACGTGGGGCGCGGCGCCTGGGTCGAGGACGAGCACGGGCGGCGCGCCATCGCCTGCCGCGGCGTGCCGCCGCAAGGACTGACGGTGGTGGCCAGCCGCTCGCACGGCGACGCGGCGGCGCTCGATGCCTTTCTGGGCACGCGCCGGGTGGCGGCGCTGGTGAACGCCGGCTCCTCGCTCAAGCTGTGCCTGATCGCAGCCGGCGAGGCCGACCTCTATCCGCGCCTGGGCCGCACCATGGAGTGGGACATCGCCGCTGGCCAGGCGGTGCTCAGCGCGGCCGGGGGTTCGGTGCACGATCTCGCCGGCGGGGTCTTGCGCTACGGCAAGCCCGGTTTCGATAACCCGCATTTCGTCGCTGCCGGCCACGGCTGAGGCGGTGCGGCGTCGACGCCGCCGCGCAGGAAGCGCTGCCGGCCGCTGCGGGCGTGCTGGGAAACCCCCGCGGGTGCTGCGGGTGCGCGACCTAGAATGAACCTGAGTCGCCAGCACCGGAGAGCCACGCATGCCGCCTTCCCCCCGCAAAGCCCCGCCGCGGCCCGAAGAAGCCACGGCCAGTCAGGGGCCGCGGGTGCTCAAGAAGTATCCCAACCGGCGCCTGTACGACACCCGAAGCAGCAGCTACATCACGCTGGCCGACGTCAAGCGCATGGTGCTGGCGGGCGACGAGTTCGAGGTCCGCGACGCCAAGACCGGCGAGGAACTCACGCGCAGCATCCTGCTGCAGATCATCCTCGAGGAAGAGTCGGGCGGCGTGCCCATCTTCAGCAGCTCGATGCTGGCCAACATCATCCGCTTCTACGGCCACACCATGCAGGGCGCGATGGGCAGCATGCTGGAGCGCAACCTGCAGGCCCTGGCCGAGATGCAAAAGCAGTTCGTCGGCGGCCAGGCGCCCTTGATGAACAACCTGATGGGCAGCTACCTGGAGCAGTCGCGCGCCATGCTGGCGACCTTGCAGGAGCAGATGGCGCAGGCCGGCGCGGTCTTCCCCGGCTTCCCGCCCAAGCGTTGAATCTTCCCTGAATCGGCCCCGAATCGGGCCTGAGCCAAGAAGTGGCTGGGTCGCTGGCTTCGTCCTCGACCGTGCGGGCGCTCGCCAGCGGTCGCAACTCGGGCCCAGCTCGGGCGCAGATCAGTCGCCAGAAAGGAAGGATTCGATTTGCCAGCGCCCGTCGTGCTTGGCGAACCTGATCCGATGGTCGACCGGGCTGCGCACAAGCCTCGCGTCCACATACCCGACCCGGTTTGAATCGAGCCTGACCTTCACCCACCGGGAGTCGACCGACGCTGGATCGGCGAGCGCGACGATCGAGAAGTCCAGGCGGCCGACGATGCTCGCGCCGAGGTCCGGGGCGCTGCGAACCCGGATGCCGGATCCGATCGCCGCCACGTGATCGAATGTGTCCGTGTCCCGGGGCCAGCGGCTGTAAACGTAGGGGGCGTTGAAGTCGCCTTCCTGATCGAAGGTTCCGCCCAGCGCGAGCGTCGCGGCCAGGACCTGCCACAGTGCCGAATCCGGTGCAGCAGGGGTCCACATCTTCTTGAAGTCCTCGACGCCTGCCTCGCCGCCGAACGACAGCTTCACGTCCTTGCCGAGCACCGCCAGGACGGCGGCCACGTCGCGTCTGGCCACGGCGTCCAGAAGCTGGGCGCGAAAGCGCAAGAAGTCCGGCACCGACGCCGCCTGGTCGACGGGCGGCAATCGAGACTGCGCGCTGATGCCCAAGGGGCAAGCCAGGAGAAGTGCCAAGAAGCCTCGCGCAAGCCGTGTCATGCAGTCCGACCCTTCATGGAGACCCGGATCGCGGGTGAACGCCCGGGCGGTGCGCAAACTCGGCGCCGGACCGGACAGCGGCGCCCGGCGCCGAACCGAGCATCGCAGTTGCGGGTCTGAGCGAAAATCGGCCGATGTCCGACCCCTCGCCACACATCGGCTTTGTCTCGCTCGGCTGCCCGAAGGCGCTGACCGACTCCGAGCTCATCGTCACCCAGCTCGCCGCCGAAGGCTACCGCACGAGCAAGACCTTCGAGGGCGCCGACCTCGTCATCGTCAACACCTGCGGCTTCATCGACGAGGCGGTCAAGGAGAGCCTGGACACCATAGGCGAGGCGCTGAGCAGCAACGGCCGCGTCATCGTCACCGGCTGCCTGGGCGCCAAGGGCGGCCAGGACGGCGGCGTGGGCAGCGGCAACTTCGTGCGCCAGGTGCACCCCAAGGTGCTGGCCGTCACCGGCCCGCACGCGACCCAGGAGGTGATGGACGCGGTGCACCGCCACCTGCCCAAGCCGCACGATCCCTTCGTCGACCTGGTTCCCGAGATGCGCGGCGCGGCCGGCATCAAGCTCACGCCGCGCCACTACGCCTACCTGAAGATCAGCGAGGGCTGCAACCACCGCTGCAGCTTCTGCATCATCCCCAGCATGCGCGGCGACCTCGTCTCGCGCCCGATCGGCGACGTGCTCACCGAGGCGCGCGCGCTGTTCGAGTCCGGCGTCAAGGAGTTGCTGATCGTGAGCCAGGACACCTCGGCCTATGGGGTGGATCTGAAGTACCGCACCGGCTTCTGGGACGGCGTGCCGGTGAAGACCCGCCTGCGCGAGCTGTGCGAGAGGCTTGGCGAGCTGGCCGAGGCGCACGCCGCCTGGGTGCGGCTGCACTACGTCTACCCCTACCCGCAGGTCGACGAGATCCTGCCGCTGATGGCGCAGGGACGCATCCTGCCCTACCTGGACGTGCCCTTCCAGCACGCCCACCCGGATGTGCTGGCGCGCATGAAGCGCCCGGCCAGCGGCGAGCGCAACCGGGCGCGCCTGCAGCGCTGGCGCGAGCTCTGCCCGCAGCTGGTCGTGCGCTCGACCTTCATCGCCGGCTTCCCGGGCGAGACCGAGGCCGAGTTCGAGGCCCTGCTCGACTTCCTGCGCGAGGCGCAGATCGACCGCGCCGGCTGCTTCGCCTATTCACCGGTAGCGGGCGCCAGCGCCAACGATCTGCCCGGCGCCCTGCCGCAGGCCGAGCGCGAGGCGCGGCGCGACCGCGTGATGGCGGTCGCCGAGCAGGTCTCGGCGCACAAGCTGCACGCGCGCGTCGGCGCCGAGATGCAGGTGCTGGTGGACAGCGCCCCGGCGCTGGGGCGCCGCGGCGGCGTCGGCCGCAGCTACGCCGATGCACCCGAGATCGACGGCACGGTGCGCCTGCTGCCGCCGCTGAAGGCGTCCCGGACCCTGAAGGTGGGCGAGTTCGTGCGCGCGCGCATCGTCGCCGCCGAGGGTCACGACCTCGTCGGCCAGCCCCTTTGACCGCCAGCCCATCCGCGAGGAGGCACGACGTGGCCGCGCACGACCCCACCACCCTGATCCACCATCCCTACCACCCGCCGACGGACTTCGAGGCCCCGCAGCCCGGCGTGCACAAGGCATCGACCGTGTTCTTCCCCGACGTGGCGGCGATGCGCGCGCGCGACTGGAAGCACAAGCAGGGCTATACCTACGGGTTGCACGGCACGCCGACCACCTTCATGCTGGAGGAGCGCATCGCGCAGCTCGAGCACGGCTTGCAGTGCGTGCTGGCGCCCAGCGGCCTGGCGGCGATCACGCTCGTCGACCTGGCGCTGCTGGACCAGGGCGACGAGGTCCTGATCCCGACCAACGCCTACGGGCCGGGCAAGGACTTCGCGGTCGACCAGCTGCGGCGCTGGGGCATCGCCTACCGGCTGTACGACCCGCTGGACGCAGCCGGCTTCGCGGCCATGATCGGTCCGCGGACACGGCTGGCCTGGCTCGAGGCGCCAGGCTCGGTGACCATGGAGTTCCCCGACCTGACGGGGCTGGTGGCGGCGGCGCGCGCGCGCGGCGTGCTCACCGCGCTCGACAACACCTGGGGCGCCGGCATCGCCTTCGACGGCTTCGACCTCGGCGGCGGGCTGGGCTGCGATCTCGTGGTGCAGGCGCTGACCAAGTTCCCGTCCGGCGGTGGTGACGTGCTGATGGGATCGGTCTGCACGCGCGACGAGGCGCTGCACCAGCGCGTCAAGCACGCCCACATGCGCCTCGGGCTGGGGGTGGCGGCCAACGATGCCGAGCTGGTGCTGCGCTCGCTGCCGAGCATCGCTTTGCGCTACCACGCCCACGACCGCGCGGCGCGCGTGCTTGCCGGCTGGCTGCAGCAGCGCCCCGAGATCGCACGTGTCCTGCACCCGGCGTTCGAAGGCTCGCCCGGCCACGAGCACTGGCGGCGGCTGTGCAGCGCCGCCGCCGGACTGTTCTCGGTGCTGTTCGATGCCCGCTACAGCGCGGCGCAGGTGGATCGCTTCTGCGACGCGCTGCGGCTGTTCCGCCTGGGCTACTCCTGGGGCGGCCCGATCAGCCTGGTCGTGCCCTACGAGCTGCGCAGCATGCGCCAGCCGGTTCCCTACGAGGGCACGCTGGTGCGCTTCTCGATCGGGCTGGAGGCCGAGCAGGACCTGCAGGCGGATCTCGCGCAGGCGCTGGGCGTGCTGGCTTGAACGCCCGCGGGGTCGCGGCCGCAGACTGGCTGAAGGCGGTCTGCGCGCAACTGATCGTGCTCCACCATCTGGCCTTGTACGGCCCGATGGCCGACCACGCCTGGCCGCTCGCGCCGGCCCTGTTCGCCGCCCTGGCCGAGCACGGCCGCTACGCGGTGCAGGCCTTCCTGGTTCTGGGCGGCTTCTTCGCCGCGCGTTCGCTGGCTCCCGAGGGTCGCTGGCGCTGTGGCCAGCGCCTCTTCGAGACCGTGCGCGGTCGCTACCTGCGGCTGGCCATGCCGCTGGCGCCGGTGCTGCTGCTGGCCGCTGCGGCGGCGCTGCTTGCGCGTGCCTGGATGGACCACCCGGCGACGCCGCAGGCGCCGCAGGCCTGGCAGATCGCGGCCCATCTCCTGCTGCTGCAGGATTTGTTCGGAATGGATGCCCTCTCGGCCGGGCTGTGGTACGTGGCGGTGGACCTGCAGCTGTTCGCGCTGCTGAGCCTGCTGCTGGCGCTGGCGTCGCGGCTGGATGCGCGGTTGGACCGGTGGCGGGACAAGCGTGAGGACAGGCGCGGGGATGCGCGGCGTCTGGCGGCCGAACCGGTCGCGCCCTGGCTGGTCCTTGTCGGCATGGCGGTGTCGGCGCTGTGGATCAACCGCTGGCCGGCTTGGGATCTGGTCGCACCCTACTTCCTGGCCGCCTATGGGCTGGGAGCACTCGTGCACTGGTGGGGTGGCCGCCCCGCGCGCATGCTGCTGGTGGCGTCGATCTTGCTGAGCGCGCTGTGGCTGGACTGGCGCGTGCGCCTGGCGCTGGCAGGCGCGGTGGCGTTGCTGCTGTGGCTGCCGCGCCGGCAGGCGTCGTCGGCGCCGGCACCGGTGGCCTGGCTGGCGCGCATCGGCTATGCACAGTTCCTGGTCCACTACCCGGTCGGCCTGGTGGTCAATGCCCTCTTCGAGCGCTGGCTGCCGCACCAGCCGTGGTGGCAGGCCGGCGGCGTCGTCCTCGCCTGGCTGGCCAGCGTCGCGGCGGGCGCGGTGTTCCACCACCGGGTCGAGCCGGCGTGGACGCGGCACCTGCAGCGCTGGTGGTCTGACGGCGCCTGGCGCCGCCTGGTGCCGGGTTGATGCCGGGTTGATGCCGGCTTCGGGCGCAGCGCCCGAAACCGGCGCAGGCAAACACCGGCGCAGCCGCTGCAGGAAGCGGCAGATCGCCAAAACAACGCGCTGCGGTCGCCGGCCTGGCTCGGCGTGCATGGAGCGCTCATGGCCTGTCAAAGCTGCCAGGCCGCAACGGGTTCGCAGCGCCGCCAGGCTTCGCGGGCGAAGGCGATGAAGGCGGTCGCCTTGCTGCGCGGGCCGGGGCGCGTGGCCGTCAGCGCCAGCAAGGGCCGTGGCGGTGTCTGCCAGCCAGGCAGCACGCGCTCCACTCCCGCCCGGGCCAGTTCGTCGTCGCGCCAGAACCAGGTCGGCAGCAGCGCCAGACCCAGCCCTTGCTGAACCGCGTCGCGCAGCAGTTCCACGGATGACAGCCTCACACCGCCACGCACGACGACAAGCGCTTCGTGCGCACCGTCCGACAAGCGCCATGGCGACGCGGTGGCCGGCCCGACCACACAGGAATGCCCGGCGAGATCAGCCGGCGCACGCGGCCGGCCGTGCAGTTCCAGATTGCGCGTCGCGCCGTACACGGCTGCGTGCGAAGCGCCCAGCGACGTCTGCACCAGATTGGAATCCGCCGGCTCGCCGAGACGCAGCGCGACATCGACGCCCGACCTGATGACCGGCAGCAATGCGTCGCCGGTCAGCAGCTCCAGCTGGAGCTACGGGTGGCGGGCGATCCAGGCCGGCAGCGCCGGCAGCAGCACGCGCCGCGCGAGCGCGATGGAACAGGCCACGCGCAGCCGGCCGCTCAGCGCCTGGCCGGGGGCCTGCAGCGACTGCAGCGCGACATCGGCCGCAGCGATCACGGCTGCCGCATGCGGCAGCAGCGTGCGGCCCGCATCGCTCAAAGACAGCGAACGGCTGGAGCGCTGGAACAGCTGCACGCCCAGCTCACGCTCCAGTGCCGAGAGCTGGCGGCTCAGCGTGGGCTGCTGGGTGTCCAGTTGCTCGGCGGCGGCGGTCAGGCTGCCACTGCGCGCGCTGGGGCGACCGCATGCGCCGGCGCTCGCGCTGCTGGTGGTGGTGGCACTCGGCGGCGCATCGACCGCCGAACTGGCCAGCACATTGGCCATGTCCGGCGCGCTGTGGCTGGGCGCGCGGGCTGGGTCGCAGCCCTTGCGCGGCACCTGAAGCCCTGGCGCCGGCATTCAGCGCCGCCTTGGCCGTCGCCAGGCGTTCGCGCAGCCGCTGGGCATGGCGGCGTCCGCACCCAGGCCCGCCGGGCGCGGCAACATTTCCGCTGGAGGCCCTGAAGGCAATGTGTCGGCGGCGATGAAGCGAATCGCCGCCGGGTCCTGGCAGACGTGCTCGATCCTGCGGGTGGGGCTGTACCCCCGGTGTCCGGGGTCAGCCCTTGGTCGAGATCTTGTGCCGCATCAGGCGGCCCTTCTCGCGCGCCCAGTCCTTCTCGCGCTCGCTCTCGCGCTTGTCGTGCTGGGCCTTGCCCTTGGCGAGTGCGACCTCCACCTTCACCCGCCCGTCCTTGTAGTGCAGGTCCAGCGGCACCAGGGTGAAGCCCTTTTGCTCGACCTTGCCGATCAGGCGCCGGATCTGCTCCTTGTGCATGAGCAGCTTCTTGGTC
>CAUJJP010000175.1 GCA_963205525.1 Pseudomonadota bacterium | reverse complement strand
GGCTGCGCTGCGGGGTGCTGGCAAGACGCGACGACGCTGCGGGCTCATGCCCGCGAGGAGGAGCAACGCCGCCAGCGCGCCGCAGCGCGGCTCGATCGGGTGCGTAGCGAGCTCACCCAGCAGGTGAATGTTGCCGTGGCTACAGCTGCTTGAGAACACGGACGAATCCCGCGCCGATAAGCGGTCAACTGCTGGATCCAGGCTGCGGGCTGCGGCGCCGCCGGTGTGGATCGGGTCTTGGCGATCGAGACCCAATCCGGCGGGCTTGTCGTCCACGCTCGTCGGAACGCGGACGAATCTGCTGCTGCCCGGGCTAGACGAAGGACAGCAGGCCCAGCACGCCCAGCACCACCATCAGGTAGCGCAGGCCCTTGCCGAGCGCGATCCAGCACAGGCTTTGCCACAGCGGCATGCGCAGCCAGCCGGCGGCCAGCACCAGCGCGTCGCCCACCAGCGGCAGCACCGACAGCACCAGCGCCGGTGCGCCCCAGCGGCGCAGCCGCCTGACCTGCGGCCCGTCCATGTCCACCTTGACGTTCTGGAAGCGTTCGTAGCCCGCGCGCCCGGCGTGTCCCATGGCGAAGGTGAGCAGGCAGCCCAGCAGGTTGCCCGCCAAGGCGGTGGCAAAGCCCGGCCAGGCCTGCTGCGGGTAGGCGGTGATGAGGGCGCTGAGCACCACCTCGCTCGATCCGGGCAGGATGGTGGCGGACAGGAAGGCCGATCCGAACAGCCCCCACAAACCCATCTCGGGCGTGGTCCAGGACTGCAGCCAGTGTGAAAACGCGGTGATCCAGTCGAGCATGCGGCGCGCATTGTCACGCAGCGCAGCAAGGGTTCAGAACGCGAGTGCCGTGGTGCCCTTGATTCGCTGGAGCACGAAGCTGGTCTTGCAGTCCTGCACGCTGGGGTGCTTGAGCAGGGATTCCAGGATGAAGCGCGAGTAGTGCGCCATGTCGCGCACCACCACGCGCAGCAGGAAGTCCATCTCGCCGGTGAGCGCGCTGCACTCCACCACCTCCGGCCAGGTCTGGATGGACGCGGAGAAGACGTCCATCGGGCTGCGCTTGTGGACTTCGGTGTGCTTTTCCAGCCGCACGCTGATGTAGGCGGTGAGCCCGAGGCCGACGCTGGCCGGCGCCACCAGGGCCACGTAGCCGGTGATGACGCCGCTGTCCTCGAGCCGCCTGACACGCCGCAGCACGGCGCTGGCAGACAGGCCGACCGCCTGCGCCAGCTCGTCGTAGGTGCTGCGCCCCTGCGTCTGCAGGAGCTGAAGAATGCGCCTGTCCAGCGTATCGAGCGCCATCGGATCGTTCATCCAGGCATTCTTGCAGTTTTCGTGCGCATTGATCTACATCAATGACAGCCCTTGCAGACATCGTGCGCGCCCGGCTGGCTACAGTGCCGCACGGCATCCACAAGGAGACAGCGCCATGCAGTTCACCCCCTGGGACAACCCGATGGGCACCCAAGGCTTCGAGTTCATCGAGTACGCCGCCCCCGACCCGGCCGAGATGGGCCGCTTGTTCGAGCGCATGGGCTTCGTCGCCATCGCGCGCCACCGGCACAAGAACGTGCTGCTGTACCGCCAGGGCGGGATCAACTTCATCGTCAACGCCGAGCCCGATTCCTTCGCCCAGCGCTTTGCCCGCCTGCACGGCCCGAGCATCTGTGCCATCGCGTTCCGGGTCCAGGATGCGAAGGCGGCCTACGAACGTGCGCTGTCGCTCGGTGCCTGGGGCTACGCCGGCCAGGCGGGACCAGGCGAGCTGAACATCCCGGCGATCAAGGGCATAGGCGACTCGCTGATCTACCTCGTCGACCGCTGGCGCGGCAAGGGCGGTGCGCCCGAGGGCGCGATCGGCAACATCGGCTTCTTCGACGTCGACTTCGAGCCGCTGCCGGGCGCGAGCCTGAGCCCACCCGGGCTGGGCCTGGACTACGTCGACCACCTGACGCACAACGTGCACCGCGGCCGCATGGACGAGTGGGCCGAGTTCTACCAGCGCCTGTTCAACTTCCGCGAGATCCGCTACTTCGACATCGAAGGCCAGGTCACCGGCGTCAAGAGCAAGGCCATGACCAGCCCCTGCGGGATGATCCGGATCCCGATCAACGAGGAAGGCAACGACAAGCCGGGCCAGATCCAGGAGTACCTGGACCGCTACCACGGCGAGGGCATCCAGCACATCGCGCTCGGCTCCACCGGGCTGCTGGCCACCGTGGACGGCCTGCGGCGCAACGGCGTCACCCTGCTGGACACGCTGGACACCTACTACGAGCTGGTGGACAAACGCATCCCCGGCCATGGCGAGGACGTCGCGGCGCTGAAGGCGCGCAAGATCCTGATCGACGGCAAGCCCGGCGAGCTGCTGCTGCAGATCTTCAGCGAGAACCAGCTCGGCCCGATCTTCTTCGAGTTCATCCAGCGCAAGGGCGACCAGGGCTTCGGCGAGGGCAACTTCAAGGCCTTGTTCGAGAGCATGGAGCTCGACCAGCTGCGCCGCGGCGTGCTCGTCAAGCCCTGAGCTGCTCCAGCAGCGCCTGCCAGGGCTGCGCGTGGTCGACCATCGCCAGGTGCAGGCAGGCCTGCAGGTGCAGCTGCCGCGCGCCGTCCAGGGTCGCGCGCGTGGCCGGGAAGACGATCTGGTCGCAGTGGCTGAAAAAACAGGTGCTGCGTGCGCGGCGCTCGCCGTCCTCACGCGCCGCCAGCGCCTGCAGCCAGGCTGAGTGCTCGCGCATCTGGCGCCCGTTGCGAGAGAAGGCCAGGCGCGCCAGCCGGGTGCCCTGGTGCGGCGCGCCCAGGGTGATCAGGTGCTCGATGGCCTCGGGCGCGGCCTGCGCCCACCAGGCGCGCACCGCCAGCCCGCCCATGCTGTGCGCCACCACCACCGGCGCCTGCCCGGTGCAGACGCCGAGCTTGTGCACGCCCTCGGCGATCGCCGCCACGTAGTCGTCAATCGAGCCGAACGGCGGCTCCAGGTTCAGCGCCAGCACCGGCACGCCCAGCCCGTGCAGGCGCTGCAGCCAGCGGTTCCACAGCCCGCGGTTGCAGACGAAGCCGTGCACCAGCAGCACACCGCGGCCACCCGCCGGCGCAATCGCGGCACCCGGCGCACCCGGCGCACCCGGCGCACCCGCCATCGCGGACACGGCGGGCAGCAGGTCGGGCCAGCGCCGGTGCGCAAAGGGCTGGCGCCAGCAGAAGACGCGCAGCGCATGCCAGGTCTCCGAGCCCCAGGCCTGCAGCAATTGCGCGAGCGAAGCGCGCGGCACCGGCTCGGCCGTGTTGGCCTGATGCATCCAGACGAGCTCCAGGGCCAGGATCAGCGGGTGCGCCGCCAGCAGGACCAGCCCCAGCCAGCCCCAGCCCACGCCGCCGTTGGTGGCCATGCCCTGCGCAGCGAACGCCAGCGCCAGCAGCCACAGCGCGCACAGCCGGCGCTGCAGGCGGGCGATCACCCCCCACCCCCGTGCTGCATGGCTTGCTTCATCATCGGCGGACATGATGAACGCTGACGGCCACGCCATCCTGGCCTGCCTGCAAAACGTGGCGCAGCTGCGTCAGCTGCAGGCATCCAACCCCACCCTGGCGGCGCGCGTGCAGGCCCTCAAGGCCTTCCAGCACGCCCGCTTCGCGGCCAGCTACGCCGATCTGCAGCGCGCGCCGGCGCAGGCCGCCGCCGCCCGCTTCTTCCTCGACGAGTTGTACGGCCCGCACGACTTCAGCGCCCGCGACGCCCAGTTCGCACGCATCGTGCCGGCCCTGGTGCGTCTGTTCCCGGCCGAGATCGTGGCCACGGTACGCAGCCTGGCCGAACTGCATGCCCTGTCCGAGGATCTGGACCTGGCGATGGCGCGCGCGCTGGGCCGCGACCCCGATCAGGCCAGCTACCGCGCAGCCTGGCAGCAGGTGGGCCGCGCGGACGCCCGCCAGCGCCAGATCGCCCTCATGCAGGAGATCGGGCAGGCGCTTGCCCGCTACACGCGCAAGCCCTTGCTGCGCCATTCGCTGCGCCTGATGCGCGCGCCGGCAAGGGCGGCCGGACTGGCAGACCTGCAGCGCTTCCTGGAGACGGGTTTCGACACCTTCGCCCGTCTGCCGGATGCACACGGCTTCCTGGCCTTGATCGCGCGGCGCGAGCGGCAGATCGCCGGGTGGTTGTTGAACGACTCGGCGGATCCGGGCGCCGCGCCACCAGGTTTTGCATGAACCTCAGCGCACGCCGAGCTTGAAGGCGATCATGGCGCGCAGCTTGTTCGGCAGCACCGGCTTGATCAGCAGGTGGAAGTCGTGCGCCTCGGCCTCGTCCTCGTGGCCACCCAGGCTGCTGCCGGTGATCACGATCGCCGGCACGCGCTGCCCGGGCCAGCACGCGCGCAGCGCCGCCATCGCCTCCAGCCCGGTCGCGCCCTGAGGCAGCCGGTAGTCCACCAGCATGAGGTCGGGCGCACCGTCCGCTGCCGTCGATCCATCGGCCAGCCAGGCGCCCAAGGTCTGCAGGCTGTCGAAGGTCTGGACGCTGGCGCCCCAGGCCTGCAGCAGCACGGCCAGGCCCTCGCGCACCGCGATCTCGTCCTCGATGACGACGATGCGCCGCCCCTCCAGCGTGATGCCGATCTGGCCGCGTGCGCTGCTGGCGGGCGCCTGCAAGGGCCGAACCGCCTTGCCCGCGGGCAGGTCGAGGCTGAACACGGTGCCGTGGCCGGGACGCGAGCGCACCTCGACCGCGCTGCCCATCAGCTCGGCCAGGCGCTTGACGATGGCCAGCCCCAGGCCCAGCCCCTTGCGCTGGTGCGCCTGCAGCGGGCGGCTGCCCTGCACCTGGTAGAACTCGTCGAAGATGCGCGGCAGCTGGGCCGCCGCGATGCCCACCCCGCTGTCCCAGACCTGGATGCGCAGCCGGCCCTGCACGCGCCGGCAGCTCACCAGCACGCCGCCGTCGTCGGTATAGCGGATGGCGTTGCTCACCAGGTTGCGCAGGATGCGCTCCAGCAGCACCGGGTCGGCCTGCACCACCTGCTGCTCGCCGCGGAACGCGAGCGCCAGCCCCTTCTCGAACGCGACCGGCTCGAAGTGCAGGCGCAAGCGGGCGAACATCTCCTTCAGGCGCACCGGCGCCGGGTTCACCTCGACCCCGCCGGTGTCGATGCGGGTGATGTCCAGCAGCTCGCCGAACAGGCCTTCGAGCGCGTCCACGCTTTCGTTGATGCTGTTCACCAGCGATGCCACCTCGGGGTCGCGCACGCGCTGGCGCAGCGCCTCGGCGAACAGGCCCATCGCGTGCAGCGGCTGGCGCAGGTCGTGGCTGGCGGCGGCGAAGAACTGGGTCTTGGCCTGGCTGGCGGCCTCGGCGGCGCGGCGCGCGGCGTCGGCCTCGACCTTCTCGATGCGCAGCTGCAGCGCCAGCGCATCGGTGCGCGACTTCAGCCGCAGCGCCTGGCCGAGCGCGGTGCGCGAGGTGTGCGCCATCAGCACCGTGGTGCCGTACAGGACCACCAGCACGCCGGCCAGCGGCAGGTTCCAGGGCTCGCCGCCGTCCAGCGCCACACGCACGATGGTGGGCAGCAGGACGAGAGAGATGAAGACCATGAACACCCGCCACTGGGTGGCCAGCAGCTGCACCGCGCCCATGCAGTAGCTCATCACCAGCAGCAGCAGCACGAGCCGCTGGTAGGGCACGCCCAGGCCCCAGAACAGCCACACCGCGAGCCCCCACATCGATCCCTGCAGCAGCACCAGCGCCTTCCAGCTCAGGCGCCAGCGGCGCAGCGTCTGGTCGTCGGCGCGCGGGTTGCGGCGGTAGCGCAGGTAGTGCAGCAGCCGCAGCGCGAGCAGGATCAGCACCGCCGCCGACCACGTCGCCAGCATCCCGGGCGCGGCCAGACGGCCGAACACCCCGAGCACCATCAGCAGGCCGACGACGTTGCCGGTCAAGGTGGCCGGGGTCTGGGTGAACAGGGCGCGGACGTGGTCGAGCTGGTGGTGGTCGTCGCCGACCTCGGCCACGGCGGGCAGCGCGGGCGCGGCGGTCGCGCTGGCGGGCCTCATCGCGAGGCCGGGCGCAGGCCGGTCAGGCCGGCACCCTGAGTCATCTGGCTCACCGCCAGCACCGCCTGCGTGCGCGTGCTCACGTTGAGCGCGCGCAGGACGGCGGCGACGTGGTCCTTCACGGTCTCCACCGAGACCCCGAGCTGACGCGCGATCAGCTTGTTCGGCAGGCCCTGAAGCAGCAGTGCCAGCACCTCGGTCTGGCGCGGCGTGAGACCGATCGCCTCCAGCGACGCGCTTCTGCTCTGGTGCGGCTGCGGCGCGGCGTGCTCGGCCAGCATGCGCATCACCTGCGGCACGGTGTCGGGCTCCGGCGCCGCCTCGCCCGCCGGCAGGCCCAGCATCTGCGGCGGCACGTACAGGCCGCCGTTCATCACCATGCGCAGCGCCTGCACCAGCTCGTCGTTGGAGCTGCGCTTGGGCACGAAGCCCATCGCACCGAGGTCCAGGGCACGGATGACGTCGCTGCCGCGCTCGGAGGCGGAGACCACGACCACCGGCACCGCGGGCCAGCCGCGGCGCAGCTCGGTCAGCACCTCGAAGCCGTCGACCTCGCCGAGCGCGAGGTCCAGCAGCACCAGGTCGACGCCGTCGTCGGCGCGCAGCACCTGGCGCGCCGCCTCGGCGGTCTGCACGCCGACCACCGTGACGTCGTCGCCGAAGCCCTGGATCACCTGCTGCAGGGCGGCCAGGATCAGCGGATGGTCGTCGACCAGCAACACCTTCATGCGGACCTCCCTCCTGCGTGGCTGCGCGGGTGCGGCCGGTGCCGGCCCGCGCGCTACTTGTGCGTCTGCGCCGCTGCCGTGTAGCGGCGCGACAGCGCCACCGCCACGCAGGCCGGCTTGCTCTGGCCTTCGATCTCCACCGTGACCTCGGCCGCGAGCTGGGCGCCGCCGGGCAGCGGCTGCCAGTCCTGCAGCACGAAGCGCGCGCGCAGGCGGCTGCCGGCGCGCACCGGCGCCGGGAAACGCACCCGGTCCAGGCCGTAGTTGACGCCGGTGACGACGTCATCGATGGCGAACGCCTGCTGGCCGAACCAGGGCAGCAGCGACAGGGTCAGGAAGCCGTGCGCGACGGTGCCGCCGAAGGGGCCGGCGGCAGCGCGCACCGGGTCGACGTGGATGTACTGGTGGTCGCCGGTGGCGTCGGCAAAGGCGTCGATGCGCGCCTGGTCGACGAGGATCCAGTCGCTGCAGCCGATCTCGCGGCCGACCAGGGGCTGCAGGTCGGCAAGGTGGGGGTAGCGGGTCATGCGCCGATCATGCCAGCGGCGGCCAGCGGCGCGGCTTGATCGCAGACAGGAAGGCGGCACCTGCCAGGTCGGCGGCAGCCGACTGCGATCGATCTCATCCCCGCAGCCAGGCCTGCAGCGGCTGCCACTGCGCGAGGTCGCGCTCGACCCGGCTCGGGGCCACGTCCCACAGCGTGAGCCCGTGGGCCGCGAGCTGCACGTAGTTCTGGGTGTCGCGCAGGGCGGCGACCACCGGCAGCGGCAGGGTGGCCAGCCAGTGCTGGAGCTGCTCGTAGGCGCGCGTGTGGTCGCGCACGCGCATCGCCACCAGGCCCATGCGGATCTGCGGCGCACGCCGGTGCGCCTGCAAGGCCTGCACGAAGGCGTGCGTGGCCTGGATGTCGAACAGGCTGGGCTGCAGCGGCACGAGGATGCGATCGGCGATCTGGAGCACCGCGTCCAGGCGCTTGCCGTGCAGACCGGCCGGGGTGTCGAGCACGACGTGGCTGGTGCCGCGCGGCGGCCGCAGCAGCTGGTCCTGCAACAGCTCCCAGCCCTGGATCGCCGGCAGGCCGGGCGGGCGCAGCGCGAGCCACTGGCGTGCCGACTGCTGGCGGTCCACGTCGCCCAGCATGACGCTGTGCCCGGCGTGCGCCAGCCAGCCCGCGACCTGGGTCGCCAGCGTGCTCTTGCCGACGCCGCCCTTGGGATTCGCGATCACGATCACCGGCATTTCCGTCCTCCCGCTGTGGGCGTGCCGCGGCGGCGCCCACCTCGGCGCGATGGTAGCCGCGCCGATCGCTGCCGCGACAGCCGGATCTGCCCTCGGTGCTCAGTCTGGCCCGAGGTAGCGCTTGCGCCTGAACAGCAGCACCAGTCCCACGCCCAGCGCCGCCATCGCCAGCACCGCCACCCACATGCCGGTGGCTGAATGGATGAGCGGCAGGGCGTCGAAGTTCATGCCGAAGAAGCCCGTGATCAGGTTCAGCGGCAGGAAGATCGCGGTCAGCACGGTGAGCGTGCGCATGATGTCGTTGGTGCGGTTGCCCAGCGCCGAGAAGTGCAGCTGGACCGCGCTCTCGGCCGACAGGCCGAGCCGGCGCACGTGCGAGAGCACGCGCGTCACGTGCTCGAGCACGTCGCGCGAGCGCACGCGCAGCAGCTCGCGCTCGTGGCGCGCCTGCAAGTCGGCTTCCTCGGGCCACTCGTCGAGGGCGTCTATCCATTCCTGGACCGCGCTCAGCTGGTCCTCGCAGCTGTCTTCCAGCAGGGTCAGGGTGTTGCGCGCCTCCAGCAGCACGTTCCAGTCGCGGAAACGGTTCCTCGGGTCCAGCAGCTCCTGCTGCAGCTGGCCCAGCACGCGCGAGAGCTGGCGCCGCAGGTCCAGGTAGCCGTCGACCATGTGGTTGACCATGCGCAGCATCAGGTCCGGCGGGCTCGCCGGCATCCGGCTGCCGTTGCGGCCGTCGCCCGTGGCGAGTGCCGCCAGCCGATGCGCGAAGTGGTCGCGCACCGCGCATTCGGCCGAGTGCACGGTCAGCAGCACGCGGTCGAAGACCGCGAACCCGACCGGGCTGGTGTCCACCGCGGCCAGGGTCTGGCGCGCCTGCGACGGCGTGGCGGCGTCCGCGGGCGCGCCGGCCACCAGGCGCCGGAACACCAGCAGCTCGTACCAGCTCGTGTAGTCGAAATGGCTGGGCAGCTGCTGGTTCAGCAGGTCCGAGACGTGCAGGTCCAGCAGGGCGCCCCCGTCCAGGCGCTGCAGCGCGGCCTGCAGCCCGGCGATGCCCTGCTCGAAGGCCGGGCGCGCGATGCCTATCCACAGGAAGCCGGTGTCGGGCAGCTGCGGCGGGATCGCCTGCAGCTCGACGAAACCCTCGCTGCCGACGTGGAAGACACGCATGGGAGACGGTTCAGCAGCGGTTCAGCGGCGCTGCAGCAGCTCGGCCGCGTCGAGCGCGAAATAGCTCAGCACGCCGTCGGCGCCGGCGCGCCGGAACGCGAGCAGCGACTCCATCATCACCGCGTCACGGTCCAGCCAGCCGTTGGCGGCCGCCGCCTGCAGCATCGCGTACTCGCCGCTGACCTGGTAGGCGAAGGTCGGCATGCGGAACTCGTCCTTCACCCGGCGCACGATGTCCAGGTAGGGCAGGCCGGGCTTGACCATCACCATGTCGGCGCCCTCGGCGATGTCCAGCGCCACCTCGCGCAGCGCCTCGTCGCTGTTGCCGGGGTCCATCTGGTAGACCTTCTTGTCGGCACGGCCGAGGTTGGCGGCGCTGCCCACGGCGTCGCGGAAGGGGCCGTAGAAGGCGCTCGCGTACTTGGCGCTGTAGGCCATGATGCGGGTGTGGATGGCGCCGGCCGACTCCAGCGCGTCGCGGATGGCGCCGATGCGGCCGTCCATCATGTCGCTCGGGGCGACGATGTCGACCCCGGCCTCGGCCTGCACCAGCGCCTGGCGCACCAGCACCTGCACCGTCTCGTCGTTCAGGATGTAGCCGCCGGCATCGAGCAGGCCGTCCTGGCCGTGGCTGGTGTAGGGGTCCAGGGCGACGTCGGTCAGCAGCCCGAGCTGCGGGAACCTGGCCTTGAGCGCGCGCACGGCGCTCGGCACCAGGCCCTCGGGGTTGGCGGCCTCGGCGCCGTCCGCCGTCTTGCGCGCCGGATCGATGACGGGGAACAACGCCATCACCGGCACCCCGAGCGCCAGACAGCGCTCGGCAACCGCGAACAGGCGGTCGACGCTGCGCCGCTTCACGCCCGGCATGCTGGCCACCTCCTGCTCGCGCTCGCTGCCCTCGAGCAGGAACACCGGCAGGATCAGGTCCTCGGGCGCCAGCCGGTGCTCGCGCACCAGCGCGCGCGTGAAGGCGTCGCGGCGCAGGCGGCGCGGACGGGCGGCGGGAAACGGCGGGGGGGGAAGGCTCATGGCGCTCCTGCAGCGGGCTGGCGCAGCCTCGGCGCATCGCCCCCGGGCCACCCCGTCGAGCGGGCGCCAGGGCGGCTTGGGACGGCCAAGCGCTGGCCTGAAAGTGCTGGCCTGAAAGTTCGCGGTCGATGATAGCCGCAGGCCCCGGGCGCGCGGCACGCGCGGCCGCTCCTGCGCGGCCGGCGCGCGCGGATGTGCGGCCGTTCCTGCACGGCCTGCACGCGCGGATGTGCGGCCTGCGCGTGCGCATGTGCGGCCGATAATGGGTCGATGCTCTACCTCTGGGTCAAGGCGTTTCACATCGTCTTCGTCGCCGCCTGGTTCGCCGGCCTCTTCTACCTGCCGCGGATCTTCGTCAACCTGGCCGTGGTACCCGCGGACAGCCACGCCGAGCGCGAGCGCCTGCTGCTCATGGCGCGCCGGCTGTACCGCTTCGCCAGCCTGCTGATGCTGCCGGCGGTCGGCCTCGGGCTGTGGCTGTGGCTGGGCTTCGGCACCCGCGGCGGCTGGCTGCACGCCAAGCTGCTGCTGGTGGCGGCGACCCTGGGCTACCACCACGCCTGCTGGCGCATCCTGGGCCGCTTCGAGCACCTGGACAAGCGCCGCAGCGAGCGCTGGTACCGGGTCTTCAACGAGGTCTCGGTGCTGCTGTTCGCCGCCACCGTGATCCTGGTCGTGGTCAAGCCCTTCTGAACCATGCAAGGCGCCGGCGCGCCGCTGCGCCTGCCCGCCGCGCTGGCCGCGGCGCTGTTCGGCGCCCTGGTGGTCTACGCCAGCCTGTTCCCGTTCGAGGACTGGGCCTGGCCGGGTGACCGGCGCTGGATCGATCTCCTGATCCTGCCCTGGCCGCGACCGCGGATCGCCTTCGACCTCTGGTCCAACTTCCTGGGCTACGCGCCGCTGGGCCTGCTGCTGGGCCTGGCGCTGCGCCGCCGCAGCGGATGGCTGGCCGCGGTCGCCGCGGCGGTGCTGGGCAGCGGCCTGTCCTACGGCCTGGAGCTGGCGCAGCACTTCCTGCCGCTGCGCCATCCGTCGCGGCTGGACTGGGCGCTCAACAGCGCCGGTGCCGGCGTCGGCGCGCTGCTGGCGCTGCCGCTGGCGCGCTGGGGGGCGCCGCAGCGGGTGCTGGACGCGCTGGCGGCCTGGTTCGACACCCGCTCGGCCGGCGCCGTCGTGCTGCTGCTGCTGTGGCCGCTGGCGCTGCTGTTCCCGACCCCGGTGCCGCTGGCCCTGGGCCAGGTCGGCCCGCGCCTGCTGCCGCTGGCGGCGGGATGGCTGGAGGGCGTGCCCTGGGCCGCGCAATGGCAGGCGGCGCTGGCCGGCGCGGACGCCGCCATCGCCGCGCCCAGCCTGCCGGGGCAGGCGCTGATCACCGCGCTCGGCCTGCTCGCACCCTGTCTGCTGGCGTTTGCGGTGCTGGCACCGGGCTGGCGCCGGCTCGCGGTCGCACTCGGCGCGCTCGCCACCGCGCTCGCGGTGCTCACCCTGTCGACGGCACTGAACTACGGCCCGCAGCAGGCCCTGGCCTGGGTCACGCCGGCCACCCTGCCCGGACTGGCGGCGGGGCTGGTGGCGGCCTTGCTGCTGGCGCCGCTGGGGCGCCGGCTGCTGCTGGGCATCGCCCTGGTAGGGGTCACGGCCGGCGTGGTGCTGGTGGCGCAGCTGCCGGCCGACCCCTATTTCGCGCTCAGCCTGCAGCGCTGGGAGCAGGGCCGATTCATCCGCTTCCACGGCCTGGCGCAGTGGCTGGGATGGTGCTGGCCGTTCGCGGCGGGCCTGTGGCTTCTGCAGCGACTGGGGCGACCGGGGCGTTTGGGGGCGACTCCTACAATTCGCCGATGAGCTACTACGAACGCCACATCTTCTTCTGCGTCAACGCGCGCGAGGGCGGTGTCCCCTGCTGCGCCAGCAACGGCGCGGCAGCGGCCCTGGAGCATTGCAAGTCGCGCGTGAAGGCACTCGGCCTCGCCGGGCCGGGCAAGGTGCGGGTCAACAAGTCGGGCTGCCTGGACCGCTGCGCCGGTGCGCCGGTGGCGGTGGTCTACCCGGATGGCGCCTGGTACACCTACGTGGACCACAGCGACATCGACGAGATCGTCGAGTCGCACCTGCGCGACGGCCGCGTCGTCGAACGGCTGCTGCTGGCGCCGGACGTCGGCCGGTGAACGCCCAGACCCAGCGCCTGCAGATCGCCGGCCCGGCCGGTGCGCTGGAGCTGGCGCTGGACGCCCCGGCCGGCCAGGCACTGGGGGTGGCGCTGCTGTGCCACCCGCACCCGCTGCACGGCGGGACGATGGACAACAAGGTGGTGCAGACCCTGGCGCGCGCCTTCGTCGCCCTCGGCTGGCGCGCGGTTCGCTTCAACTTCCGCGGCATTGGCGGCTCCGCCGGCCGCTGGGACGAGGGCCGCGGCGAGGTCGAGGACGTGCTGGCGGTGCTGCACGCGCAGCGCGACCTGGCGCTGCCGCTGGCGCTCGGCGGCTTTTCCTTCGGCGCGGCGATGGCGGCCCACGCGGCGGCACGGCTGGCGCCGGATGGCGCGACCGCCCGGCTGGTGCTGGTCGGCCCCGCGGTGTTGAACTTCACGCCGCCGCCGGTGTCGCAGGACACGCTCGTCATCCACGGCGAGGCCGACGAGGTGGTGCCGCTGAGCGCGGTGCTGGACTGGGCGCGTCCGCAGACGCTGCCGGTCGTCGTCGTCCCCGGCGTCGGACATTTCTTCCACGGCCAGCTCGGCCTGCTCAAGCAACTCGTCACCGCTGCCTGGCAGCGGATGCCGCCCCCCTCACGATGAATCTGCTCGCCGTCCTTCTCTTCGCCATCGCCACCCTGCCGCTGGCCGCGCGCGCCGCGCTGCCGCAGCCACCCGAGGTCGCCGCGCGCCAGTACGTGCTGGTCGACGTCAGCAGCGGCCAGACCCTGGCCGAGCGCGACGCCGACGTGCAGGCCGAGCCGGCCTCGCTGACCAAGCTGATGACGGCCTACCTGGTGTTCCAGGCGCTGAAGGACGGCAAGCTGACGCTGGAGCAGCAGCTGCCGGTGTCCGAGCGCGCCTGGAGCGAGCGCCGCAACGGCGGCTCGATGATGTTCCTGGACCCGCGCATGACGCCCAAGGTCGACGAGCTGCTGCGCGGCGTGATCGTGCAAAGCGGCAACGACGCCTCGGTGGTGCTGGCCGAGGCCGTGGGCGGCACGGTGGAGGGTTTCGTGCAGATGATGAACCGCCAGGCCCAGGCCTGGGGGCTGAAGAACACCCAGTTCAAGAACGCCACCGGGCTCACCGAGGCCGGCCACTACAGCAGCGCGCGCGACGTCGCCGAGATCGCGCGCCACATCATCACCGACTTCCCGGACGGCTACCGCTACTACTCGATACGCGAGTACACCTTCAACAAGATCCGCCAGGACAACCGCAACATGCTGCTGGGCCGCGATCCCTCGGTGGACGGCATGAAGACCGGCTACACCGAGGCCGCGGGCTACTGCCTCGTCACCAGCGCGCGGCGCGAGCAGCCCGGCGGCGAGCGCCGCCTGCTGTCGGTGGTGCTGGGCACGGCCTCGCGCGAGGCGCGCGCCAACGAAAGCCAGAAGCTGCTGAACTGGGGCTGGGCGGCGTGGGACGCGGTGCAGCTGTTCCCGGCCGGCAAGCCGCTGGCCACGGTGCCGGTGTGGAAGGGCACGCGCAGCAGCATCGGCCTGGGCGCTCCCGGGCCGCTGGTGGTGACGGTGCCGCGCGGCGAGGGCGCCGGCATGAAGACGCTGATCGACCGCACCGACCCGCTGGTGGCGCCGCTCACCCAGGGCCAGGCGGTGGGCCAGATCCGCATCACCACCGCCGCCGGCGACGAGATCCGGCGCGTGCCGCTGCAGGTGCTGGAGCCGGTGCCGCTGGCCGGGCTGCTGGGCCGCGGCTGGGACGCGCTGCGCCTGTGGATCCAGTAGATCCGGTAGTAAGCTGAAACCCTGAACCCGACCGAGGAGCGCGCGATGATCGCCCTGCCCGACACCCTGTGTCACCTGAACGGCGAGTTCCTGCCGCTGAACGAAGCCAAGATCAGTGTGCTCGACCGCGGCTTCATCTTCGGCGACGGCGTCTACGACGTGGCGCCGGTCTACGGCCGGCGCCTGTTCCGCTTCGACCACCACCTGGCGCGCCTGGAGCGCGGGCTGGGCAAGATCCGCGTCGCCAACCCGCACACGCGCGAGCAGTGGCTGGCGCTGTGCCGCCGGCTGGTGGCGGCGCTGCACGAGAAGACCGGCGCCGAGGACCAGCTGGTCTACATCCAGGTCACGCGCGGCGTGGCGCTGCGCGACCACGTGATGCCGCCCGACATCGAGCCCACCGTCTTCATGATGGCCAGCCCGATGAAGCCGCCGAGCGCCGAGATGCGCCACGCCGGCGTCGCCTGCGTGACCGCGCGCGACTTCCGCTGGGAACGCGGCGACATCAAGAGCACCTCGCTGCTGGGCAACGTGCTGGCGCGCCAGATCTCGGCCGACCACGGCTGCGTGGAGACCCTCATGTTCCGCGACGGCATGCTCACCGAGGCCTCGGCGAGCAACGCCTGGATCGTGCAGGAGGGTGCGCTGCTGGGGCCGCCGAAGAGCGAGCACGTGCTCGAGGGCATACGCGTGGAGCTGCTGCGCGAGCTGTGCGCGGACTGCGGCATCGCCTACAACCTGCGCCCGATCAGCGAGGCCGACGTGCGCAGCGCCGACGAGGTGCTGCTGAGCTCGGCCACCAAGGAGGTGCTGGCGGTGACCAGGATCGACGGCGAGCCGGTCGGCCACGGCACCCTGCGCGGCAAGCCGGGCCCGGTCTACGCCCGGCTGCACGAGGCCTACCAGCGCGCCAAGGCGCAGCAGAGCATCTGAGCGCCAGATCCAGATCCAGGAAGTGTGGTCGTGCCCGAGATCCCGCCCGAGCAAAGCCTGATCAGCTACCCGAGCGCGTTCCCGATCAAGGTGATGGGGGCGCAGGTGGAGGGCTTCGTCGAGGCCGTGGTCGCGGTGGCGCAGCGCTTCGACCCCGGCTTCGACCCCGCCAGCGTCGAGCGCCGCCCCAGCAGCGCGGGCAAGTGGCTGGGGCTGACGATCACCGTCACCGCCACCAGCCGCGAGCAGCTCGACGAGCTCTACCGCACCCTGAGCAGCCACCCCATGGTCAGAGTGGTTCTCTAGCCGCGAGCTGCCGGCGCTGCACCTCGGCCAGCTTGCCCGGCGCCGCCACGTCGCCGTTGGCCGCCGCCTGCGCATACCAGTAGGCGGCCAGCCACAGATCGGCGGCGACACCGTCGCCGCTCTCGTACATGGCGGCGATCAGGTATTGCGCGCCGACCTCCCCCGCCTGCGCCGCCTGCCGGTACCAGTGCGCCGCCTGCGCCTTGTCCAGCGCCGCGCCGCGCCCCAGGTAGTAGGCGGTACCGACCTCGACCATCGCCTGCACGCTGCCGCGTTCGGCCGCGCGCCGCCACCAAAGGAAGGCGGCTGCCACCTCGGGCCGGCCGTCGGCGGCCAGCCGGCCGCTCTCGTGCAGCTGGCCCAGGGCCAGCATGGAGGTCACGAAGCCGGCGTCGGCGGCGCGCCGAAACAGCGCCTGGGCTTCGGCGAACCGGCCCTGGTCGTAGGCGATCACGCCCAGGTTGTGGTCGGCCGCGGGCAGGCCCTGGTTCGCCAGCGCCTGCAGCATGCGGCGCGCCGATTCGAGGTCACCGCGCTCGTAGGCGCCTATCGCCTGCTCGATCGGCGAGCGCGCGCCGCGCGCCTGCAGCGCCGGCGCCGCCAGCAGCAGCAGGGCCAGACCGGACAGGACGACGCGCGGCGCAGCCATCGTGGGACGAACGATAGCGCGCTGCCGCCGGGCGTGTGGGCCGGCGTGTGGGCCGGCTGTGGGGCGGCGTGCGGGCGGCCGGCATTCGGGTCGGCATTCCGGCGTCGGCATTCTGGGCGCCCCTAAACTGGCGCCATGCGCGTGCAGACCCTGGGCCGCCGCCCCTATGCCGGCATCGAGGCGCAGATGCGCGCCTTCACCGACGCCCGCGGCCCCGCCACCGAGGACGAGCTCTGGCTGGTCGAGCACGACCCGGTGTTCACCCAGGGCCTGGCCGGGCGACCCCAGCATGTGCTGAACCCCGGCGAGATCCCGGTCGTCGCCACCCAGCGTGGCGGCCAGGTCACCTACCACGGCCCCGGCCAGGTGCTGGCCTACCCGCTGGTGGACCTGCGGCGGCTGCGCATCTACGTCAAGGAGTACGTCTACCGGCTGGAGCAGGCGGTGATCCAGGTGCTGGCCGAGCTCGGCCTGAGCGGCCACCGCGTGGTCGGCGCACCCGGCGTCTACGTGCGGCTGGACGCACCCGCGAGCCACGCGCCGCTGGCGCCGCCCGGCCCGGGCGGCAACCCGCTCGCCGGCCTGGGCAAGATCGCCGCCCTGGGCATCAAGGTCAGCCGCCACTGCAGCTACCACGGGCTGGCGCTGAACGTGGCGATGGACCTCGAGCCCTTCGGCCGCATCGACCCCTGCGGCTACGCCGGGCTGCAGGCGGTGGACCTGCGCCACTGCGGGGTGGAGATCGCCTGGGCCGATGCGGCGGCACGGCTATCGCAGCGGCTGCAGCTGCTGCTGCAAGCGCCCTCCTAGAATCCTGTCCATGGACGCACCCGGCTACGACCCCAGCGCGAAGCAGAAGGCGCAGGCCAAGACCGCGCGCATCCCGATCAAGGTGGAGCAGCCGGTCGAGGTGCTGCGCAAGCCCGATTGGATACGCGTCAAGGCCGGCAGCCCGAGTTCGCGCTTCTACGAGGTCAAGCGCGTGCTGCGCGAGCACAAGCTGCACACGGTGTGCGAGGAAGCCGCCTGCCCGAACATCGGCGAGTGCTTCGGCCACGGCACCGCCACCTTCATGATCATGGGCGACAAGTGCACCCGGCGCTGCCCGTTCTGCGACGTCGGCCATGGCCGCCCGGACCCGCTGGACGCCGGCGAGCCGGCGCAGCTGGCGCAGGCGATCGCGGCCATGAAGCTGTCGTATGCGGTGATCACCAGCGTCGACCGCGACGACCTGCGCGACGGCGGCGCCGGCCACTTCGCGGCCTGCATCGCGCAGATCCGCAGCGCCAGTCCGCGCACCCGCATCGAGATCCTGACCCCCGACTTCCGCGGCCGCGACGAGCGCGCCCTGGACATCCTGCAGGCGCAGCCGCCGGATGTCATGAACCACAACCTGGAGACCGCGCCGCGCCTGTACAAGCAGGCGCGGCCGGGCGCGGACTACGCCTTCAGCCTCCAGCTGCTGCAGAAGTTCAAGCAGCGCGTGCCCACGGTGCCGACCAAGAGCGGGCTGATGGTGGGCCTGGGCGAGACCGACGAGGAAATCCTGCAGGTGATGCGCGACATGCGCGCGCACGGCATAGAGATGCTCACCATCGGCCAGTACCTGGCGCCCAGCGGCCACCACCTGCCGGTGCGGCGCTACGTCCACCCCGACACCTTCAGGATGTTCGAGCGCGAGGCGCAGGCCATGGGCTTCAGCCACGCCGCCGTGGGCGCGCTGGTGCGCAGCAGCTACCACGCCGACCAGCAGGCCCGGGCCGCGGGCGTGGCTGACGCGCAGGCGGCTTCGACGGATGCGGCGCCGGCCCCCGCGGCAGGCGCCTGAGAGCCTGTGAAGGCATGAATCATGCCCGATTCATGTCTTCACAGGCTCCAAGCTGC
The DNA here is from genome assembly GCA_963205525.1 of Pseudomonadota bacterium. The sequence goes on along the minus strand of CAUJJP010000175.1, from coordinate 9,523 downwards.
CGCCCGCGGCGGCGCCAACCCAGGGAGGCTCCATGCAGCGTCGCCGCCTGATCGTCCTTGCCGCCGGCCTGCCGCTGGGCGCGCATGCCGCCGCACTCAACGAAAGTGACGCCACGGCCGGCGTGCGCGAGGCGCTGGCGCGCGGCGCCGAGGCGGCGGTGGCCAGCCTGGGCCGCACCGACGGCTTCCTCGGCGACAAGCGGCTGCGCATCCCGCTGCCCGGTCACCTGGAGGACGCGGCCAAGCTGATGCGCGCCCTCGGCCAGGGCCGGCGGGTGGACGATCTGGTGACGGCGATGAACCGCGCCGCCGAGGCGGCGGTGCCGCAGGCACGCAGCCTGCTCGTGAACGCGGTGAAGACGATCTCGGTCGAGGACGCGCTGCGCATCGTGGGCGGCGGCGACACCGCGGTGACAGACTTCTTCCAGCGCAAGACGCGCAGCGCGCTGGGCGAGCAGTTCCTGCCCATCGTCAGGCAGAAGACCGAGGGCGTGGCGCTGGCCGAGAAGTACCAGCGCTTCGCCGCCAAGGCGCAGGGCATAGGCCTGGTCGACGAGCAGGACGCTGAGCTGCCGCGCTACGTCACGCGCAAGGCGCTGGACGGCCTGTACTGGGCGATCGGCGAAGAGGAGAAGAAGATACGCCGCGACCCGCTGGGCAGCGGCAGCGCGATCCTGAAGGCGGTGTTCGGACGCTGAACGGGTGTGATCGCGTCCGGCGCGATCAGATCACGCCGCGGCTGCGCAGGCCGGCACGCGTGTCGGCATCCAGGCCCAGGTCCGCGAGCACTTCGTCGGTGTGCTGCCCCAGCAGCGGCGGCGCCCGCCGCTGCTGCACCGGCGTGGCCGCGAGCTTGATCGGGCTGGACACCAGCTTGACGCTGCCGGCCAGCGGGTGCGCGAGCTCGGTGACCATGCCGCGCGCGCGCACCTGGGGGTCGGCGAACACCTCGGCTAGGTCGTTGATCGGCCCGCAAGGCAGCTTGGCCGCTTCCAGCGCCTGCAGCCAGTCTGCCTTGGCACGCGTGCGCATCACCGCCGCCACCATGGGCACCAGTTGCTCGCGGTGGCGCACGCGGTCGGCGTTCTTCGCAAAGCGCGCATCCTCGGCCCAGCCGGGCTGGCCGGCGATGGCGCAGAACTTGGCGAACTGGCCGTCGTTGCCGACCGCCAGCACCAGGTGGCCATCGGCAACCTCGAACACCTGGTAGGGCACGATGTTGAGGTGCGCGTTGCCGGCGCGCCCCGGCGCCTGGCCGGTGACGAGGTAGTTGGCACCCAGGTTGGCGAGCATCGCCACCTGGCTGTCCAGCAGCGCAAGGTCGATCGCCTGGCCCTGGCCGGTGGCGTCGCGGTGGCGCAGCGCGGCCAGGATGGCGACCGTGGCGTACATGCCGGTGAACAGGTCGGCCACCGCCACCCCCACCTTCTGCGGCCCGCCGCCGACGGCGTCGTCGCGCTCGCCGGTGATGCTCATCAGGCCGCCCATGGCCTGCACCGCGTAGTCGTAGCCGGCGCGGTCGCGGTAGGGGCCGGTCTGGCCGAAGCCGGTGATCGAGCAGTACACGAGGCGCGGGTTGAGCGCCAGCATGGCCGCCGCATCCAGCCCGTAGCGCGCCATGTCGCCGACCTTGAAGTTCTCCACCAGGACATCGCTTTGCAGGGCGAGCCGGCGCACCAGTTCCTGCCCCTCGGGCTGCGCCAGGTCCAGGGTCAAGGACCGCTTGTTGCGGTTGGTCCCCAGGTAGTAGGCGGCCTCGGCGGTGTCGTGCCCCTCGGCATCCTTGAGAAAAGGCGGTCCCCAGCCGCGGGTGTCGTCGCCGCTGCCGGGGCGCTCGACCTTGATCACGTCGGCGCCCAGGTCGGCCAGGGTCTGGGTGCACCAGGGGCCGGCGAGCACGCGCGACAAGTCCAGCACCCGCACCCCGGCCAGCGCCATCGGGGTCGGCCTCGCATCGTTCGCATCGCTCATGCCCCGGATAATGCACCGGATGCCCACCGCGACACGCACGGCCCTGCCGCACCGCTTGCTGCAGCCGTTGTTGCAGCGCTGCTTGGCGGCGGCGCTCGCCAGCCCGCTCGCGGCCTGCAGCCCGGCGCTGGACTGGCGCGAGCTCAGTCCCGAGGCCAGCGGCGCGCTCGCGCTGTTCCCCTGCAAGCCGCAGACCCACAGGCGCGACATCCGGCTCGACGGCCGGCCACTGCAGCTGAGCCTGCACGCCTGCACCGCGGGCGACGGCGCCAGCTACGCGCTGGCGGTGGCCGAGGTCGGCGACCCGGCGGAGGTGACGCCCACGCTGCAAGCCCTGCTGGCCCATGCCGCGGCCAACATCGGCGCCTGGGAGCCGCAGCCCTTGCCGCTGGCGGTGGCCGGCGCGACGCCCATGCAGGGCACGCAGCGGGTCGCACTCTCGGGCCGGCGCGGCGACGGCCGGCCGCTGCAGTCGCAGGTCGCGGTGTTCAGCAAGGGCCGCCGTGTCTACCAGGCCACGGTGCTCGGCCAGCGGCTCGACGGCGAGGCGGCCGAGGCCTTCTTCGGCGCCCTGCGCACCCCTTGATCAAGGAAGGCGCCCATCGTCGCCGCGCATAATGCGCTGCAACATGACCGCCGTGCTGATCGTCGCCCACGCACCGCTGGCCTCGGCGCTGAAGGCGGTGGCCGCGCACGTGTACGCCGAGTGCGCGCCACGCGTGCAGGCGCTGGACGTGGCGCCCGACGCCACGCCGCAGCAGGTCTGCGAGCAGGCGCGGACGCTCATGCGCGAGGCGGGATGCGAGACCGACTGGCTGGTGCTGACCGACGTCTTCGGCGCCACGCCCTGCAACGCCGCCCTCATGCTGGCCGATCCGCTGCACCTGCGTGTGGTCAGCGGCGTCAACGTGCCCATGCTCTGGCGAACCCTGTGCTATGCCGAGCTGCCGCTGGAGGCGCTGGCGGCGCGCGCCGTCGACGGCGCGCGGCTGGGCATCATGCCGCTGGCGCCCGCCAGCCCGAGCGAAGCCACCCCCACCGCACCGTGATCCAAAGCTCCATCCGCATCAGCAACCGGCTCGGGCTGCACGCCCGCGCCTCGGCCAAGCTCACCAAGCTCGCCGGCAGCTTCCGCTGCGAGGTCCACCTGGCGCGCGGCGAACGCCGCATCAACGCCAAGAGCATCATGGGCGTCATGATGCTCGCCGCCGGGCTGGGCAGCGAGATCCAGATCGAAACCGAGGGCGAGGACGAGCAGGCGGCGATGGACGCGCTGCGCGCCCTGATCGACGACAAGTTCGGCGAAGGCGAGTGAGCGCCGAGCCGGCAGCAGCGGCCTGAGCGCGCCGTCTGCCGTGCGTGCGGGCGGCGCCGCGCCGATGACCGCAACGGGCGCTTCATCGCCGCCGCAAGCTACATTGCGCGCATGAGCTTCCAGGTCTTCGGCATGCCGGTCTCACGCGGGGTGGCCATCGGGCGCGCGGTGCTGGTGGCGTCCAGCCGCATCGATGTCGCCCACTACTACGTCGGCGCCGACCGCATCGAAGCCGAGGTCCAGCGCCTGCGCCTCGCACGCGATGCGGTGGCGCAGGAGATCGCCGTCCTGCAGCACGAGCTGCCGGCCGAGGCACCGCCCGAGATCGCGGCGCTGCTGGACGTGCACCTGATGCTGCTGCGCGACGAGGCGCTGACCGAAGCCACCAAGCACTGGATCGTCGAGCGCCACTACAACGCCGAATGGGCGCTGTCGGCGCAGCTGGAAGTGCTGGCGCGCCAGTTCGACGAGATGGACGACGACTACTTGCGCGAGCGCAAGGCCGACCTGGAACAGGTGGTGGAACGCCTGCTGCGCCACCTGGCGCACGACGGCAGCGGCACGCCGGGGCCGCTGGCGGCGCAGGGCGCGCGCGACTTCGCGGGCGAGGACCCGCTGGTGCTGGTGGCCAACGACGTCGCGCCGGCCGACATGCTGCACTTCAAGGGCAGCGTGTTCACCGGCTTTGTCACCGACGTCGGCGGCCGCACCTCGCACACCGCGATCGTGGCGCGCAGCCTGGACATCCCGGCGGTGGTGGGCGCGCGCGAGGCCAGCCGCCTGATCCTGCAGGACGACTGGGTGGTGATAGACGGCGACGCCGGTGTCGTGATCGTCAACCCCTCGCCCATCGTGCTCGAGGAATACCGCTTCCGCCAGCGCCACAGCGAGCTCGAGCGCGCGCGCCTGGACCGGCTGCGCCACACCCCGGCGGTGACGCTGGACGGCGAGCGGGTGGAGCTGCTGGCCAACATCGAGCTGCCTGAGGACGCCGCGGCCGCGGTGGCCGCCGGCGCCCTGGGCGTGGGCCTGTTCCGCAGCGAGTTCCTGTTCATGAACCGCGCCGGCAGCCTGCCGGGCGAGGACGAGCAGTACGAGGCCTACCGCAGCGCGATGCAGGCCATGAACGGCCTGCCGGTGACGATACGCACGGTCGACATCGGCGCCGACAAGCCGCTGGACCGCATGAGCGTGGGCGAGCTGCGCCACGAGCACCAGCTCAACCCGGCGATGGGGCAGCGCGCGATCCGCTGGAGCCTGGCCGAGCCCGCCATGTTCCAGGCCCAGCTGCGCGCCCTGCTGCGCGCCGCCGCGCACGGCAAGCTGCGCATCCTGTTGCCCATGGTCTCGCAGCGGTCCGAGCTGCGCGCCACGCGCGAGGCGCTGGCGCGCGCGCGCGCCCAGCTCGACGCCGCCGGCCGCGCCCACGGCACGGTGGAGATCGGCGCCATGGTCGAGGTGCCGGCCGCGGTGCTGGTGCTCGACCAGCTGCTGCAGGAGCTGGACTTCGTCTCCATCGGAACCAACGACCTGATCCAGTACACGCTGGCGATAGACCGTGCCGACGAATCGGTCGCCCACCTGTACGACCCCTGGCACCCGGCGGTGCTGGCGCTGATACGGCGCACCATCGAAGGCGCGCAGGCCGCCGGCAAGGCGGTCAGCGTGTGCGGCGAGATGGCCGGCGACACCGCCTTCACCGACCTCCTGCTGGCGATGGGGCTGCGCAGCTTCTCCATGCACCCCTCGCGGCTGGCGGCGATCAAGCAGCGCGTGCTGCGCGCCGACACGCGCCGGCTCGCGGCCCAGCTCGACGCCGTGCTGGCGGCCGAGCAGCCGGCGGCGGCCGCAGCGGCGCTGTTCGGCGCCGCACCGCTGCACTGAGCGGCCACCCGCCTCAGTCGCGGTGATTCAGTCGCGGTGATTCAGTCGCGGTAATAGACCATCTGGTGCGCGCTGGCGAGCAGCCGGCCCTCGTGCGACCACAGCTCGGCGCTCTGGTCGTGGTAGCCGTCGTGGAAGGCCAGCGCGCGTGCGCTGGCCAGCAGGTGGCGCTCGCCCTGCGCCGCCAGCAGCGCCGCATCGGCATGGAAATAGGTGCTCAGGGTCACGGTGCCGATCTGCGCGAAGCGGCGCCGGCGCACGAACACGCGCGGGAAGAAGCTGTCCGCCAGCGCCGCCAGGCTGGCGAAATCCAGCGCCCGCGGCGGCTCGTCGCGCACCCACAGCCGGCTCGCCGAATGTGGCTGCTCCGCGCCATCGAGCCCGAAGGCCTCCTCGCCGGGGGCAAAGCGCATGTCGTAGCACCGCACCCAGGCCGGCAGGCCGGCACCGGGCAGGGACGCCAGGGCCTGCGCGGCAGGCAGGTCGGGCGGCGGGCTGGCCTCCACCGCGCCCCAGGTCGGGCGCCGGGTGGCAAACACGGCGCTGCCGCTGGCGCAGGTCTGCCCGTCCTGCAGCAGCTGCAGCGACCAGTGCTGGGTGCTGCGGTTGGTGCGCAGCGGCAGCGTCTGGACCTCGAAGCGCCCGTCGGCCACCGGACCGGCAAAGTTGACCGTGAGCGCGATCGGGTCCCCCAGCCGCGCCGGGTGCAGCAAGGCGGCCTGCAGCATCACCGCCGCCGTCACGCCGCCGAAGGGGCCGACCATGTTGGCGTAGGCAGCGTGGGTGGCGCCGCCGAAGCGGTGCTCGCCCAGCGGCTGCAGCTGCAGCGCTTCGTCCAGGGGATGGGTCATCGTCCAGCCTAGCAAGAAATGGGGTCCGCGGCGTGACGCCGTTCACGCGCAATGCATGGCAGGCAGAGCGCGCCACGCGCTGCCGCGGCGCGAGACGCCGCGACTGTACGCCGCCGGCCCCGCAACAGGCCGGGCCGGGCGAAGACGCTCAAGCTTGGTCCGCGGCTGCCGATAGACAGCAGGTGGGATACCCCGTGCGGGGGCCCGCTCGATCAGCCATGTTGTCCATCGTCTCTGTTCAAGACCTGCGGGTCGGCATGTTCGTCCACCTCGACCTGGGGTGGATGCAGCACCCCTTCCCACGTTCGTCGTTCCGCATCCTGGCGCCGGAGCAGATCGCGGCCATCCGCGAGCTCGGCCTGCAGCGCGTGCGCTGGGATCCGCAGGCCAGCGTGCCGGTCGAGCCCGCGAGTGAGCCGCCTGCGGCTGCGCCATCGCCACCCGAGCCCCCGAGCGCACAGGAACTGCAGGCGCAGGCAGCACGCGCGCGCCTGGCGCAGCACCAGCAGCAGCTCGCCGAGCTGGAGCGCGAGTGCGACGAGGCCAACCGTGCGCTGCAGGCGGCGGGCCGGCGCGCCCTGAACGCGCCCGCCGAGGCCGGTGCGCAGGCGCTGGCCCTGTCGCGCAAGCTGCTGGACCGGATGTCGCAGGCGGGCGAGCACTGCATCCGGCTCGTGAACGGCCGCAGCGGCGACCGCAGCGCCGCACACGGCCTGAACGTGGCCGTGATCGCGCTGCTGATGGGGCGCAGCATGGGCCTGGACGAGGCGGGCCTGCTGAGCCTGGGCCTGGGCGCCATGTTCCACGACGTCGGCAAGCTGGAGCTGCCGCACCGAATGCGCCACCACGACGAGGGTTTCAGCGCCAACGAGACCCGTGCCTACCGCGACCACGTGGCGCACGGCCTCGCCCTGGGCCAGCGCATGGGCCTGGATGCCGACGCGCTGGCGGTGATCGCCCAGCACCACGAGCGCGCCGACGCTCAGGGCTTCCCGCAGGGACTGTCCAGCGACCGGATGACGCCGGCCGCGCGCATCGTGGCGGTGGCCGACGGCTACGACAACCTGTGCAACCCGGCTGTTGCCACCCCCGCGCGCACGCCGCACGAGGCGGTCGCGATCCTGTTCGCGCAGCAGCACCGGCGCTTCGACGCGGCTCTGATGGCGGCCTTCGTGCGCACCATGGGGGTCTATCCCGCAGGCACCATCGTCCAGCTCAGCGACGGCCGCCACGCGATGGTGATGGCGGTCAATCCGGCGCGCCCGCTGCGGCCGCAAGTCCTGGTCCACGACCCGGCGGTGCCGGCCGACGAAGCGCTGCTGCTGGACCTGGAGAGCGAACCCGGCCTCTCGATCCGCGGCAGCCTGCCGGCGGCGCGGCTGCCCGCCGACGCCCTCGCCTACCTCGCACCGCGCGACACGCTGCACTACTTCTTCGAGCCGGTGCAGCGGCCCACCGAGGCCGGCTGATGGAGGGCCTGCAGTCCATGCCCGCCATGCCCTCCGTGGGGGCCATGGACACTGCGGATCCCGTGGACGCCGCGCCCTCCGCCTGGCGCAGCCTGCTGCAGGCCCTGCCCGATCCGGCCTGGATCGTCTCCCGGCCCGGGCTGCGGGTGGCGATGGCGAATACGCCGGCCTGCAGGCTGTTTGGCCGCGACGAGGCCGCGCTGTGCGCCACGCGCGCCGACCACCTGATCGGCAGCCCCGAGGACCTGGCCTGGTGGGAGGCGGCACAGGCGCGCGCCGCCGGCACCGAGGCGCTCGAGTCCGAGACCTTGCTGCACACCGCCGATGGCCGCTTGCTGCACTTGTGGCGAACGATCCGGCCGCTGGCCGGGGACGGCACGACGCAGGCCACGAGCACCGACCGGATCAGCCACTGGCTGGTCTGCGCGCGCGACGTGAGCGCCGAGCGCCGCGCCCTGGCGGCGCAGGAAGACCTCGCGGCCGAGTTGCAGGCGACCCTGGAGTCGACTGCCGACGGCATCCTGGTGACCGGCATCGACGGCGCCATCCGTGCCTTCAACCGCCGCTTCGCCGAGCTCTGGGGCATGCCAGACTCCCTGTTCGCGGCGCAGCGCGACGAGGCCGTGCAGTCCTGGATGCGGCAGGTGGTCGACGCCCCGCAGGCCTACGAACGGCGCCTGCAGTCGCTGCAGGAGACGACGCTGCTGTCGGCCACCGACCGCCTGAGCCTGCTGTCCGGCCAGGTGCTGGAGCGCGTGGTGCGCCCGCTGTGGAGCCGCGGCCGTCCGCTCGGCCGGGTCTGGTCGTTCCGCGACCTCAGCGAGCGCGTGGCGGCGGACGAGAAACTGGACCTGCTGGCGCGCACCGACGCCCTCACCGGGCTGGCGAACCGGCGCCAGCTCGCCGAACAGGTCGATGCGGCGGCGCAGGCGATCCGCCACGACGGCGACGGCTTCGCCTTGCTGGTGTTCGACCTCGACCGCTTCCGGCTCGTCAACGCCAGCCTGGGCCACGAGATCGGCGACCGCGCGCTGTGCGAGGTGGCGGCGCGGCTGCAGCGCGCGATGCGCAGCGGCGACCTCGTGGCGCGCATCGGCGGCGACCAGTTCGCCGCCTTGCTGCAGCACAGCGACGCCGCCGCCGCCGAGGCGGCGGCGCTGCGCATGCTGGGCGCGATGGCGCAGCCCTGGCAGTTCGAGGGCGATGCCTTCACCCTCACCGGCAGCGTCGGCATCGCACTCGCGCCCGGCCACGGCCAGTGCGCCGACGACTTGCTGCGCCACGCCGAGGGCGCGATGCGCAGCGCCAAGGCCGGCGGCAGCAACGGGCTGCGCTTTCACCAGCGCCAGGCGCAGGGCGACCTGCGCAGCCAGATGCGGCTGGACCACGCGATGCGCCAGGCGCTGGCGAGCCAGCGCTTTCGGCTCCACTACCAGCCGCAGGTGGACCTGGCCAGCGGCACCGTCAGCGGTGCCGAGGCGCTGATCCGCTGGCGCGACCCCGAGCTCGGCGACGTGCCGCCGGGGCGCTTCATCCCGGTCGCCGAGGACACCGGCTTCATCGTCGCGATCGGCGACTGGGTGCTCGAGCAGGCCGTGCGCCAGGGCGCGGCCTGGGCCGCCGAGGGGCGCGAGCTGCTGGTCGCGGTGAACGTCTCGGCGCTGCAGTTCAGGCAACCCGACTTCGTCGAGCGCGTGGCGGCGGTGCTGGAGCGCCACGCCCTGCCGGCGTCACGGCTGGAGCTGGAGTTGACCGAGTCCATCCTCGTGCACGAGGCCGACGAGGCGCTGCAGCGCCTGCGGGCCCTGGCGACGCTGGGGGTGCAGCTGGCGATCGACGACTTCGGCACCGGCTACTCCAGCCTGTCCTACCTCAAGCGCTGCCCCATCCGGCGCCTGAAGATCGACCGCAGCTTCGTGCACGGCCTGCCGGCCGACGCGAGCGACGTCGCGCTCGTGCACGCCGTGGTGCAGATGGCGCGCGCGCTGGGTCTGGAGGTGGTGGCCGAAGGGGTGGAGACCGAGCCCCAGCGC
>CAUJJP010000174.1 GCA_963205525.1 Pseudomonadota bacterium | reverse complement strand
CCCCCCGGGGGGGGCCCGGTTCACCCGGGGGGGGGGCCCCCGGCCCCGCCGCTCGATCCACAAGCTCACAGCCTTCCACCACGATTGAGTTAAATCGGGGAAGAACATACAAGGCAGGACGCCGATCCGTCCCTGCGGACGGATCGGCGTCCTGCCGAAGCGCGCGGGCTTGCAAGCCCGCGCGTGGGTGCGGCGGCACGCCACGGCCCGCCTGGCAAAGCGCTCGGGCCTGCAAGCCCCCCATCTCCCGCAGCCGCTGCCGCTAACATGGCGGCCCCGGCAGCACGGGAGACGGCAGTGAGCGCGTCCAGCATCTACGACTTCGAGGCCTTGTCCATCGCGGGCCAGCCCGCCCACTTCGCCAGCCAGCGCGGCAAGGTGCTGTTGATCGTCAACACCGCCAGCGCCTGCGGCTTTACGCCGCAGTTCGCCGGCCTGGAGGCGCTGTGGCGCAAGTACCGCGACCAGGGGCTGGTGGTGGTGGGCTTCCCGAGCAACGAATTCGGTGCCCAGGACCCGGGCAGCAACGACGAGATCGCGTCCTTCTGCAGCGCGAACTACGGCGTCAGCTTCCCCATGATGGCCAAGGTCTGCGTGAACGGCGAGGACGCCCACCCGCTGTGGCGCTGGCTGAAGGCGCAGGCGCCCGGGGTGCTGGGAACCCAGGCGGTGAAGTGGAACTTCACCAAGTTCATCGTCGGCCGCGACGGCCAGGTACGCAAGCGCTGCGCCCCGACCGACACCCCGCAATCCATGGAAGCCGACATCCAGGAGGCCCTGAAGACATGATGTTCTCGCACCTCGACCGCTACGCCGGCGACCCCATCCTGAGCCTGAACGAGGCCTTCCAGGCCGATCCGCGGCCGCACAAGGTCAACCTGTCGATCGGCATCTACTTCGACGACGCCGGCCGCATCCCGGTGCTGGACTGCGTGCGCGACGCCGAGGCGCAGATGCTGGTGGACAACGCCGCCAAGCCCTATCTGCCGATGGAGGGATCGGCCGCCATGCGCGCCGAGGTGGGCAAGCTGCTGTTCGGCGAGGACAGCGCCGCGCTGCGCGCCGGCCGCGTCGCCACCTTGCAGACGGTGGGCTCCAGCGGCGGCCTGAAGGTGGGGGCGGACTTCATCAAGCGCTGGCTGCCGAACAGCGGCGTGTGGGTGAGCGACCCGAGCTGGGACAACCACCGGGCGATGTTCGAGGGCGCCGGGCTGGCGGTCCAGACCTATCCCTACTACGACCCGGCCAGCGGCGGCCTGCGCTTCGACGCCATGTGCGAGACCCTGCGCGCCCTGCCGCCGCGCAGCGTGGTGCTGCTGCACGCCTGCTGCCACAACCCGACCGGGGTCGACCTCACGCGCGCGCAGTGGCAGGCGCTGGTGCCGCTGCTGCGCGAGCGCGAGCTGCTGGCCTACCTGGACGTGGCCTACCAGGGCTATGGCGAGGGCATCGCCGAGGACGCCTACGCGATCCGGCTGCTCGCCGACGCCGGGCTGAGCTTCTTCGTCACCAACTCCTTCAGCAAGAGCATGAGCGTGTACGGCGAGCGTGCGGGCGCGCTGTCGGTGGTCTGTGGCGACGCCGCCGAGGCCGATCTGGTGCTCGGCCAGATGAAGGCCACCGTGCGCCGCAACTACTCCAGCCCGTCCATCCACGCCGCCGGCATCGTCGCCCGCGTGCTCGGCACGCCCGGCCTGCGCAGCGCCTGGGAGGCCGACGTCGCCGCCATGCGCGAGCGCATCCAGGCCATGCGCCGCCAGCTGCACGCGGTGCTGGGCCAGCGCCTGCCGGGGCGCGACTTCGGCTACTTCCTGCACCAGCGCGGCATGTTCAGCTACACCGGCCTGAGCGCGGCGCAGGTGGACCGGCTGCGCGAGGAGCACGCGGTCTACCTGGTGCGCAGCGGCCGCATGTGCGTGGCCGGGCTGAACAGCGGCAACGTCGAGCGCACGGCACAGGCGATGGCGGCCGTGCTGGCCTGAGCACCCCGGCTCGTTCGCCAGCCTCGGCCCCGAGTCAATCGAACACCGCCGCCCGCCGCACCTGTTCGCGCAGCCAGCGGTGGGCGGGGTCGCCGTCGCGGCGCGCGAGCCAGACCATGTCCACCGTGAGCGGCCCGATCGCCACCGGCAGCGGGCGCAGCAGCAGCGTCTCGGCGATCGGGCCGGTGACGATGCTGCGCGGCAGCACCGCCAGCAGGTCGGACTGCGCCACCACGCGGCCGGCGAGGTGGTACTGGTTGACGGTCAGCACCACCCTGCGTCTGCGCCCCTGCAGCGCCAGCGCCTCGTCGACCTCGGCATAGGCAAGGCCGGACACGCTGACCAGCACGTGCTGCGCCTGCACATAGTGCTCCAGGCTCAGCTCGAGCTCGGCCAGGGGATGGCCTGGCCGCATGACACAGACGTAAGGCGTCTGATGCAGCCGATCGTGTCGCAACAGTGAACGCTCACCTTCGGTGAGTTCCGGGCTGGCCAGGGCCGGGAAGTGGCCGACCGCGTGGTCGGCCTCCTCGGTGTGCAGCAGGGCGCGCGGGTCGCGCGTGGTCAAGGGCTGCACGCGCAGGTCGACCTGGCTCGCACCATCGCCGAGGGCGGACACCAGGGTCGGCACCATCACCGCCGCCGAGGCGTCGGACATCGAGAGCCGGAACTCGACGCGGTCGCGCCCGGGGTCGAAGCTGCCCGGCGCCAGGGCGCGCTCCAGGTCCTGCAGCGCCGCGCGCACCTGCGGCCACAGGGCGCTGGCGCGCGCGCCCGGCGTCATGCCGGCGGCACTGCGGCGAAACAGCGGCTCGCCCAGCCAGGCGTGCAGCCGCTTCAGGGCGTGGCTGACCGCCGGCTGCGTCATCGCCAGCTCGTCGGCGGCACGGGTGACGCTGCCCTCACGCATCACGGCGTCGAAGACCCGCAGCAGGTTCAGGTCCAGGGTGCGGAAGCTGCTCACGACGCGCTCATGATTTACGTTTTGTTTATATCAAACATACGAAACATTCATTGGATAGAGTCAGGGTTTGCACTAATCTCTGGGTCGTCAGGGTTAACCCGATCCTGTCGAAGAGGGGAACGCCATGAGCAGCACCGTCCTGAACCGTCACGCACCCACCCTGCAGCAAGGCCGGCACGACGGCCTGTGGTCCGGGATCTGGGCTGCCTTCGAGCGCCACGGGCAACGCCGTGCCGCGAGCGAACTGCGACGGCAAGCGGATCTGCAGGCGTTCTGCCACCCCGATCTGGCACGCGGCATGCGTGCTGCAGCCGATCGGGCGGCCCGGGCCGCCCTGACCGGACTCGCCGCGCGCGCCTGAAGCGCCGCCACCTCAGACCACTTGCAAGGAATCGCCATGAGCAGCAGCCTGAACCTCAGCCACAGCCAGCAAAGCTGGTTCGCCCCCGTGTGGAACGCCATCTCCAGCCTGTTCGGCGGTGCGCCGCAGACCGGCAACCGGGCCCTCGAGGCCTGCCAGGCGCGCGAGATGGCGCGTCGCCTGCAGCACAGCGACCCCGGCGTCGCGGCCGACCTGTTCGCCGCCGCCGACCGCCACGAGATGCTCAGCCGCTGAGCCTCCCCGGGGGGCGCTCTCAAGGAAACGCCGGGCCGTCCCAAGTTTCCTTGACCCCCACGGGGGGCCGAGCCCGGACGAATCACAGTCCACTGCGGACTGTGATTCGCCTGGCGAGGGCCATCGGGCTTGCAAGCCCGATGGCGGGCTGGGCGCAG
>CAUJJP010000173.1 GCA_963205525.1 Pseudomonadota bacterium | reverse complement strand
CGCCGATGCACTGGGCAAGGGCGGCCTCTACACCGCTCGCCTCACGCTTGACATCACGCCCGCCATGCGCTCGCGCATCAAGGTGTCGGCCTTCACGCAAGGCGTGACCGTGGCCGACCTGCTGCGCGGCCTGCTGGAGCGAGAGTTTCCCAAACAACGCAGGGAGAACACATCATGAACGCATCCGCTTCGCATGCCCCCGCGTCTGTTGCCATCGCGGCCATGGCTGCGCTTGTCGCACCTTCCACCCAGCCTGCCAGCGCGCCGCTGACGCGCGTGGCGCTGGCCTACATCGAACCGCGTTTCAATCTCTACCTGCGCTTTGGCGAACCCGCGCGCACGCACCAGCTCGACCGTTGGCGACGCTGCGCGGTGTTTCTGCCGGGCGCCATGTTCTGCCGCGTCCGCTGGCAGGCCAACGACTACGGCACCGTGCGCTGGCAGCTCATGGTCATGCAGGCTTGCACGCCGCTGGATGCGGCGCAGCGCATCCCTGGCGTGCAGCCGGGCGCGCGCCTGCTGCTGCACGCCGAGGGCGGGAACCAGGTGCGCGCCGTGCTGGAGCGCATCGACGCCATCGAGGTGCTGGGCATCGCGCCCGCCGCTGTCTCGCCTGCGTACTGGCGCACGCTCGCCAACCGGCTCGCTGCGCGCCTGCCACTGCCCGAATACACCGCCGAGCGGCACGCCGCCTGGCTCATCGGGAGGGAACTGCCATGACCGCCGTTTCGACTACCGGCACCGCGCCGCGTCCTCGCTCGCCCCGCGCACGTTTGCGCGCTCGCCTCGTACTGGCTGGCCTGTCCGCCTGCGGCCTCGCTGCGCTGGCCTGGGCGTCCTTCGTGCAGCCGCTGCCGCGCCTGATCTACAACCCGTCCGTCAGCGTGGCGGTCGGCTGGTATCGTGTCGAAACGCTGGGCCGCGGCACCAGCTCGCCGCCACGCCCGTTGTCCGTGGGCAGCATCGTGCTGACCACGCTGCCGCCAGACGCTGCCACGCTGGCCGCGCAGCGCGGCTACTTGCCGACGCGCGTGCCGCTGCTCAAGCGCGTAGGCGCCGTCGCGCCGCAGGAGGTGTGCATCGCTGGCCGCGTCGTCCACATCGACGGCGTGCCTTCGGCCGTCGTGCTGCCCGCCGACCGCTGGGGCCGGCCGCTGCCATCCTGGCAGCAGTGCCGTCGCCTAGAACCCGGTGAACTGTTCCTGCTCAGTGTGACCAATTCGGCGTCGTTCGACAGCCGGTATTTCGGGCCGGTCAGCGCATCCGCCGTGATCGGCGTTGCACGTCCGGTCTGGCTGGAGTCACGCCCATGATCTCCGTCGATTCGCTGCGCATCATCGTGCTATCGGGCGTGTCGTTCTGCTGGCTGTCGCCATGCTGTCGCGCGTGTAGTGCAAGCGCATCCGCGCCGCACTTCGCGCTGCCTCCGGCGCAGCCGTCCCATGTGCAGGCGTCTTGCCTCGAACGCGCCCGGCCTGCGGCCCTCATCGTGCTGGTTCGCGCGTTCGCCGGCGCGCTGGCTGCTCGCGCAGCAGCGCCGCCGGGCCGCCGCTGCCCGGAGCGCCAGCGAGGGGCAAAGGCGGAAGGCAAGACAAAAGGACGCGGCACCGGGCCGCATCGAAAGCCAGTCTGCACGTGTGGGTGGCGCGGCACGCAGCGGCTTCGCCGTCGTGCCGCGCAGGAAGCGAGGCCCGCGCCGATGCAGGCATGTCCGCGTGCTTCGCACGACCGGACACGCCATAGCTTGCAGGGAGAGCGGCCATGACCGACCGCCGCGACGACGATTTCCGCGTGCGCCCCAGCGCCCCGAAGAGCCGGGGCAAAGGCCAGGGCCAGAGCTTCGTGTCGAAGGTGCTCAAGCAGACCGGCAAGGCCAGCGGCGGCAAGTCTTCGATGCGCCATTCCACCGCGTCCGGCGGCCAGGGCCAGCGAGCAGGCCAACGCCCCGGCTCGCGCCTGGGGCGCGGTCATACAGCGGCCCGCTTCGCAGGCGCAAAGCTCACGCCCATGTCGCGGCGCGTGACCATCAAGACGCTGCTGGTCAACCAGCAACGGGCCAGCCCGCAGTCGCTCGCCAAGCACCTGCGCTACATCGAGCGCGATGGCGTGGGCCGCGATGGCGAGCCGGGCCAAGCCTATGGGCCGCAGACCGATGCCGCCGACCTCGACGCCTTCAAGGAACGCTGCGCCGATGACCGACATCACTTCCGCTTCATCCTTTCGCCCGAGGACGGCGCGGAACTAGAAGACCTGAGCACCTACGCGCGGCACCTCATGGGCCGCATGGAGGCCGATCTGGGTACGGGCCTCGATTGGGTGGCCGTCAACCACTGGAACACCGACAACCCGCACACTCACATCGTCGTGCGCGGGCGCGACGACACCGGCAAAGACCTCATCATCGCGGGCGACTATATCGCCGATGGATTCCGCCACTGCGCCGCCGAGCTGGCGACCGAATGGCTGGGGCCGCGCACCGAGCTGGAGATCCAGCAGGCCTTGCAGCGCGAGGTGGAGCAGGAGCGGTGGACGAGCCTGGATCGCATCCTGCAACGCGAGGTCGGCGAGGGTGGCCGAGTGCAGATCGAACGCTTCAACGAACCGCGGCTGCAACGCCAGCGGCTGCTGCTGATCGACCGCCTGCAACATTTGCAGCGCCTGGGCCTGGCCGATGAAGTGCAGCCGGGCACGTGGGCTGTCCATGCCGATGCGGAGAAGACGCTGCGCGCCCTGGGCGAGCGCGGCGACATCATCCGCACCATGCAGCGGGCCATGCGCGGCCAGCCGCGCGAGCTGGCGGTGTTCGAGCCGAGCGACGATGGCCGAACCATTCTCGGCCGCGTGGCCGCCAAGGGGCTGGCGGACGAGTTGCGCGACCGGGGCTATCTGGTCATCGACGGGGTGGACGGCAAGGCCCACTATGTCGCGCTGAATGTCCGTGACGAGTTGGCGAACTATCCGGCCGGCGCCGTGGTGGAAGTGAAGGGGTCGGCCGACGTGCGTGCGGCCGACCGCAACATCGCCGCGCTGGCGAGCGGTGGCCTGTACCGCGCCGACCATCACCTTGCCATCGCCCAGGGCCAGGCCGTGCCCGGCCGCGATCCGCAAGAGGTGGTAGCAACCCACGTCCGCCGGCTGGAGGCCTTGCGCCGGGCCGGTATCGTGGAGCGTGTGGCCGAAGGTTTATGGAAGGTGCCTGGCGATCTGCCCGAACAGGGCCGCCGCTACGACGCGCAGCGCCTGGGCGGCGTGGCCGTGGAGCTGAAATCGCATCTGCCCATCGAGCGGCAGGCCCGTGTCATCGGCGCCACCTGGCTGGATCAGCAATTGATCGGCGGCGGCCGAGGATTGGGCGACCTGGGCTTTGGCGGCGAAACCAAGGAGGCACTCCAGAAGCGCGCCGACTTCCTGGCCGAACAGGGTCTGGCCGAGCGGCGCGGGCAGCGCGTGATCCTCGCGCGAAACCTGCTGGGCACGCTGCGCGGCAGGGAGTTGGCTCAGGCCGCCAAGGACATTGCAGCCGACGCTGGCCTGGAGCATCGGCCC
>CAUJJP010000172.1 GCA_963205525.1 Pseudomonadota bacterium | reverse complement strand
GGGCTTGACTTCGGTGGATTGCAGCACCATCGGCTGTCCTCCTTGTGCGCAATAGTTGCGACAGCTGTCGCCATCAGCGCGACAATGCGGCCATCTGATCGCCCCTGGAGGTTCCCATGTCCGAACGCATCAACGCCCGCCTGTCGCAACCCCTGGCTGAGTTCGTGGATCGGATGGTCGGCGAGGCAGGTCTGTACGAAACACCCAGCGAATACGTGCGCGACCTGATTCGCCGCGACATGGAACGGCGCGACGGCCAGTTCGTGCAGGACGCCATCCTCGCCGGTTACCGAGACTTGTCGGCGGGCCGAGTCATTGCGTCCAGCGGCGACTTCAAGGCAGACATGGCTGTACTCGACCGCAAGGAAGCCGATGGCTGGCAGTGACGCGCCATCACCCGCCACGTTCCTGCTGACCCGGAATGCGGCGCTGGATCTGCGCCGCATCCACACGCGCTCACGCCGCGAATGGGGGGACGACGTTGCCGACCCGTACCTTGCCGACCTGTACTTGGCCATGGGCGTTGCTGCCGCCAACCCGGAGATGGGCCGTCTGCGGCAGCGTCGCTCGGCTCCACTTCTGATGGTTCCGGCGCGGCAGCATTTCGTGATCTACGACCTCGTGCCGCGAAGCATCGCGGTACTGACGGTTCAACATCAGGTGCGCGACATCGAAGCCCTGATCGCAGACCTGACCCCAGCCTTCCACGTCGAAGTCGAGCGGCTGAAGCGCAAGGCCTGATCGCACCCGCTCACGCCCCGCTGCATGGCGATTCAAGTGACCGAGACGTAGGCCCGGGGGGCAGGTCTTGCCTCTTGCCTGTCTGCGGTCAGCGCGTTCCTGAGTGCGAGTCCGAGCGGGCGCCATCGCCTGGGCGCTCAGCCAGCTCGCGACCGACACGCAGCGCTTGCGCCCGGGACGATCTCGACCTCGGCCGCCGAACCACGTCAAGCACCACGCACGCCACGCCTGCAAGGGGTGACAGGGCTTGACTTCGGTGGATTGCATTTCATGCTGGCCCGACGTCGTCACGCCGCGCCAGGCCGGGTACCTCGAACGTTGAGCGTCGCAAGTACCACCCCGCGCACAGCGCCGGCGTCATGTGGCATGCTTGCCCTTCTGCGTCTGAGGCTCGCCATGTCTATACCCGTCGAAGACCTCACTGCCCAGGCCCTTAGCCTCGCTCCGGAAGATCGCGCCAAGCTCGTCGAGCGTCTCATTGCCAGCTTCGAGCCAAGGTCGCCGGCCCAGGCCGCTTGGCTCAAAGCAGCAAATGCTCGGCGCGAGGAAGTTCGCGCCGGCAAGGTTACCCTGGTTGACGGCGACACTGCGCTGGCCCGAGTTCGCGCGCGCATCGCTTGAGCTACTGGCTTCACCCGCAGGCCGAAGCCGAGCTTGGCGAGGCTGCGGTCTACTACGCAGAGCATGCCAGTCGCGCTGTCGCTGAGGCGTTCCTCGCGGAGTTTGAGCGCGTTAGTGGTCTGCTGGTCGAGAACCAAGCGCGTGGGCCGCATGCGGACTACGGCCTGCGGGTCTATCACTTCGACCGGTTCCCCTACTCGATCATCTATGAACCCACCGGGACGGGTCCGCATTTCTACGCCATTGCGCATCAGCACCGTGAGCCGGGCTACTGGGCCGAGCGCTTGTAGGTCGGCAAGCCCGGAGGCGACGCCCAACCCTTCGCTGCACCTGGGACGGCCCGGCGTTTCCCTGTGAGTTCGAGCCCGGGTTCGCCGCCGGCGCGGCGTGGAAGGGCGGGGGCGGGCGTGGACAATCGCCCCGATGGCACGTGAGCGCAACGTCTACCTGTGCAGCGAGTGCGGCGGCGCGAGCGCGCGCTGGCTCGGCCAGTGCCCGGCGTGCAAGGCCTGGAACACGCTGGTCGAGTCGGTGGCCGAGCCGGCCGGCCGGCATCGCTACCAGGCGCTGGCGAAGACGCAGCCGGTGGCCACCCTGGCGCAGATCGAGGCCACCGAGGTCGCGCGCCTGCCCAGCGGCGTGGACGAGCTCGACCGCGTGCTCGGCGGCGGCCTGGTGGCCGGCGGCGTGGTGCTGATCGGCGGCGACCCCGGCATCGGCAAGAGCACGCTGCTGCTGCAGGCGCTGGACAGCCTGGCGCGCAGCGTGCCGACGCTGTACGTCACCGGCGAGGAAAGCGGCGCCCAGGTCGCGCTGCGCGCGCAGCGGCTGGGGCTGGCGGCGTAGCATGTGCGCGTGCTGGCCGAGATCCAGCTCGAGAAGATCCAGGCCGCGATCGAGGCCGAGCGCCCGGCGGTGTGCGTGATCGACTCGATCCAGACCCTGTACTCCGACCAGCTCAGCTCGGCCCCCGGCTCGGTAGCCCAGGTGCGCGAATGCGCGGCCCAGCTCACGCGCCTGGCCAAGGCCAGCGCCACCACGGTGGTGCTGGTCGGCCACGTGACCAAGGAAGGCGCGATCGCCGGCCCGCGCGTGCTGGAGCACATCGTCGACACCGTGCTGTACTTCGAGGGCGACACGCACAGCAGCTTCCGCCTCGTGCGCGCGGTGAAGAACCGCTTCGGCGCCGTCAACGAGATCGGCGTCTTCGCGATGACCGAGCGCGGCCTGAAGGGGGTGGCTAACCCGAGCGCGATCTTCCTGTCCACCCACGGCCAGCCGGTGCCGGGCTCTTGCGTGCTGGTGACGCTGGAAGGCACGCGGCCGCTGCTGGTGGAGGTGCAGGCGCTGGTGGACAGCGGTGGTGCCAGCCCGCGCCGGCTATCGGTGGGGCTGGACCGCGACCGCCTGGCGATGCTGCTGGCGGTGCTGCACCGCCACGCCGGGGTCAGCTGCCAGGACCAGGACGTGTTCGTGAACGCGGTCGGCGGCGTGCGCATCAGCGAGCCGGCGGCCGACCTGGCGGCGCTGCTGGCGATCCAGGGCAGCCTGCGCGAGCGCGCCCTGCCGCGCGGCTTCGTCGCCTTCGGCGAGGTCGGGCTGGCGGGCGAGGTGCGGCCCGCCCCGCGCGGCCAGGAGCGGCTGCGCGAGGCGGCCAAGCTCGGTTTCTCGGTCGCCCTGGTCCCGGCCGCCAACCTGCCCAAGGGCGCGGCGAAGAAGGCCTTCGAGGGCCTGGAGATCCACCCGGTGGAGCGCGTCGAGCAGGCGATCGACCTGGTGCGCAGCCTGTGACCGCGCCGGGCCGCTCCCAAGCGCTCACACCGAAGCCCTTCGGGGGCGGAGGATTCTTGTGAACGCCCTCCTCGGCTGGGCGCTGGCGGCACTCGCCCTCGGCCTGGGGTGGTGGCGCTGGGGCGCGCCCGGCCTGGCCCTGGCGGCCACCTTGATCGTGTTCTGGCTGCTGCTGCAGTTCACGCGCAGCCTGCGCGTGATGCGCACTGCCGCGCGCCGCCCGCTCGGCCAGGTCGCCAGTGCGGTGATGTTCGCCGCCAGCCTGCGCCCCGGGCTGAGCCTGCTGGCCCTGGTCCAGCGCACGCGCAGCCTGGGCGAACGCGTCGACCAGGGCGAGGGCGGGGTGGAACGCTGGCGCTGGCGCGACGCCTACGGCGCCAGCGTGACGCTGGAGTTCGCGCGCGGGCGGCTGCGATGCTGGACGCTGCAGCGCGCGGACGATCAGGCCAGCGCGCCCAGCACCGGCAGTCCCCCGGCGTCGGCGGGTGCGGCGGCGGCCCCGGCGGACACCGGCAGCGCGCCGAGCTCGCGGTAGGTCGACGCCGCCTCCAGCGCCGCCACGCAGGCACGCCAGGCCGGGTCCGGCTGCTCGACCGCCAGGCCCCAGGCGCGCGCGCCCGCAGCGCGCACCACGCGCGCGCGCACCACGCTGGCCTCGCCGGCACCGAGCTGCACCATGAGCTCGCCATCCTGGCCCACCGCCAGCTCATGGCAGGCCAGCTCGACCTGGCAGCCGCCTTGCGAGATTTCGCGCAGCCACAGCGCGCGCCGCACGCCGTGCGGCCCGGGTACGGTGAACACGGCCGGGAAACGGATCGCGTGCCGTGGGTGGCGGCGCAGCTGGATGCCGGCGTGCGCTGCACCCGCCCGCAGCGGCGGCAGCACGGCGGCGTAGTCCGGCCCTTCGTAGATGCCGTGCAAGAGCTCGCGCTGGCGTGCATCCAGCGCCGCGAAGCCCTGGGTGCGCTGGTTGAAGAAGTGGTCCAGCAGCGCCGGCGTCATGACCGGGTCGTTGGTCGTGTGGTAGCGCCGCGGCGGCATCTTCAGGTTGGGCAGCGCCAGCGCGGTGAAGTAGGCGTGCAGGTTGCGCCGCGGCCCGCGCCCTCCGTACAAGGCCTCGAAGCAGGCCGGCGCGCGCGTCAGGTCCAGGGTCGCGCCCACCGCAGGGGCACCGTTGGCGAAGGCGTAGTCCTCCACCACCGCCGCCTGCAGGCGCTCGAACTGCAGCAGCGCCTCGTAGAGCTCGATGCGGTCCGGGTTCACCGCGATCACCAGGTGCCGGGTGTCGAAGTAGCGCGTGCAGTACTCGTACATGTACTTCATGAGCGGGAACAGGATGGTCCCGCCGGTGCGCCGGTGCGCCGGGTGCACCGCCAGCGCCGAGATCTCGGCGACCTGGCCGCCGCGCGCACGCAGCGCAGCGAGCTCGAACGCCGACTGCAGCGGCAGCCCGAACACGCCTTCGCGCACCATGGACAGGGTGCCCACCACCTGGCCGTCGAGCTTGGCGCAGATCGTGGTCGTGGTCGGCAGCGCGTGGTAGGGCGTGACCCGCAGCCCCGAGGGGTGCGGCTGCATGTAGCCGCTGGCGACGTAGGCGTCATGCAGCAGCGCGAAGCAGGCCTCGAGCTCCTCGCGCGTGTCGGCGATCTTCAGCTCCAGCGCCGCCGGCGGCGCCGGGTCGCATTCGGCGAGGGCGCGGATGACGGCGAAGCGCAGGCCTTGCGGCAGGCCGCCGAAGGCCAGGCGCAGGCCGCGGTGCAGGCGGCGCCGCATGCGGCGCCAGGCGGAGTTGGCCATCGTGTCGTACCCCCAGGACGCTGTCTTCGGCCGCGCGCGGCCGGACCTGAGCCCGGCCGGGCACTTCGCCGGCCCACAATCGCAACAAAACGTCAGCGCCGACGCCGTCGGCGCCGCCTCCTACAATTGAAGGCTCAATCAAGCAAGGAGTGCGGACCATGTCGATGTCCGACCGTGACGGCAAGATCTGGATGGACGGCGCGCTGGTGGACTGGCGCGACGCCAAGGTCCACGTGCTGACGCACACGATGCACTACGGCTGCGGCGCCTTCGAGGGCGTGCGCGCCTACGAGACGCCGGCCGGCACCGCCATCTTCCGCCTGCGCGAGCACACCGAGCGCCTGTTCAACAGCGCCAAGATCCTGCGCATGAAGATTCCGTTCGGCTTCGAGCAGGTGCTGGACGCGCAGCGCGAGGTGGTGCGCGCCAACGGCCTGAAGAGCGGCTACCTGAGGCCGCTGACCTGGATCGGCTCGGGCAAGCTCGGCGTCAGCCCCAAGGGCAACCAGATCCACCTCATGATCGCCGCCTGGGCCTGGGGCGCCTACCTCGGCGAGGAAGGCCTGGCCAAGGGCATACGCGTCAAGACCAGCAGCTACACCAGGCACCACGTCAACATCACGATGACGCAGGCCAAGACGGTGAGCAACTACACCAACTCCATCCTCGCCAACACCGAGGCCACCGACGACGGCTACGACGAGGCGCTGCTGCTGGACGCCAGCGGCTTCGTGAGCGAGGGCGCGGGCGAGAACCTGTTCATCGTCAGAAAGGGCGTGGTCTACACCCCCGACCTCTCAGCCGGCGCGCTCAACGGCATCACGCGCGACACCGTGTTCGCGATCTGCCAGGACCTGGGGCTCAAGCTGGTGGAAAAGCGCATCACGCGCGACGAGGTCTACATCAGCGACGAGGCCTTCTTCACCGGCACCGCAGCCGAGGTGACGCCGATCCGCGAGCTTGACCGGGTGCAGATCGGCATCGGCGCCCGCGGACCGGTGACGACGAAGATCCAGGCCGCGTTCTTCGACATCGTCGGCGGCCGCAACCCCAAGTACGCCGAATGGCTGACCGCGGTCTGAACCCCGAGCGCAAGCACATGAACAGCAGCAACAAGCCCGTGGTCGAGCTGGGCGCCGACGACCTCCTGGGCAACGGCAGCACCTATTGCCCGAACCCCAAGATGCCGCTGTGGAACCACCACCCGCGGGTCTACATCGACGTCACCACCGCGGGCGAGGGCTGCTGCATGTACTGCGGCACCGTCTACCGCCTGAAGGCCGGCGAGAAGCTGCCGCACCACTGAGCTGCCGCTTTCGTGGCGGCAGACGAATTCCACGCGCTGGACCTGCGCGACGCCCTGCGCGGCGCCGGAACCGACGTCTGGGACTGGGACCTGGACACCGACGCCCTGTCCGACAGCGACCGCGGCTTCGAGCGCCTGGGCTATGCGAGCGGCCAGTTCGTCCACACCCAGGACGCCTGGTCCGCGCTCGTGCACCCGGATGACCGCGCGCGCTACGCCCAGACCTACCACCGCTACCGGCGCGGCGAGACGCCGATGTGGGAGTGCGTGTACCGCGTGCGCGCCGCCGACGGCCAGTGGCGGCGCTTCGAGGAGCGTGGGCGCTTCGTCCAGTGGCACGCCGACGGCCGCCCGCGCCGCATGCTGGGCACGCAGACCGACGTCACCGAGCGCGAACAGCTGCGCGAGCAGGCCGCCGCGCAGGCGCGCGAAATCGAGTCGCTGGCGCAGCAGACGCCGGGGCTGCTGTTTCGCTTCCGGCGCGAGGCCGACGGCCGGGCCTGGTTTCCCTACCTGAGCGCGCGCTGCGAGGCCTTGCTCGGCATCCCGCCGCAAGCCCTGCAGGCGGACGCCACCGCCATGCTCAGGCGCATGCCGCCGGCCGAACGCGAGCCCATGCTGCACAGCATAGACGCGTCGGCGCGCAGCCTGCAGCCCTGGCGGCTGCGCTTCCAGCTGCGCCGCGGGGACCAGGACGTCCTGCTCGCGGGCAGCGCCAGCCCGCGTGCGGAGCCCGGCGGCGCCACCCTCTGGTACGGCTACCTGGAGGACGTGACCGAGCTCGTGGCGCTGGAGCGCGCGCAGCAGGACCAGCGCGCCGCCGAGGCCGCCAACCGCGCCAAGACCGGTTTCCTGGCGCGCATCAGCCACGAGCTGCGAACGCCGATGAACGCGGTGCTCGGTTTCACCCAGCTGCTGGAGTCGGACCCCGTGGACCCGCCCAGCGCGCGCCAGCGCGAGCGCCTGCGCCTGGTGCACGAGTCCGGCCAGCACCTGCTGCACCTGATCAACGACTTGCTGGACTTCTCGCGCGCCGAATCGGGGCAGATCGCGCTCGATCTGCGAGCGCTGGCGCTGGCCCCGCTGGTGCGCGAATGCGTCGCCATGCTGGAGCCCAAGGCCGCCGCCGCGGAGGTCAGGCTGCTGCCGCAGATCGACCCCACGCTGCGGGTGCAGGCCGATGCCGCGCGGCTGCGCCAGGTGCTGCTGAATCTGCTGGACAACGCCATCAAGTACAACCGCCGCGGCGGCTGGGTGAAGCTGGACGCGCAGCGCCAGGCCAACACGCTGGTCCTGCGCGTGCAGGACAGCGGCCACGGCATCGCGGCCGAGGAACTGCCCTACCTGTTCGACCCCTTCTGGCGCAGCCCGTCCACCCGCGGCGCGCTCGAAGGCAGCGGCATCGGCCTGGCGGTGACGCGCACCCTGGCGCGCGCCATGGGCGGCGACATCGAGGCCGATTGCCGGCCCGGCGAAGGCTGTTTGTTCCAGCTCACCCTGCCGACGCCCGCCGAAGATCCGGCCGCCGCATCCCAATGAAACCTCGTCCGATCGATGCGCGGCGCCCTCGCCGCGCCGCATCCGTGGCCGCATCCGTGGCCGCACCCTGGGCCGCCATCCTGGCCACCCTGCTCGCCGGCGGTGCCGCCGCTCAAGCTGCGGACGACTCCCTGCGCCGCAACGAGGCGCAGCTGACGCTGGACTACCAGGTCGTCAAGGTCCCTGGCGACGCGCCTCTGGACCTGCTGGGCTTTCACGTCCACCACAAGCTGCGCGAGTGGCTGTACCTGGGTGCCGGCGTCTACGCCCCGCACCTGAAGGGCGAGTACGGCGGCTTCATGGCCTTCGACGTCGGCGCCCGGCTGCGCCAGCGCCTGGGCGGCGCCTGGTGGGCGAGCGCCGACCTCTCGGTGGGCGGCGGCGGCGGCGGCCGCAGCATGGCGCAGAGCACCGTGCTGTCGGGCACCGGCGGCTTCGTCAAGGGTTCGCTCGGCCTGTCCTACGACTTCGGGCCGTTCGCCCTCGGCGCCGGTGCCTCGCGCATCAAGTTCCGCCAGTCGCAGATCGACGACACCCAGGCGCAGGTCTTCCTGACCATCCCCTACACCTATTTGAGCGGGCCCTTCGGCCGCCACGGCCAGGCCCTGTCGGCGGCCGAAGAGCGCCAGGCCGCCGAACAGACGGGCGAGAACCTGCTCACGGTGACGCTGGACAACTACCGCCAGCTCGACCCCCAGGGCACGAACAAGGGCATGGTGCGGACCGCCGACCTGCAGTACTCGCACTTCTTCGCGCCCGACAGCTACTGGTTCGGCGCCCTCGGCGTCGGCTATGCCGGGCTGCCGATCTACAACCAGATGCTGGGCGGCGTCGGCCGACGGCTGCGTCTGACGCCGGAATTCAGTCTGTACGCACAGATCGGTCTGGGCTCGGGCGGCTATGCGCCGGAGATCATCGACACCGGCCCCGGCCTGTTGGTCTACCCCCGGCTCGCCGCCGAGTACATGCTCACGCCCGATCTCGGGTTGGCGCTGTCGGCGGGCTACCTGGCCGCACCCAAGGCCAGCTCACGCAACCAGACCTTCGGCATCGCGCTCACCCAGCACCTGCGCTCGGGCACGGGCGATGGCAGGGCAGGCGGGACCGCTTCGCCGGCACGCTGGCACGGCCTGCGCCTGAGCGTGTTCCAGCAGACCGATTTCCGGCTGCGCTACCGCGGCATCGCACGCGAGAACCTGCAGATGATCGGCGTCCAGGTCGACACCCCGCTCGCCGGCCGCTGGTACCTGCCGCTGCAGGCGGCGGTGGCCACCAGCGACTACCTGGGCTATCCCGGCTACGGCGAGCTGCTCGCCGGGCTGGGCCTGCAGACGCACGCCGGGGCGCAGGACCGGCTGCAGTTCTTCGGCCAGCTGCTAGTCGGCGCCAACGTGCACGGCCTGGGCCTGAAGCTCGGCGGCGGACTGCGCTGGCTGCTCGACGACCGGCTGGCGCTGCAGCTGGCGCTCGGCCACATCGAGACCCGGCGCTCGGACGGCCAGCGCTTCAGCGCCCACAGCCTGGGGCTGGGCCTGGACTACCGCTTCGCGGTGCCGGTGCGCTGAGCCCCCACGGGGCCGGACATGGGGCCGGACATGCAGCCGGGCAGGCGGCCGGGCGAGGCGAGACGCCTCCCTACAATCCGCCGCATGCATCCCTATGTCCTGACCCTGGCGGCGCGCGACAAGCCCGGCATCGTGCACGCGGTGTCCGGGCTGCTGTTCCAGGCCGGCTGCAACATCGTCGATTCGCAGCAGTTCGGCGATCTCGAGGGCGCCGATGCGACCGGCCTGTTCTTCATGCGCGTGCACTTCGAGGCGCCGCAGCAGCTCGCCGACCCGGCGCAGCTGCGCGCCCTGTTCGAGCACGCACGCCAGCAGTTCCAGATGGAGCTGACCCTGCACGCGCTGACGCGCCGGCCGCGCCTGATGCTGCTGGTCAGCCAGCACGGCCACTGCCTGAACGACCTGCTGTTCCGCTGGCGCAGCGGCCAGCTCGCGGCCGAGATCCCGGCCGTGGCCTCCAACCACGAGAGCTTTCGCAGCCTGGTCGAGGGCTACGGCATCCCCTTCCACCACCTGCCGCTGGCGGCCGGCGCCGACGCCCCGACCAAGGAGGCGCAGGAGGCCGCGCTGGCGGCCATCGCCGAGCGCGAGCAGGTCGACCTGGTGGTGCTGGCGCGCTACATGCAGGTGCTCAGCCCGCGCCTGTGCGAGGCCTGGCGCGGCCGCGCGATCAACATCCACCACAGCTTCCTGCCCAGCTTCAAGGGCGCCAAGCCCTACTACCAGGCCCATGCGCGCGGCGTCAAGCTGATCGGCGCCACCGCCCACTACGTCACCGCCGACCTCGACGAGGGGCCGATCATCGAGCAGGACGTCGAGCGCGTGGACCACACGCTGTCGGCCGAGGACTTCACCGCCGTCGGACGCGACATCGAGTGCATGGTGCTGGCGCGCGCGGTACGCTGGCATGTCGAGCACCGGGTGCTGCTCAACGGCCACAAGACGGTGGTCTTTCGCTGAACATGGCGCGCCGCAAGCCGCCCGCCACCGCCATCGGCAGCACGCCCGACGAGCTGGAGGCACGCTTCTACGACGCCCTGCGGCGCGCCGACCTGCAGGCCCTGATGGCGGTCTGGGCCGACGACGACGAGATCGTCTGCGTCCACCCCAGCGGCGCACGCGCGATCGGCCCCGCCGCCATCCGCGCCAGCTTCGAGGCCATCTTCGCCAACGGCGCGATCCCGGTCCAGCCGCAGCAGCTGCACCGGGTGGAGGGCCTGTCGGGTGCCGTCCACCACCTCGTCGAGCGGGTCGAGGTGCGCACCGCCGATGGCCCGCGCGCCGTCTTCGCACTCGCCACCAACGTCTACCTGCAGACCGCGCGCGGCTGGCGACTGGTGGCCCACCACGGCAGCCAGGGCGACCCCGACGAGCCGGTGCAGGCACCGGCGGACGGCGTGCTGCACTGAGCATGCGCCCGGGCGGGCCACGTCGGCGGTCCCGGCGGTCCCGGCAGCTTAAGCTCCGTGCATGGACGCGATCGTCGAAGCCGCGCTGCGCAAGTGGCCGAACGTGCCGCACTGCCACGGCTGGCTGGCGCTGGACGCGCGCGGGAACTGGTACATGCGCGACGACCGGGTGCGTGCCGCGGGCCCCTTTCCGCTGGTCAAGGGCAGCCGGATCGGGCACGAAAAGCTGCTGGCCTTCATCGGCCGCAACTACGGCTGCGATGCGCAGGGCGACTGGTTCTTCCAGAACGGGCCGCAGCGGGTCTATGTCGAGCTGGAGGCCGCGCCCTGGGTCTGGCGGCTGCACGGCGAAGCGGTGCACACCCACACCGGGCTCGCCGCGCGCGTGCGATCGGCCTGGCTGGACGAGACGGGGCGCCTGTTCCTGGACAGCGACCTGGGCTTCGGCATCGTGCACAGCGCCGACATGCTGGAGGCCGCCGAGCGCATCGAGGGCGGCCACTGGCAGCCGCAGGAACTGGCTTTCGCAGCCATGCCGGCACGCTTTGGCTACCGGCTGCAGCCGGTCGCCGGCTGAGCGGGCCGAAGCGGCGATCCCGATCCGGGCCGTACCGGGCCGCTCGAAATCGGCCCCGGCCGCCTCAGTTGGCGGCGCTGGCGGCGGGTGCCGGCGGCTCGGCGAACTTGGCGCCGCCCTGGTTGGCGAGGTAGACGACGGCGCGCGCGAGCTCGTACTCGGTCGTGCCCCCGCTCAGTTGCGACGGCATGGCGCCCTTGCCCTTGAGCGCGGAGTTCAGCAGCGCCTCGAACCCCTGGGCGATGCGCGGCGCCCAGGCGGCGGCGTCGCCGGCCTTGGGCGCGCCCGCGACGCCGGTGCCGTGGCAGGTCTTGCACACGGTGTCGAAGACCTGCTCGCCGGTCCTGGGCTCGGCCGCTGCGCCGGGCGCGTTGCCGAGCACGACCTCGCCCACCGGGCGCAGCCGCTCGGCCACCGCCTCCTCGCCCAGCCCTGCGCTGCCGGCCGCCGGCTTGTCGCCGGAGGCCACGAAGTTGGCGAGCAGGATGATGGTGACGATGGGCACGATGAACGCCGCCGCCACCGTCGCCGCGAGCTGCCGGGGCGTCTTGATCGGGCCTTCGTGCGAATCCGGGGTCGTCTGTGCTTCGCTCATGGTGTTGCGCTGGGGCGGCCAAAACGGCGATCGTATCGGCCTGCCCGCGTGCGCAAACCCGGCATTCACCCTGCCCGGCGCGCGCCGGCAGGGCGGGTGCGGCCGGCCGGCTGTCAGTCTCCGCCTTGGCGCCAGCGCGCCAGCGCCGCCTCCCAGCGCGGTCGAACCTGCGCCAGATGGCGCGCGCGCACGTGGCCATAGCCGCGGATCTCCAGCGGCAGGCGCGCGATCTCCACCGCCAGCGCGCGGTTCGCGGGCCGCAGGGCAGGCAGCAGTTCCTCGACCGTGGCGCGGTACTCCTGGATCAGCGCACGCTCGCCGCGCCGCTCGGCGCTGTAGCCGAAGACGTCCAGCGGCCCGCCACGCAAGCCCTTGAGCCGCGCCAGGAGGGCAAAGCCGTGGCGCACCCAGGAACCGTAGGGGCGCTTGACGAGTTCACCCTGCGCGTTGCGCCTGGCCAGCAGCGGCGGCGCCAGGTGGTGCACCAGCTTGAAGTCGCCCTCGAACATCTCGGCGACGCGGGCCTGGAACGCGGGCTCGGTGTGCAGCCGCGCCACCTCGTACTCGTCCTTGTAGGCCATGAGCTTGAACAGGGACTGCGCCACCGCGTCGGTGAGCAAGCGCTCGCTGCCAAGCTGCGCCTCGGCCTGCTCGACCCGGCCCAGTAGGGCCGCGTAGGACGCCGCATAGGCCGCGTCCTGGTAGCTGGTGAGGAACTCCACCCGGCGCGCGATGCGCTCGGCCGTCGTGGGCTGGCGCACGATCTCCACCCCCTGCGCGGGCGCGTACAGGCGCTGCACCGCCGCCAGCTCATGGGCGCAGCGCCGGCCCCATTCGAAGGCGGCCAGGTTGTTCGCCACCTGCACGCCGTTGAGCTCGATGGCGCGCCGCAGCGCGGCGCGGCCGAGCGGGATGCGGCCCTGCTGCCAGGCGTAGCCCAGCAGCAGCGGGTTGGTGTAGATGCTGTCGCCCAGCAGCTGCTGCGCCGCCTGCTCGGCGTCCAGGGCGCCGACCATGGCCTCGCCCACGCTGGCGCGCAGCGCCGCCTCGCAGGCGGCGCCCGGGAAGCGCCACTCGGCGTTCTTGACGAAGCCGGCGGTCGGCGTGCCGTGGGTGTTCAGCACCACGTAGCTGCGCCCGGGCTGCAGTACCGCCAGCGTGGCGCGCGAGGCGGCGACGATGGCGTCGCAGCCGATCACCAGGTCGGCGCGCGCGAGGTCGACCTTGGTGGTGTGGATGGCGTCGGCCCGCTCGGCGATCTGCACATGGCTCCAGGTGGCGCCGCCTTTTTGCGCCAGCCCGGCGCTGTCCTGCGTGAGCACGCCCTTGCCTTCGAGGTGGGCTGCCATCCCCAGCAGCTGGCCGATGGTGATGACGCCGGTGCCGCCGACCCCGGCGACGACGATGCCCCAGGCTTCGTGCGCCGTTGGCAGCGCCGGCTCGGGGATGGGCGGCTGTGCCGCCGGATCGGCGCGCTGCGGCGCAGCGCCTGCGGCCGGCTTCCTGAGCTGGCCGCCCTCGACGGTGACGAAGCTGGGGCAGAAGCCCTTCACGCAGGAATAGTCCAGGTTGCAGCTGTTCTGGTTGATGCGCCGCTTGCGGCCGAACTCGGTTTCCAGCGGCTCCACGCTCAGGCAGTTGCTCTGCAGGTTGCAGTCGCCGCAGCCTTCGCACACCAGCTCGTTGATCAGCACCCGCCGCGCCGGGGTGGCGAGCCGGCCGCGCTTGCGCCGGCGCCGCTTCTCGGTGGCGCAGGTCTGGTCGTAGACGATGGCGGTGGTGCCGGGGATCTCGCGCAGCTCGCGCTGGATGCGGTCCAGCTCGTCGCGGTGCTCGACCACGACCCCGGGCTCGAGCGCGACACCGGCGTACTTCTGCGGCTCGTCGCTCACGATCACGAGCCGCGCCACGCCCTCGGCGACCAGGCTTTTCTGGATCTGCAGCACGCTGTGGCCTTCGGGGCGCTCGCCCACCGGCTGGCCGCCGGTCATCGCCACCGCGTCGTTGTACAAGAGCTTGTAGGTGATGTTCA
Source organism: Pseudomonadota bacterium (assembly GCA_963205525.1). The sequence goes on along the minus strand of CAUJJP010000172.1, from coordinate 16,031 downwards.
CCCCGGCAGCGATGGCCTGCCGGATGGCGAGGATGCCGCTGTGGAAGTAGGTGCCGTCGCCGAGGTTGGCGAACACGTGGCGCTCGTTCGTGAACGGCGCCTGGCCGACCCAGGACGCGCCCTCGCCGCCCATCTGGGTGAAGGTGCTGGTGCTGCGGTCCATCCACACCGCCATGTAGTGGCAGCCGATGCCGGCCACCGCGCGCGATCCCTCGGGCACCCGGGTGCTGGTGTTGTGCGGGCAGCCGCTGCAGAACCAGGGCAGGCGCTCGCCGGTGTCGCTGCGCGCCTGCGCCACCGCGCGTTCGCTGGCGGCGATCTCGTCGAGCCGGCGCTGCATGCGCGCCCTCACATCGTCCGGCACGCCGAGCCGGCTCAGCCGGCGTGCGATGGCCTTGGCGATGATCGACGGCGTGAGGTCGGCCTTGGCGCGCAGCAGCCAGTGCTCGCTCGGGTTGGAGACCGCCCACTCGCCGCCGGAAGCGGCGCCGGAATCGTCGCCCTGCACCTCGTCGAACTTGCCCAGCACGCGCGGGCGCACGTCGGCGCGCCAGTTGTACAGCGTCTCCTTGAGCTGGTACTCGATGAGCTGGCGCTTCTCCTCGACGACCAGGATCTCCTGCAAGCCTTGTGCGAACTCGCGCGCGATCGTCGCCTCCAGCGGCCAGACGACGTTGACCTTGTGCACGCGTATGCCCAGCCGGTGGCAGAGCTCGTCGTCCAGCCCCAGATCGACCAGCGCCTGGCGCATGTCGTTGTAGGCCTTGCCGCTGGCGATGAGGCCGAAGCGGTCGGCCGGCCCGCGCACGACGTCGTGGTTCAGCCGGTTCGCGCGCACATAGGCCAGCGCGGCGTACCACTTGTGGTCCATCAGCCGCGCTTCCTGCTCCAGCGGCGCGTCCGGCCAGCGGATGTGCAGCCCGCCCGGCGGCAGCGCGAAGTCCTGCGGCAGCACGATCTGCACCCGATCGGGGTCGACCTGCACCGAGGCCGCCGACTCCACCACCTCCTGGATCGTCTTCATGCCGCTCCACAGGCCGGCGAAGCGGCTCATGGCGATGGCGTGCAGCCCCATGTCCAGGATGCCCTGCACGTCGCTCGGGAAGAACACCGGCAGCCCGCAGGCCTTGAAGTTGTGGTCGCTCTGGTGGGCGGCGGTCGAGCTCTTGGCCACGTGGTCGTCGCCGGCCACCGCGATCACGCCGCCGTGGCGCGCGGTGCCGGCCATGTTGGCGTGCTTGAAGACGTCGCTGCAGCGGTCCACGCCCGGGCCCTTGCCGTACCAGATGCCGAACACGCCGTCGTGGCGCCGGCTCTGCGGGTAGAGGTCGAGCTGCTGGCTGCCCCACACGGCGGTGGCGGCGAGCTCCTCGTTGACGCCGGGCTGGAACACGATGTGCTGCTCGGCCAGGTGCTTCTTCGCCGCCCACAGCGCCTGGTCGTAGCCGCCCAGCGGGCTGCCGCGGTAGCCGCTGATGAAGCCGGCGGTGTTCAGCCCGGCCTGAGCGTCGCGCTGGCGCTGCAGCATGGGCAGGCGCACCAGCGCCTGCACCCCGCTCATGAAGGCGCGGCCGGCGCCCAGGGTGTACTTGTCGTCCAGCGACGCACGCTCCAGGTTCTGGCGGACGGCGTCGGGCAGCGGGGCATTCATGGCGAGGGATCTCCTGCGCGGGAACGGCTGCAGTGTAGGCAGCCCGGGGCCTGCGCGCGCGTCCTGTGCGTGCGGCGCAGGTGATGGGTTCGTGGCGCGCGCAGGCAGCGCGCGTGGCTGGCGGTATCGCGCCGGGCCGCGCTCAGGGCGGCGGCGGCACGCCGCGCGGCCACAGCACCCACAGGCGCAGCGGCTGCTTCATGCGGCCGGCCTGCTGCTCGGCGGCCTCGCCCCAGCCCCAGAAGTAGTCGGCGCGCAGCGCGCCAACGATCGCGCTGCCGGTGTCCTGTGCCGCCACCAGACGCTGCAGCGGCGTCGCCGACAGCGGCTCGCTGCTGTCCAGCCAGACCCAGCTGCCGTAGGGGATGCTGCGCGGGTCGACCGCGATCGAGCGCCCCGGCGTGAGCGCCACCCCCAGCGCGCCGCGCGGCCCGAGCGTCGGGTCGGGCAACTCCTCCTCGCGGAAGAAGACGACGCGCGGGTTCGTCCACAGCATCTCGTTCAGGCGCTGCGGGTGCAACAGCGCCCAGGCCTTGATCGCCGGCCAGGAGGCGCCATCCGCCGGCAGCTCGCCCTGCTCGATCAGCCAGCGGCCCACCGAGCGGTAGGGCTGGCCGTTGTGGCCGGCGTAGGCCAGGCGCAGCTCGCGCACGCGGCCGTCGCCCTCGGTCAGGCGCAGCCGGCCCGAGCCCTGGATCTGCAGCACCAGGGCGTCCAGCGGGTCGGCCAGCCAGGCGATCTCGCGCCCGGCCAGCGCCTGGCGCGCGGCGGGCAGGGTGTCGATCTCGCGCCGGCTGAACCAGGGCTCGCGGCGCTCGCCGGCGGCGAGTGCCGGCGGCAGCGCGTACAGCGGCACCTGGTGCTGCGCGTCGGGCAGGCGCCGGCCAGCCAGCTGCGGCTCGAAGTAGCCGGTGAGCAGGCCCTCGGCGCGGCCCTCGGCGTCCTCGACCCGGAACGGCTGCAGGTGGCGGCGCAGGAAGCGGCGTGCCGCCGCCTCGTCGGCCGGTGGCTCGGCGGCCAGCCGGGCGCAGACCAGGGCCCAGTCGCGCAGCCCGCGCTGGCAGCCGGCGGCCAGCGCCGGCCAGGCCTGCCGCAGGCGGTCGGCCTCGAAGCCGGGCAGGTCTTCCCAGGTCGCGGGCCACCAGCGCGCGCTGCCGCGCACGAGTGGCGCATCCAGTGGCGCATCCGGTGGCGTCGGCGCCGCAGCGCCTGGGGCGGGAAGCGCGCTGGGTGCCGTGGATGGTGGTGCGGGCGGCGGTGCGATCGCACAGGACCCCAGCCACAGGGCGGCGGCCAGCGCTGCCGCCAGGCTGGCCGCGCGCCTCAGCACGGCCGGACAATGCGCGCGCGCGGCAGCTCAGGCGTGCGGACGGCCGAGTGGCGCATCGGCCGGTCGGCGAGTGGAAGAACCGATGGGCGAACGGACAGGATCAAGGACATGTGGCTGATTGTGCTGGAGGCGCTGGCCGTGCTGGCGATCCTGGCGCTGGCGGTCTGGTGGACCATGTTCGCCGGCCGCAGGCGCGGTGAACCGCGGCGCAACGCGTCTGACCACGACGCTGGCGACGCTGGCGACGCTGGCGTCGATTGACGCGCGCCGCGCCTGGGCACACCGAACCAGGTGCGCCGCGCTTCAGCGCGGCGGTGGCACCGGGTTGAGGGCGGCCATGATCACGACGTCGCACCAGCGGCCTTGCGGGTCGCGTTCGTGGCGGCGCAGCAGGCCTTCGCGCTGCAGCCCGACCGCCTGTGCGAAATGCAGCGCCCGCGTGTTGCGCGCATCGCTCATCGCCTCGATGCGCTGGAATCCCAGCGCCCAGCACGCGCGCAGCACCGCCCGCACCGCCTCACGCATCAGGCCCTGGCCGCTGCGCGCCGCGTGGCCGACGTAGCCGATCTCGCCGCGGCAGGCCTCGGGGTCTATGGTGTGGACGTCGATGCGGCCGACCCAGCCGTCGTCGTCGCGGGCGAAGACGTGCCAGGCGAGGTCGCGCCCGGCGTCGAAGCAGCGCGCGTCGTCGGCACAGAAGCGCTCGGCCCACTGCGCGCGCACCGGATGCCAGTCGACGAACAGCAGCGCCGGCATGGACGCCAGCACGCCGGCGGCAAAGGCCTCGGCGTGCTCGGGGCGTGGTACCTCCAGCCGCGTGCGCGCGGTCTGCAGCCGACGCGGGGCGCGGCCGCCGAGCGTCAGCGGCGGCGGGCCGTTCACACGCTCTCCCGCAGCGCCAGCGGTCGCGGCCTGAACGGCTGCGCGCGGCCCGCCACCTTCAGGCCCCCGGATTCGGCGGCAGATCCGGCGCCGCCGCCATGGCGTCGGCCAGCGCCGGCGCGTCGCGCCGGAAGCCGGCCGCCATGACCGCGCAGCTCAGCAGCACAACGAGGATGAGCACACCTTCGTCGAAGGCCGGCGGCAGGAGGTCGGGCGGCAGGCTGTAGAACAGCAGCACGGTGATCAGCCCGCGTGGCGCCGCCCACAGCAGCGGCCGCGTCGCCCGGCCGTTGAGCAGCCACAGCAGCGGCCAGCGCAGCGCCAGCACGGCCGCCACGAGGCAGAGCGCCAGGGCCCAGGTCTGCACGCTGGACAGCGTGCCGAGCTCGGTGCTGTAGCCCAGGGCGAGGAAGAAGAAGGTGCGCACCAGGAAGGTGGCCTCGGCGGTGAGGTGCTTGAGCTTGTCGAGCTCGGCGCCGTAGTGCGCGCTGTGCAGCCGCTGCAGCATGGGCACGCGGCGCAGCAGGTGCGGGTTGTTGAGCATCAACCCGAGCACCAGCACGATGAGCAGCGGCGACAGATGCAGCGCCTTGGCGCCCGCGTAGACGAGGACGAGGGCGAAGATCAGAGGCAGGAACTTGACGTGCCCCTCCAGGTGCCCGACCAGCCAGTACACCGCCAGCCCGATCAGGCCGCCGATGAGCAGCACCGCCAGGCCGCCGCCGAAGAAGTTCAGCGTCGCGCCGCCGCCCAGGGTGGCCACCAGCGCGGCGTTGAACAGCATCACGCCCAGGATGTCGGACCAGGAGCTCTCGTAGATCACGAACGCGCGCTCGTCCGGCGCCAGGACCTCGGACCCCGGGATGGCGACCGCGCTGCTGATGACGGTGAAGGGCGCGGCCAGCAGCAAGGCGCTGGCCCAGGGCAGGTCCAGGGTCCAGACCAGGGCGGAGGCGAACAGCGCCGCGCAGGCCGCCACGCCGAGCGCCGCGGCGCCGAAGGTGCGCAGCAGAAAGCGCCGCTGGCCCGGGCGCAGTTCGAGGTCGAGAGCGCCTTCGAGCACGATCAGGATCAGCCCCAGCGTGCCCAGCAGCGGCAGCAGCCCGGGCGGCAGCTCCGGCGTGGCGACGTGCCAGGAGCCGAGCGCACGCAGCGCGATGCCGGTGCCGATCAGGAACACCACCGAAGGGATGCGCAGCCGCCGCCCCAGGTGCGAGAACCAGTAGGACAGCAGCACCGCGGCGCTGATGCCGATCAGCGCGGTCTCGGTACCCATCCGTTCAGCGTCAATGCAGCGCCTGGTCGCGCGAGAGCAGGAACTCGGGCACCTGCGCCTCGAAGGGGTGGGCGTCCTCGGTCATGCAGAAGTAGGTGCCGCGCATGTGGCCGCGCGGGGTGGCGATGCGGGTCCAGCTCGTGTACTCGAAGCGCTCGCCCGGCGCCAGCAGCGGTTGGTGGCCCACCACCGCCAGCCCGCGCACCTCCTCGCGCGCGCCGGTGGCGTCGGTGATGATCCAGTGGCGGGCGACGAGCTGCGCCGCCACGTCGCCGCTGTTGTGCACCGTCACCGTGTAGGCGAAGGCGAACGGGCCTTCGGGCAGGCTGCTCTGTTCGGGCAGGTACTGCACGCTCACCTCGCAGCGGAATTCGGGGCGGCTCATGGGCGCGATTCTAGAATCCGGCGATGGGCAAGTACCGCATCGCACCGTCCATCCTCTCGGCCGATTTCGCCCGCCTGGGTCAGGAGGTGCAAGACGTCGTCTCCGCCGGCGCCGACTGGATCCATTTCGACGTGATGGACAACCACTACGTGCCCAACCTGAGCTTCGGGCCCATGGTCTGCCAGGCGCTGCGCCGCCACACCACGGCGCCGATCGACGTCCACCTGATGGTGCAGCCGGTGGACGCGCTGGCGCTGGCCTTCTGCCAGGCCGGCGCCGACTGGGTGAGCTTCCACCCCGACGCCAGCACCCACGTACACCGCACGCTGCAGCTCATCAAGGGCCAGGGCAAGCACGCCGGCCTGGTGTTCAACCCGGCGACGCCGCTGGACGTGCTGGAGTGGACGATCGACGAGGTCGACCTCGTGCTCATCATGAGCGTGAACCCCGGCTTCGGCGGCCAGGGCTTCATCGCCAGCGCGCTGCGCAAGGTCGAGCAGGCGCGCCGGCTGATCGAGCGCAGCGGGCGCGACATCCGCCTGGAGGTCGATGGCGGCATCAAGACCGACAACATCCGCCGCGTCGCCGACGCCGGTGCCGACACCTTCGTCGCCGGCAGCGCCATCTTCGGCCAGAGCGACTACAAAGCGGTGCTGGACGCGATGAAGGGCGCGCTGGCGGATTAGGCTCCCCGGACCTCAATCGCTGCCAGCGCCGAATCGAGCCGGGCAGGACGGGCTAGAGTGGCGGCAACCCCAAGCCACTGCGCGCGCTGAATGTCCGCCTCTGACAAGACAGAACAGGCCCTGGCATGCATAGGCGCCGACCGCCCGGCCGCGCAGCGGCAGCGCCACCTTGAGAACATCCGCGACCTGATGTCCAACATGGCGCGGCACGGAAACCGGCGCGACGATCCGGTGCGCACGACGCCCGCCTACCTGGGCGACCGCTGGAGCTCGCTCATCATGCACCTGCTCAGCGGCGGCATGCTGCGGCACGCGGAATTGAAGCGGCTGATCGCGCTGGTCTCCGCCGAACAGGAGATCTCGCAGCGCGTGCTGACGCTCAAGCTGCGCCTGCTGGAACGCGACGGCATGGTGCTGCGCCAGGTCACGACCGACGTGCCGCCGCGCGTGGAGTACCAGCTTACGGCGACCGGTCACGAGGCCTATGCGCACTTCCTGACGCTGGTGCGCTGGGCCGAGCGGGTGACGCCGGCAATCCGCGCCGCACGCGAGGACTTCGATCGGATCCATCCCGAATTTGGCGGCAGGCAGGCACGGGGCGCCGACGAAACTGATTGACGCGGGCACAAAAAAGTGCTCATGGCGAGCCCCGTTGGCGCACGGGGAGCACCTGCATACGCTGGCGGGCATGAATCCAATGCCTTCCTCCATCCCGACCCGGGCCTTGCTGGGCCTGGCGCTGCTCACAAGCGTGTTGGCGCATGCGCAAGCGGCCGGGCGGCCGATGGACGTGCGCCCCTTCATCGCCGAAGTCGACCGCAACCGCGACGGCTGTGCCTCACGCCAGGAATGGCGGCACGCGGGGGCACCGGCTTCGAGCTACGAGATGCTCAAGGACGCGCGTGGGTGCGTCACCGCCGAGGCGATGGGCAAAGTCGACGCGCCTTCGGGCATAGACACGAATGGCGACGGACGCCTCACGCTGGCCGAGATGAAGGCCTTCGACCGCAAGATGGCGCCGTTGATGGCGGCGCAGGCCAGACCGCTGAGTGCGGCCGACAAGGCCGGCGAGGCATTGCAGATCCAGAACCTGATGAGCCGCCGCATGTTCCTCCATTCGGTCGGTCGCAACGAGCTCGAGCTCGAACTCTGGTCGAAGACGCGCGCCACCGAGATCCGCTGGGCGCAGAACCAGGGTTGCTGGGTCGGCATGGCGTCGATCAAGGCCTACTACGACGACCTCAACCGCCGCATGCAGGCGGCGCATCTGAAGACGATGGCCGAGCGCAACCCGGCAATCCTCGACAGGCCGGAGAACCGGTTCGTCGGCAACACCATTCTGCACACGCTGACCACCCCGATCATCGAGGTGGCCGACGACGGCCAGTCCGCGAAGGGGGTCTGGTACACCCCCGGCGTCATCCTGACCACGCAGGCCGACGCTGTCACACCCGAGGCCGTCTGGATGTGGGAGCGCTACGGGGTCGACTTCCTGAAAGAAGACGGGCACTGGACGATCCTGCACGCCCAGGTCAACACCGACTTCGGCAACCCGATGGGCGAGCCGCTGCGCAGGCAGGGACCGCAGGCCGCGGCCAGCGGCAGCGAAGGCAGCGCGCCGGGCCCAGGCGCGACCGGTCTCGCCGTCCCCGGCCCCGATCTGCCGCATCGCGTCTACGAAGAGTTCGGCCCGACCCGCGTACCGCGGCTTGAGCCACGGCTGCCGCAGCCCTACCGCAGCGCGAAGGAGACCTTCGAGTACGCCGACTGCCGCACCGCGGAGCGCGGACGCTGAGCACCTCCCATCCAGCTTCGGAGATCACCCCATGCCCAAACGTCACCCCGCGCCATGGTTGCGCGCACACCCGCTGGCCATCGCCGCCGCTGTCTGCCTGTTCGCCGTTCACGCCAGGGCCCAGGAGACGGCAGCGCCAGATGCACAGGAGAAACCGGCCGCCAGCAAGTTGCAGGAGATCGTCGTCACGGCCGAGCGCCGCAGCACCAACGTGCAGAAGACGGCCATCTCGATCGCCAGCGAGACCGGAGAGGAAATCCGCGCCAAGGGCCAGGCGACGCTGGAAGCCGTGCTGTCGGACACGCCGGCGGTCACCGTGCTGGCGACCCCGCAGGGCGGCCAAGTCTATGTGCGCGGCGTCGGCTCACAGGGCGACAGCAACTTCGTCGACCCGGCGGTCTCGATCAACCTCGACGGGGTCTACACCGGCCGCGCCGAACGCGTGTTCTCCAGCCTGTTCGACGTGAACCGGGTGGAGGTTCTGCGCGGACCGCAGGGCACGCTGTACGGACGCAACGCCACCGGCGGCAGCGTCAACGTGCTGACCAACAATCCCGGCCATCGCTTCGAAGGTGGCGTCAACCTGCAGTTCGGCAACTACAGCCTGGCGCACCAGGACGTCTACCTGAACCTGCCGCTGGGCGAGCAGTTCGCACTGCGCGTGGCGGCGATGCGCGAGAAGCGCGATGGCTACTTCAGCAACGACGGCCGCGCCTCGGACCTCACTGCCGGGCGCGTGAAGCTGCTGTTCAAGCCGAACACCGATCTCTCGCTGCTCGCCACCGTTGACAGCTTCGACAGCCAGGGCACCGGCGCCACCACGGTCGGACGCGCCTTCACCGGCGGCCCGCCGTTCTTCAACTGGCGCACCGACTACCGCGACCCTTGGCGGGTCGACGAGTTGCATCCGGCTGACCGCCAGCACACACGCTTCCAGACATACACCGTGCAGCTCGACGCCAATCTCGGCTTCGGCTTGCTGACCGTGCAGCCGGCCTACGTCAAAAGCCGGCGCCTGGTACAGACCGACCTGGTCGCCGGTCTGGCGGTGCCTGGAACCGGACTGCCGCTGCCGGAGTCGGTATGGGAGGAGACGCAGAAGACGCTTGAAGTCCGCCTGGCATCCCCGGCGCGCGCCGCCAACCAGTGGGTCATCGGCGCCTACCTGTTCGACGCCGCCAACGCGCAGACCGGCCTTCCGCCATCGTTCCCACCACCGAGCTGGGAGAGCTACGGCACCCAGGTGCCCAACCAGTCGCGAGCCGTCTTCGGCCAGTTGACGACGCCGCTGTCGCAGGTACTGCGGGCGACTGCTGGTCTGCGCTACACGCGCGACGAGAAGGTCACCCGCTACGGCGCACGCAGCCTGGCGAGCTGGACCGGTGCGCCCTACGACAGCGGCTTGCTGGAGGTGAGCAACGCCTACAGCGCGGTCAGCGGCAAGCTTGGCCTGGAGTTCGACCTCGCGCCGCAGTCGATGCTCTACGCCCAGCTCGCTACCGGCTACAAGGCAGGCGGCTTCGGCATCGCGGTCCCGCCCCAGCCCTTCGAGCCGGAGCACCTGAGCGCCCTAGAGTTGGGCAGCAAGAACCGCTTCCTGGACGACCGGCTGCAGGTCAACGCCGAGCTGTTCGCCTATCGATACAAGAACTACCAGGTCATGTATGCGGACACCGCTGCGCCGTCGCCGATACCCGGTGACCCGACCCCGTCGTTCATGCAGTACGTGGTCAACGCCGGTGCCGGCCGGATCAGCGGCCTGGACCTGGAGAGCCGCTGGCGCGTGCTGTTCGACACCGAACTGCGCGCCGCCCTGACCTACACCGATGCCAGGTATGGCGACTTCGCGGTGGCAGCGCTGCAGAACATGAACGGCGCGCGCGTCGTCGGCACACCGCGCTGGACTGTGACGCTGGGCGCCGAACAGACCTTCGATCTGGCCGGCGGCACCTTGACCGCCGGCGTCAGCAGCCGCTTGTCGGACGGCTACACGGTGTCGCTCAACGACGCGATGCCGGGCGGCAACCTCAACCGTGCGCAGCCGCGCTTCCACAAGACCGACCTGCGCCTGTCCTACCTGCCGATCAGCGAGCGCTGGACCCTGGCGCTTTGGCTGCGCAACCTGGAGAGCGATGCGCAGATCACCCAGGCGATGCCGTTCGGCCGCGTGCAGATCACGGATCCACGCACCTTCGGCGTAAACCTCGGCCTGAAGTTCTAGCCATGGACACGAGGATCAGACTGGCCCTGCCCGGCCGCCCGGGCGACCGCCTCGCCGACAAGGTGGCGGTGGTGACGGGCATTGGCGCCGGCATCGGGCGCGGCATCGCGCTCATGTTCGCGCAGCAGGGGGCGGCCGTCGTCGGTTGCGACATTGATGCCGCCAACGCGCAGGCCACGGTCGAGGCGGCAACCGCACAAGGACTCGTGATCGACAGCCTGCACCCACTGGACCTGACCGACCCCACCGCAGCCTGCCGGCTGATGGAGCACGCCGGGCAGCGCCACGGCGGCATCGACATCCTGGTCAATGCGGCCGCCTTCGGCGCGTTCGCCTGGCTCGAGGACCTGGACTACGAGCGCGACTGGAAGCGCACCATGATCGGCGAGGTGGACATCGTCTTTCTCGCCTGCCGGGCCGCCTGGCCCTACATGAAGCAGCGCGGTGCCAGCGTGATCAACTTCGCCAGCGCCAATGCGCGCATGGCGCTGGCGCTGTCGCCCGCGCTTGCGCACTGCGCCGGCAAGGGGGCGGTGCTGGCGATGAGCCGTCAGCTGGCGATGGAAGGCGCTCCGCTGGGCATCCGCGTCAACACCATCAGCCCGGCGCTGGTGGAGACGGCGGCAACGAAGTACCCGCTGGAGCACATCCCCGGCTTTCGGGAGCAGGTGCTGTCCAAGTTCATGATCAAGCGCAACGGCCAGCCCGAAGACATCGGCTGGCTGGCGATCTACCTCGGATCGGACGAGTCGAGCTGGGTGACCGCGGCCGATTTCAGCATCGATGCAGGCGCCACCGCCTGGTAAAGGAGAACCCGTGTACGACATTCCCGCACCCTGCAAGCCCGTCCTGCTGGGTCTGATGTTGACAGCAGTGGCCGCTACAGCCACGGCGGCACCCAAGGGCAAGTTCGCAGTCATCTCGGACGGCGAGCGCGCCGCGGCGACGATCGCGGTGCAGAACCTGATGAGCCGCCACGAGTACATGCACGCGGCAAATCGCAACCTGGAGGAACTTGACACCATGTGGGTGTCGCGCAGCGGACGCTTCGCCGCCAGCGCCACCTTCGGCAGCCCGGCCTGGGTCATGTACGGTCTGGAGACGATTCGCAACGCCTACGGCAAGAAGAGCCGCGAAGATGCCAGCCAGGCTCAGGCCAGGCTGGCGGCCGTGGACCGATCGGTGAAGACCGACGAATCGTTCTACGGCGCAGGTGCCGAATGGGTGATGCACACCAGCACCACACCGGTGATCGAGGTCGCCGACGACGGCAAGACGGCGCAGGGCGCCTGGTACTCGCCGGGCGTGGGCATCATGCCGGTCTACGTCGATGGGAAGGTCCGTCTGCAGTCCATGTTCTTCTTCGAGAAGTACGGCGCCGATTTCGTCCGCGAGGATGGGCGCTGGAAGATCTGGCACCTGCAGATGGCCTACGACTTCGTGCCCGGCCTGCCCGAGTCCATGCTCGCGCAGGTCAACGAACGCCTCGGTGAACTGGCATTCAAGGGCGCTGCGCCATCGCTCGGCGGCGAGGCGGGCGAACGGGCGGGATTCCCGGCCGGCTTCCGCAAGCCGCTGTACAGCTACCCTGCCTACAGCCCGCAACGCGCCTCGGTGATCTGGCCCCAGCTGCCGCAGCCCTACCGGACCTTCAAGGAGACCTTCAACAACTGCAACTGCGAGCAGGAGCTGCCGGCGTTCTGAGTCAGGGTCCGGGCGGCTATGGCCGCACCGGGCGCAGTCGCCGTGCCACGAAGTCCAGCGCCGGCTGCGGCTGGTAGCTGCCGCTGATCTGCAGGCGAAAGCGCAGCAGCGGCGCGCCGCCGTCTTGCTCCAGGGTGGCGAGGTAGGCCAGGGTCTGTTCGCCCTGCGCGCCGCCCGAGACCGACCAGCGGCTGCGGGTCTGGAACTGCAGCCGCTGGCCGTCCCAGCGCAGGTCCTCGGCCGTGCGCAGGGCGCCGAGGAAGCTCGCGCGTGCGACCCACATGCCGTCGTGGCGCTCGAACACGAAGCGCTCGGTGTAGCGGTCGCCCCAGTCGTAGCGCAGCTCGGCCTGCCAGCTGCCGAGGAGCTGGGCATCACGGTCGGCGTCGCGGCCCGAACCGCGGTCGGACCCTTGCTGCCCATCGGGCGCAGCGCCCGGATGCGCGGTGTCGAGACCGCGCCAGTAGGCGATCGCGCCTGCGGCGCCGATCAGCGCCGCGCCAGCACCCAGCAGCCGGCGGCGCCAGGGCCAGGCGCCGCGCAGACCCAGCGCAGCGACCAGGCGGTCGACATCGGCCTCCCAGTGGGTGTCGCCCAGGGCCAGCGCCTGGCGTTCGGCCAGCGGCTGCAGCGGCGCGGGCAGGCTGGCCGCGGCGGGCATGCTCACGCCCTGCAGCAGCACCGGCACCACGAGCCGGCCGCTCGCGAGCGCGGCCTGAACCTCGATGCGCACGAAGTCGCCGGGCTCGTCGATGCGCCGCCGGGCCGCGTCGCCAGCGCCCGCCCAGCGCGGCCCGATCAGCACCAGCACCGCCTGCGCCTCCGCCAGGCGCGCACCGATCACGGCGGCGAAGTCGCTGCCGGGGGCGATGTCGCTCGCATCGCGGAACACGCAGCCGGCACCGAAGCGGCTTTCCAGCGACGCTTCCAGGCGTCCGGCGTAGCCGGCGCTGTCGTCGCGACGGTAGGAGATGAAGATGCGCGCCGGCACCCGCCGATCATGCGCCGCAACGCGCAGCGCGGCGCGGGGTTTCAGCGCCGGTCCACCCGCCGCGCCAGCACCACCGAGCTGGTGGTGCGCGCCACCCCGGGCACGGCGCCGATCTCGTCGAGCAGGGCGTCCAGGCGCGCCGTGGTGTCCACGCGCAGCTGGGCGATGTAGTCGAACTCGCCGCTCACCGACACCAGCAGCCGCAGCTCGGGCAGGGCGGCCAGCCAGCGCGTGACCTCGCGCCCGAGCTTGGGGTCGGTGACGATGCCGACGAAGGCCTCGACCGCGCGCGCGTCGCCGTCCGCCGCCAGGCGCACGGTGTAGCCGCCGATCACGCCCCGGCGCTCCAGGCGCGCGATGCGCGCCAGCACCGTGGTGCGCGCCACCCCCAGGCGGCGCGCAAGCTGGGCCGTGCTCTCGCGCGCGTTCGCCTGCAGGAGCGCGATCAGCCGGCGATCGAGTTCGTCGGGTTCTGTCATAGCGACGAATATGATCGTCGTTCTGACGGCGTTCCACAATGCTTCGACGATTCGACGCATGCATTCGTTCGCAACCCTGCCTAGAGTGGAGGCCCGCAGACGGAGACAGACATGCGCATCACCTTGCTCGGCGCCGGCCACATCGGCCAGACCGTGGCCCGCTGGCTGGCCGCCAGCGGCGACTATCACGTCACCGTGGCCGACCGCGACCCGCGCCCGCTGGCGCGCCTGGGCGAGGACGGCATCGACACCCGGGTCGCGGACACCGCCTCGGCGGCCGAGCTTGCGGTCCTGCTGCGCGGCCAGGACGCGGTGCTCAACGCCCTGCCCTACCACCTGGCGGTGACGGTGGCGACACAGGCGCGCGAGGCCGGCTGCCACTACTTCGACCTCACCGAGGACGTCGCCGCCACGCGCGCCATCCACCGCCTGGCGCAGGACGCGCCGGTGGCCTTCATGCCGCAGTGCGGCCTCGCGCCGGGCTTCATCGGCATCGTCGCCCAGCACCTGGCTCAGGGTTTCGACGAACTGCACGAGATCAAGATGCGCGTCGGCGCCCTGCCGGCCTTCCCGACCAACGCCCTGAAATACAACCTGACCTGGTCGGTGGACGGCCTCATCAACGAGTACTGCCACCCCTGCGAGGCGATCCGCGACGGCCAGCGCATCGAGGTCCTGCCGCTCGAAGGGCTGGAGCACTTCAGCCTGGACGGCACCGAGTACGAGGCCTTCAACACCAGTGGCGGACTCGGCACCCTGTGCGAAACCCTGGCCGGGCGCGTGCGCACGCTGGACTACAAGAGCGTGCGCTACCCCGGCCATCGCGAGCTCATGCGCGTGCTGCTGCAGGAGCTGCAGCTCGAGCACGACGTGGAGAACCTGAAGAACATCCTGCGCCGCGCGGTGCCCAGCACCATGCAGGACCTGGTGCTGGTCTTCGTCACCGTCAGCGGCATGCGCCGCGGCAGCCTGGTGCAGGAGGTGTTCGCGCGCAAGATCTTCGCCGACCGCCAGGCCGAGGCGCCGCTGTCGGCGATCCAGATCACCACCGCCGCCGGCCTGTGCACTGCGCTGGACCTGTTCCGCGCCGGCCGCCTGCCGCAGCGCGGCTTCGTGCGCCAGGAGCAGATCGCCCTGCCCGACTTCCTGTCCAACCGCTTCGGCCGCGTCTACCAGGAAAGCCGCCAGGTCGAGAGCATTGGCTGAGGTTCTATGTTTGCCGTCAAGCGCCGGGCAACCTGGCCGGGTCATAGGTGGCTTGATTCTTGAAGACGCTGAAGGCGACGCGCAGGATTCTTCGACCGATGGCGACGTAGGCTGCGGTGGTGGGCAGGCCCTTGGCGAGTTCGTGCTCGTAGAGCTTGCGCCACTGCGGGTCGCATCGGGCAGCTGCCATCGCGGCGGTGAACAGCAACTTGCGCGCGTAGGCATCCCCGCGTTTGGACAGGCGGCGCACACCCGTGCGCTTGCCCGAGTCCTGCGGCCGCAGGTCCATGCCCAGGAAGGCTACGACAGCGTCGCTGCCACGATGCGCCAGGCGCTGGAACACGCGCAGCAAGGTCGCACCGGTGAGCAGGCCCACGCCAGGCACGGACATGATCCAGCCCAGAGCGGACTTGCCCTGCGGCAACGCGCAGGCCGCCTTGGCGATCTGCTTGTCCAGCGCACGCAGCGTGTCCTGCATGGCCTTGAACATCGGCGTGAAGTCCACGGTCGCGGCGGCGGCCTCGCGCAGGCCTTGACGCAGCGAGGCCACATCTCGGGCCAGCATGGCGCGCTGGCGCAGCAGGTCCTTGAGCAGTTCGTGCTCGGGGCTGGGCGGTTGCCAGGGACGCAGCCGGCCGTGCTCGCGCTCGATGAGGTGGGCCAGCATCTGGGCATCCAGCCGATCGGTCTTGCCGCGCTGACCCAGGCCGCGTGCGTACTGGCGCACCGCGCGCGGGTCCAGTACGTACACGACCATGCCGGCGGCATGGGCCAGCCGTGCAAGACGCTCGTGATAGCGACCCGTGGACTCCAGGGCCAGGCGCGAGCCGGGCGGCAGCGTACGCAGCCATCGGCCGATGGCCGCATCGGTGTTGGCCAGCCGATGAACGCCGCCGCGGCCGTGAACGGCAGCATCCAGGTGAGCGCTGGCCACATCCACGCCGACATCGAGCGCGGCAGCTGTGGCTTGAGCTTGAGGCTTTTGAGGGTTCATGACTCAAAATGGGCGGCGTCGGGGTGGCTCCCTGCGCATGGCGTGAACTTGCTGACATTGACGTTCGGCCCTGGCTGCGACACCTTGGGGCACGACGTGAGGTTCTTCATCGACGCTCGGTGCAGGGGTGGGGAGACTCTCAGTGAAGCGGTCGAGCCTGCTGGCGCTGCCAGCGCGCTCGCCGAAAGGCAGGAACCGTCCCTCCACCCCGACACCTTGCCCGGCAAGTGGTGGAGGAAGGCTGAACCTACGCCGGGGACGGCGCGGCGAACAGACCGGCTGTGGATTTGTGGATCGTGCGGCTGCGCCGCACCGCGACGGCCCGTGGACAACGCTGCGCGTTGCCCACCGCCCGCCGCTCGATCCACAAGCTCCACAGCCTTCCACCACGATTGAGTTAAATCGGGGAAGAACATACAAGGCAGGACGCA
>CAUJJP010000171.1 GCA_963205525.1 Pseudomonadota bacterium | reverse complement strand
CGCTGCTTGCGCCGCTGCTTGCGCCGACGACCACGCCGACGACCACGCCGACCGCCGCGAGCACAGCCCCGCCCGCACCCCAGCGCCCGACGCCGACCGCGCGCCCGCGCAGGCCGCCGCCGCGCGCGCCGCACGCGTGTGGGTGGTGGAGGACGACGAGGTGGTCGCCCTCTACCTGGGCGAGCTGCTGCGCGACGCCGGCCACGCGGTGGCCACCTACGTCGACCCGCGGCGCGCCCTGCACGCCTTCCAGCTCGACCCGCAGGCGATGGACGTGGTGGTCACCGACCATCGCATGCCCGGGCTCAGCGGCGAGGCGCTGGCGCGCGCCCTGCTGGCACGCCGCCCCGGGCTGCGCATCGTCCTGTGCACCGCCTACAGCGACCGCCTGGACGAGCGCGCGGCGCGCGCCCTGGGCATCGCGCACTACCTGCGCAAGCCCTTCGACGCCCAGGCCCTGCTGCGCGCGGTGGGCGCCGGGGAGGGGCCGCGGTGAGCGTGCGGCGGCCGCCTGCGCTGCAGCGCGCGAAGGCCGGCGTCGCCCTCGCCACGCTCGCCCTCGCCGCCCTGTGGCTGGCACAGGCGCTCGGGCTGCCGGTGCGCCAGGCCGGCCCGGCGGCGGTGGACTACCTGCCGCTGCACACCCTGCTCGAATCGGCCGCCGTGCTGGCGGCGATGCTGGCGTTCTGGCTCGTCTGGCACGCCGACCGCGCCAGCCGCCCCGCCGGGATGCTGGCGCTCGCCGCCTGCATGCTCGGTGCGGCGCTGCTGGACGTCGCGCACGCCCTGTCCTTTGCCGGCATGCCGGTCTTCGTCACCCCCGCCGGGCGCGACAAGGCGGCCGCGTTCTGGCTCGCCTCGCGCGCGCTGATGGCCCTGGGCCTGCTCGCGCTGGGCGCGCGCTGGGCCGCGCAGGTGCCCTGCCTGCGCACCCGCGCTGCCCTGCTCGCGGCCACGCTGGCGGGCACGGCGGCGCTGGCGGCGCTGCTGCTGTGGCGCCCGGCCTGGATCGGCCAGCCCTTCGACGACGGCGAGCGGCTGCTGCCGGCCAAGATCGCCGCCGAGGCCTTGCTCATGGCCTTGTACGGCCTGGCCGCGGCGCGCCTGCTGCCGGCGGCGCGCGCCGCCGCCCCGGGCAGCGCCTGGCTGTTCGCTGCCGCCGCGCTGGGCGTTCCCGGCGAGGCGGCGATGACGCTGTACGGCGCCAGCCACGACGCCTTCAACCTGCTCGGCCACCTGTGCAAGCTGGGCGCGGTCTACGCCCTGTACCGCGGCGTGCTGCAGGCCACCCTGCGCCAGCCGCTGCGCCAGCTCGGCGAACTCGCCGCCGCGCTCGAAGCCACCCTGAGCCCGATCCTGCTCAGCGACGCCCAGGGCCGCATCCGCTGGGCCAACCAGGCCTTGTGCCGCGCCACCGGCTACGCGCTGGACGAGCTGATCGGCGAGCCGGCGGCGCAGCTGGACGCCACCGGCGACGGCGCCAGCAACGGCGGCAACGCGAACGCGCTGGCGCAGGCGATGCGCGAAGGCCGCGCCTGGCGCGGCCGCCTGCCGACCCGGCGCCGCGACGGCAGCGAATACCTGGACCAGCGCACCGTGACGCCGATCCGCAGCGACCTCGACGAGCTCAGCGGCTTCGTCTGGGTCGGCGACGACGTGAGCGAGCGCGAGCGCCTGGAGGCCGAGCAGCAGCGCCTGCAGCGCCAGCTCGCGCAGGCGCAGAAGATGGACGCTCTGGGCCAGCTCACCGGCGGCATCGCGCACGACTTCAACAACATGCTGACCGCCATCCTGGGGCTGGCGACGCTGGCGCGCGAGCGCCACGTCGCGGATGCGAACGGCAAGCTCGCGCTGTACCTGCAGGAGATCGCCAAGGTCGCCGGCCGCGGGCGCGACCTGGTGGCCAGGCTGATGCGCTTCGCGCGCCCGCTGAGCCAGGAATCCGCACCCGAGGCATGCGTGCAAGCGCTGCTGCCGCTGGTGCAGGAGGTGCTGCAGATGGTGCGCCCGGCGCTGCCGCCGCACATCGCGCTCGAACTGCAGGCGCCGCCCGATCTGCCGCCGGTGCGCGTGCAGGCGGTGGACCTGCACCAGATCCTGACCAACCTGCTGCTCAACGCGCGCGACGCGATCGACGGCGAGGGCCGGGTGCGGGTCGAGCTCGAGGCCCTGGACGGCACCCACGACAGCCGCCGCGACTGCAGCAGCTGCGCCAGGCGCATCGCCGGGCCGCAGCTGGCACTGCGCGTGTGCGACAGCGGCAGCGGCATCCCGCCGGCCGTTCAGGGGCGCATCTTCGAGCCCTTCTTCACCACCAAGGAAGTCGGCCGCGGCACCGGCCTGGGACTCGCCATGGTGCACAGCATGGTGCACGAGCTCGGCGGCCACCTGCGCGTGCACAGCGAGCCCGGCGCCACCACGATCGAGATCCTGCTGCCGGCCGTGGCGCCGCCCGCGGCCGATCAGGCGCCTGCAGCCGGCGCCGCCGGCGCGCCATCAGCCCGCGGCGGCGACGGCGCAAACCGCGCCACGGAGCGCGCGCCGCGGGTCTGGGTGGTCGACGACGACCCCGTGGTCCTGCTCTACCTGAGCGAGCTGCTGCGCCTGCAGGGCTGTGAGCTGCGCAGCTTCGGCGACCCGCAGGCCGCGCTGCAGGCGCTGCAGCACGAAGCCCCCGACTGGCTGCTCACCGACCAGCTCATGCCCGGCCTCACCGGCAGCGAGCTGGCACGCCAGGCCTTGCAGCGCTGGCCACGGCTCGCGGTCGTCCTGTGCACCGGCTACAGCGACCAGCTCGACGAGGCCGCAGCGCGCGCCCTGGGCGTGCGCCACTACCTGCGCAAGCCCTTCGAGCCGCAGCAGCTGCTGCGGCTGATCTGTCCGTCCGCTGCCGCCGACGCAGCCGGCACCGCCGCGCCGCCGACCGATCCCGCCAACCCCCGCACCCAGGCCGCCTAGACGGTCCGGACCGCCACCCCAGGAGACCCACGAATGCGCAATCTGCAGATCTCGACCCGTATCGCGCTCATGCTGGGGCTGCTCGCGCTGCTGCTGGCGGCGGTGGGCGGACTCGGCCTGTGGGGCATAGTGCGCACCAACGACGGCCTCGGACGGGTCTACCGCCAGAGCACGGTGCCCATGGGCCAGATCGCCGAGATCCAGGCCCGGCTGCTGCGCAGCCGGCTCGCGATCGCGGTCGCCCTGGTGACGCCCGAGCCCGAGGTCATGGCGCGCTCCAGCGCCGAGGTGGAGGCCAACATCGAGGCCATCGGCCGCCTGTGGGCCGGCTTCGGCGCCGACGCGGCGGCGAGCGGGCCGGAGCTGCAGGCCCTGGCGCAGCAGTTCGCGGCCGACCGCGGCCGCTTCGTGCAGGACGGCCTGCGCCCGACCGTGGCCGCGCTGCGCAGCAACGACCGCGCGCTCGCCGACCGCCTGGTGGTGGAGAAGATCCGGCCCCTGTACGCGCCGGTCGGGGCCGGCATCCAGCAGATCATGGAGGCCCAGCTCGCCGCCGCCGCGCGCGAGGAAGCCGCCGCCCAGGCGCGCTACCGCAGCCTGCGCAACGCCGCGCTGGCGGCGATCGCGGCCGGCCTGCTGTGCGCCGGCGCGCTCGGCCTGCTGCTGGTGCGCGGCATCCGGCGCGACCTGGCGCAGGCGGTCGCCGCCACCGAGGCGGTGGCGCGCGGCGACCTGACGCTGGAGGTGCGCAGCCAGGGACGCGACGAGCTGGCGCGGCTGCTGCACTCGCTGGGCGCGATGCGCCACGGCCTGGCGGAGCTGGTGGGCCGGGTGCGCGGCGGCGCGCAAAGCGTGGCCAGCGCGAGCGCCCAGATCGCGCAGGGCAACGTCGAGCTCTCCAGCCGCACCGAGGAACAGGCGGCGGCGCTGGAACAGACCGCGGCCTCGATGGAGCAGCTCGGCGCCACCGTGCGCAACAACACCGACGCCGCGCGCCAGGCCGACCAGCTCGCGCAGGGCGCGCGCGCGGTGGCCCAGCGCGGCGGCGAGGCGGTGGCGCAGGTGGTGCAGACCATGCACGGCATCAGCGAGAGCGCGCAGCGCATCGCCGAGATCATCGGCATCATCGACGGCATCGCCTTCCAGACCAACATCCTGTCGCTCAACGCCGCGGTGGAGGCGGCGCAGGCCGGCGAGCACGGGCGCGGCTTCGCCGTCGTCGCCACCGAGGTGCGCACCCTGGCGCAGCGCTCGGCCGCCGCCGCACGCGAGATCAAGGACCTCATCACCGCCAGCGTGGACCGCGTCGAGGCCGGCAGCCGGCTCGCCGACCAGGCCGGCGCCACCATGGACGAGGTGGTGGACGCGGTGCGCCGGGTGAGCGACCTCATCAGCGAGATCAACGCCGCCAGCGTCGAGCAGAGTGCGGGCGTGAACCAGATCGGCGTCGCCGTCAACCAGCTCGACCAGACCACCCAGCACAACGCCCAGCTGGTGGAGGAAAGCGCCGCCGCCGCCGCCAGCCTGCACGACCAGGCGCAGCAGCTCGTGAGCGCGGTGTCGGTGTTCCGGGTCGAGCTCGCACCGACGGCTGGCTGAGGCGAGGGCGGTCCGGACGGCCTGGGCGGTCGTTACAGCAGGCCTTGGCGTCGCTGCCAGCCTGATCCCCGGCAGACAATGCATTTGCATTGACCAGGCAGTGCAGATGCATTACTCTCTGCGCACAGCATCCTCGCCGGAGAAGTGCCATGCCCGCCACCCTGCAAGTCGAATCGACACTGACCGACCGCTACCAGACCACGGTGCCCGAGACGGTGCGCCGGGCCCTGCGCCTGGGCAAGCGCGACAAGATCCACTACACGATCCGTCCAGACGGCGAGGTCGTGCTCACGCGTGCGGCCGCCGGCGAGAACGACGACCCTGCACTGGCGCCTTTTCTCGGCTTCCTGGCCCGCGACCTGGCCGAGCACCCCGAGCGGATCCTGGCTGTGGATGCCGGTCTGGCTCAGCGCATCCAGGCGCTGGTCGGCGGTGTCGAGGTCGATCTGGACGCGCCGCTGTCGGCCGACGATGAATGAGCGGCGGCAAGCCACTGGTCGTCAACGGCTGGACCCTCTTCGCCCACCCGATCTTTCTCGACCAACTCGACGCACTGACCGCAAAGGTCGAGGCGCTCGAGCGCAAGGACCCGGCCGGCTACGTCAAGAAGAACGCCACCAAGCGCTTGGCGGCCATCGCCAAGCTGGCCTTCGAGGTGATTCCGCAAGACCCCGCCCGGCCGGAGTACCGCCAAGGCAACACGCTCGGAGACGAGCACAAGCACTGGTTCCGGGCCAAGTTCTTCCAGCAGTACCGGCTGTTCTTCCGGTTCCATGCGCAAGCGAAGGTGATCGTGTTCGCCTGGGTGAACGACGAGGACACGAAGCGGGCCTACGAGAGCGCCGACGACGCCTACCGGGTGTTCCGGCGGATGCTCGACAGCGGTCGGCCGCCGTCGGACTGGGACCGGTTGCTGGCCGAAGCACGTGCCGAATCGGCGCGCCTTGGCCGACTGGCCGCAGCCGGCACACGCGCAGTTCCTTGATTTCTCGATCTGCCGGGCTACGCGGTTCGCAGAATTGGACTGGGTAGGCAGGAGCAACGCTCGAACTGGACCTCTACCCATTCCCACCACTTCCTCGCAAACGCGCAGAAGTGAAGTGGTGGAGGAAGCGCTCTGCGTCTGGGCGCAGCAGCCGAAGCTACGCCGCGCTTGGTGCAGCGCGCGCTGCCGGGT
>CAUJJP010000170.1 GCA_963205525.1 Pseudomonadota bacterium | reverse complement strand
CGAGGCCGCGACTGCCGTCACCCTCTACCCGCCGGTGCCACCGGCCGTGCCGCGGGTGGCCGGAATCGAGCGCATGCAGATGCTGGTGGAGTCGGCATCGCGCCCGGCGCTGCAGCGCTTCCTGGCGGCATGGCTGCCGGCGTTGCACGCCTTGCGGCCGTGGCACAAGGGCCTGGCGCGCTGGGCGATCGACGTCGACCCGCTGGTGATCTGACGCGGCTCAGCCGGGCCGCACGCCGGACAGCCAGGCGATGGCGGTGAAGCTCAGGAACGCCGCCACCGTCGAGCTCATGATGATGTGCGCCACGCGGCCGGTGTCGGTCCCGTAGCGCTCGGCCAGGATCGCCACGTTGCTGGCGCTGGGCAGCGCGGCCACCAGCACGATGGCCAGCAGCGCGAAGTCGCTCAGCGGCAGCCCCAGCGCCTGCGCCGCCAGCCCCAGCAGCCACAGCAGCAGCGGGTGTAGCAGCAGCTTGATCGCCGCCACCGGCAGGTAGCGCCCCGCCGCCCAGGCCGCGCCGCGCGGCGCGCCAGACGCCATGGCCTTGGCCAGCCAGCCCCTGCGCCTCGGCCAGCGCCAGGCAGGCTGTGCTGGTGACCACCAGATCGGCCATCAGCACGCAGATCACCGGCCCCGCGGCCGCCGGCCCCAACAGCGCCACCAACAGCGGCACGCCCATGAAGCCGGTGTTGGGGAAGGGGGCCACCAGCGCGCCGAAGGCCGCGTCGCGCAGCGGCACCGCGGTCGAGCGCGTGAACTTCACCGTGAGTGCCACCACCGGCGCCGCGCACAACAGGTACACCGCCAGCAGCGTGGGGTTGAGCATCTGCAGCACCGGCGTGCCGGCGCCGAAGCGGAACAGCATGCCCGGCAGCGCGAAGTAGAGGACGAAGCTGTTCAACCCGGGAATCGCCGACTCCGGCAGCACCGGCTGCCGCGCCGCCAGCCAGCCGCACAGCACCAGCGCGCAGAAGGGGGCGGTAACGGCGAAGATCGAGGTCATGTGCGGCGAATCTTGCGCAGGCCGAAGGCGGCCTGCGTCACGGCCGGGCCAGCCGGGCGCGGCAGGCATCGGCCACCGTCGTCATCCGCCGCACCGTGGCGCGCCGGATCGGCGCCGCGGCGGCGCGTGGGGCGAAGGCCGCGGCCTGGGCCAGCATGCGGTCGATGGCCGCTTGCGCCGCTTTGGCCGGCACGCCGCGCTCGGCGGCCAGGGCCAGCAGGTGGTGGCGTTCCACCGCGCCGGCCTCGCCGCAGAGGTCCATGTGGTGCTGGCCCCGCGGGCCGTCGCTGAAGCTCAGGTCGAAGGCCGGGGCCAGTCGCCAGCGGCGGTCGCACCCGAGGCGCCAGGCGACGTTCTTCGGATGGTCGTCGCGGTTGTGGAACAGCACGTTGAAGACGGCCCGCGCATAGGCCTTGGCCACTTCGCGCTCGTCGCGCGTCAGCAGCCGGGTGGCGCGCGGCAAGGCGGTGTAGTCGGCGCTGCCGGGCAGGCGGAAGTCCACCTGCAGCACGCCGGTCAGGCTCAGCACCGGCACGCGCAGGCCGCGTTCGCGGTCGAAGCGCGCCCCGCCGAAGGCGGCCAGCTTGGGCGACAGGCCGAAGCGCTCGCCGGCCGGCATCTCCAGTCCGCAGTCGTGGGCCAGTTCGGCGTAGAGCTGCTTGATCGCGCAGACCTCCTTGTCCTCGCCGCCGCCCAGCACCACCAGGCCGGGCACCAGGCGCTCGACCACGGTGGCCGGCAGGCGCTGGCGGGCCGCGGCGTAGCCGTCCCAGCCGTCGGTCCAGTAGCGGCCTTCGGGGCGACTCGTGTAACGCGCCATCAGCGTCTGCTGGGCCAGCAGGTTCCAGGGGTGGTCGGGGCTCCAGCCGTCGGCAAGCCACTGCTCCTGCTCGCGGCCGAGCAGCGTGCGCGCGGGGTCGGCGAGAGCTGGGCAGTCGCGCAACAGCACGGCGTTGGAGCCACTGGTCTTGGGCGCCGGCGGGCAGGCCGGGGGTCGCGGTACTGGCGGTCATCCAGCAGGTGGATGCGCGCCAGGCGCCCCCAGTCCAGGCGGCCGTAGATGCGCATGTCCATGCCGCGCGGGCGTTGCGCCTTGGCAAAGGGCTGGTGCTCCCAGTAGGCCTGGTAGGCGGCGGCGCGCAAGGCGGCCATGTCCAGCCCGCGCGGCGTGGTGGCGCTGCTGCCGGCGAAATCGTTCTCGACCTCATGGTCGTCCCACACCAGCAGCCATGGGCAGGCGGCATTGGCGTCCTGCAGCGCGGGGTCGGTCTTGTACTGCGCGTAGCAGTCGCGGTAGTCGTCCAGGCTGCGCAGGCGGCCGCCCTCGTGGCAGCGCGGGGCTTCGGCGGGCGAAGCCGATTCGTAGATGTAGACGCCGAGGAAGGCGATGCAGTCCAGCGGCTCGGCCGCCGCGTGGCGCCAGGCGGCGTAGCGGCCCTGGTCCTAGCGCTGGCAGCTCGTGATCGCCAGGCGCAGCGTGGCTGCGGCGTCGGGCGCCGGCGCGGTGCGGGTGCGGCCGACGCGGCTTTGCTGGCCCAGCGCGCGGAAGCAGTACCAGTACCAACGGTCGGGTGCCAGCCCCGCCGGCTCGGCGTGCACGCTGTGCGCCCAGGCGGCTTCGGCGTCTTCGCTGCCGCGAACGACGATGCGCGTGAAGGCCTCGTCGTCGGCCAGCTCCCAGTCCACCGGCACGCGCGGCGGCAAGTCGGCGCCGGTCAGCCGCGTTCACAGCACCATGCCGTCGGGCCGCGGCTGGCCGCTGGCGACGCCGAGCGCGAAGCGGGTGACGTCGGCGGCGCGCGTGGCGGACGAAAGCGGGCAGGGCCAGCAGCAGCGGTGCGCTGCAGAAGTTGGCGGCGGGTGGGCGTCATGCGGCGGGCGGGGGTGGCAGCAGCGGTTCGATCAGGGCCAGCAAGCGGTCGCCGAAGCGTTCGATCGTGAACTGCTCGAAGAATCGTGCGCGCGCCGATTCACCCATGCGCCGGAGCAGTCCGCGATCGGCCGCCAGGCGCTCGATCGCCGCGGCCAGCGCCGCCGGGTCTTCGGGCGGTACCACCAGGCCGTCGATGCCGTCGCGGATCATCTCCGCCACGCCGCCCACCGCGGTGGCGATCACCGGCTTGCCCAGCGACATGGCTTCCATGATGGTGACCGGGAAGACCTCGTCGCGCGAGGGCAGCAGCAGCACGTCGGCGGCGGCGATGTGGCCGGCGATCTGCTCGTGCGGCAGCGGGCCCAGGTGGCGAACGAACGGCAGCGCATCTAGGCGCGGCTGCACCTGGGCCACGAAGTCGGGCTGCAGCGGGCGGCCGATCATCGTGACCGACAGCGCGGCCTGCGTCTCGGGCCGCAGGTGCGACAAGGCCTCGGCCAGCAGGTCCTGGCCCTTGCGGCGCTCCATGCTGCCGATCTGCACCAGGCGCAGGCCTTCGCCGCCGGTGGCCTCGCCGGCAGCAGGCGAGGCCATCGGCGGCAGCGCCTGCGTGCCGTAGGGCATTACGTGGAAGCGGTCGCCGCGGTCGCCGCAGTCGAAATCGCGGTACAGCGCGCGCGTGGCTTCGCAGGCGAAGACCACATCGCCGGCCATCGCCAGCGCGCGTTCGATGCGGGCATCGGCATGCGCGATATCGACGCCGTCGCGCGATTCGTGCAGCAGCCACAGCACCGGCGTCTCGCTGTCGTGCCCGACCTGCACCGCCGGCCAGGCGACGATGGTGTTGGCCACGATGAGGTCGAAAGCGGCCATCAGCTTGCGCGTCTGCTCGTCGGGGTCGTCGGCCAGCGTGGCGTCGATGATCAGCGGAATCTTGCGCTGGCGCAGCATGTCGCCCAGCTCACCGTCCTGCGGCGACATCACGGCGACGAACAGCCCGCGCCGGCGAAAATGCTCGGCCAGGTGCAGCAGCAGCATCGGCGCGCCGCTCAGGCTCAAGTCATGGCTAACGAACAGGACGTCGCGTGCGCCGAGCAGCGCCGAGTCCTGCGCACCGATCTCGATGCGGTAAGGCCGCTCGCCGTGGTGGTACAGCAGATCGCACAGGTTCTCGGGGTGGAATGGATCACGGCCCAGGTACTGCCCCCAGCGCTTCATCAGGTAGGTGTCGGCCTTGTCCTTGCGGCGCTCGCGCAAATGGTCCGTTTCCTTCAGCGACAGGTGGCCGATGTGGCGCAGCTCGGCGAACGGCGTGTAGACCATCGCGTAGCCGCGCTCGCGGATGCGGCAGCACAGGTCGATGTCGCTGTGCATGATGGGCGTTCGCTCGGCGTCCCAGCCGCCGATCTCGTCGAACACCGCGCGCGGCATCAGCAGGCAGGCGCCCGAGAGCAGCGACACGTCGCGTTCGGACTGCACGAAGTTGAAGTAGCTGCCGCTGTCCTTGGGCACGGTGTGGAAGGCCGTGCCCACCAGGCCGCGCACGCCGGTGATCATGCCGGCGTACTGGATGGTGTCGTTCTCGTAGAGGAGCTTGGGCGAGACGCCGCCCACCTGGCCGCGGCCGAACACGCCCAGCATGTCGTCCAGCCAACTGCCGTGGATGGCCTCGACATCGTCGTTGTAGAAGAGCAGGTAGTCGCCGCGCGCGGCCGCCGCGCCTTCGTTGCACTTGGCCGAGAAGTTGAAGGGCTGGTCGTAGGCGCACAGCCGCACCGTGTCGTCGCCGGCATGGCGCGCCAGCAGTTCGCGGCCCAGCGCCGAATTCGTCACCGCGACGATCTCGTAGGGCCGGTAGTCGGTGTGGCGCTGGATGAGATCGATGCAACTGAACAGGTTGTCGCGGCTGTCGGTCGGGATGATGATCGACACCAGCGGCCGCGCGGCGAGCTGGAAGTGCACGCGGTTGGCGTGCGGCAGCGCCTCGGCGGTGGCGGCATAACCGCGGCGTTCGCAGGCATCCTGCAGCGCAGCGATGTTGGACGCGCGTGCGAATTCCTTGCCGCCGCCGGCCGCCGAGGTCGGCAGCGTGCGCCAGTGGTACAGCACCTTGGCGATGTGACGGATGCGGTCGCTGCGCTCGGTGACGCGCAGCGCCAGGTCGTAGTCCTGCGAAAAATCGTAGGCCGAGCGAAAGCCGCCCAACGCCTGCAGCAGCGACCGCCGGTAGACGCTCAAGTGCCCCGTGTACATGCAGGCAAACAGGAGCTGTGGGCTCCAGTCCGGCTTGAAGAAGGGGTCGTGGCGCAGCGTGCTGCCGTCGGGCTGTAGCGTGATGCGGTCTTCGTCGCCGTAGACCATATCGGTGTCGGGGTGCCGGTCGAGCAGCGCCGCCACCTCGAACAGCGCGTCGGGGCTCAGTTCGTCGTCGTTGTCCAGCAGCGCGACGAACTCGCCTTCGGCCAGCGCCAGCGCGGCGTTGGACGCCGCCGAGATGCCGCCGTTGGCCTTGCCGAAGCTGATGCGGATGCGCTCGTCGCGGCCCTGCCATTCGCGCAGCGCCTCGCGCGTGGCCGCGTTCGTCGAGGCGTCGTCGTGCAGGCACAGTTGCCAATGCGGGTAGTGCTGACGGCGAACCGATTCGATGCAGCGGTGCAGCCACTGCGGCTCGACGTTGTAGACCGGCGTGACGATCGAGATCAGCGGCTTGAAGGCAAAGCGCTCGATGGCGGCGCGCGCGGCGGCTTCGTCGGCGATGGGGTTGCGCGTCATCCACAGCGCATAGCGCTCGCCGCCGGCCTGCATGGTCGATGCCCGCGGCGGCGCAAAGGGGGTGCCGCGCTGCAGGTGGTCGTGCACGCGGGCAAACATCACCCGCCAGCCGTGGCGCTGCTGCACCTGCCGGGCGCGGCGCGCCAGCCCCGGCAGCCGCCGTGCCGCGGTCGACGAGCGCTGGCCGGTGCGGCTCAGCAGCGCGCGCAGCCCTTCGCGGCGCCACAGCATCAGTGCCCGCAGGCCGAGGTCGAAAGCGCGTCCGCACAGGCTGCCGTGCGGCAGCAGCCTGGCACGGGCGCGGCGCAGCTTTTCCAGCAGGCGCCAGCCCAGCGTCGCGCGCATGGCCTGGAGCTGGCTATCGAGCGCGGCGATGTGTTGGTCGCGCGCGATCAGTGCGGCAGCGTGTTTCTCGCCGCTGGCCACGGCCGTGCGCTCCAGGTGCTGGATGTGCACGTCGCGCGCATGGGCCAGTTGCGCCACGCTGGCGACCTCCGCAATGCGGGCGTCCAGTGTGGACTGCAAGTCGCTGATCACCTGGCGCTGGTGCTCGTGTTCGGCAGCGGCCGCTTGCGCCGCCGCGGCCGTGGCCGCCGCGCGGGCATCGCTGGCCTGGCGCAGGTCCTGGTCCATCGCGTCGCGCAGATGGCGGTAGTCCAGCAGCAGCCGCGGCGTGATCTCGTCGCGGTGCTTGGCCATGATGCGCAGCGTCGCTGCCTCGATGCGGCCGCTGTCGCGGGCGTTGATCTGCTGGCTCTGGCTCCACTGGTGGTAGCGCGCCGTCGCCGCAGGCACATGGACGAAAGGCGTCTCGCGCGACAGGCGGATCAGCAGGTCCCAGTCCTCGTAGAGGTCGAAGGATTCGTCGATGCCGCCCGTGCTGCGCAGCAACTCCGCATCGACCAAAAGGCTGTTGAACGGGATGTAGTTGCCGATCAGCAGTTCGGCGCGCGAAAACGGCCGCGACAACAGCGTGCTGGCGTGCGTCTGGAACCGACCTTCGGCATCGGACCAGCTTGCCGAGACCATCTCCACGCCGGCATATGCCGCTTGGGCGCCGTCGGCCTGCAGCGCCTGCAGCAGGCCATGCAAGTGACCGGGCAGCCATTCGTCGTCGTCGTCGAGGAAGGCGAGGTAGCGCCCGCGGGCATGCTGGATGCCGCGGTTGGCGGCGCGCGCGCGGCCTTCGCTGTGCCCAACGCTGCGCAAGTCCAGCGTCACGTCGCCCAGGAGGCGCTGCAAGGCCTCGACGTCCGGCGGCTGCCCGCCGTCGTTGATCAACTGCACTTCCAGCGGCCGGTAGGTCTGGGCGGCGATGCTGGCCAGCGCCTGCAGCAGCATGCGCGGGCGGTCCTTGGTGCGGACGATGACCGAAATCAGCGGCGGCGGCAGCGGCGAATCCATGGGCACCGGCACGGGTCAGTTCCAGCCCAGCGCCTGCAGCAGCGCCGGGGGCTGCACGGCGCCGGAAAAGCGCGCCAGCGCATCGTCGCGCGCACGCGCCGCCAAGGCCGGATACTGTTCCATCGAATCGAGCAGGCGCTCGATCTGGCGCTGCCACTCATGGCCGTGCGCGAGGTAGCCGTTGCGTGCATCGGTGATGCAGTCGGCGTAGTTGGCCGGTGGCGAGGCCACGCTCAGCGTGCCGACGGCGGCCGCCTCGGAGAACTTCAGCGGCGATTTGCAATCGGCGAAGACGCTGGGCAGCAGCGGCATGAGGTTGACTTCGGCTTGGCCGATCAGGCGCTGCAGGTTGACCCAATCGTGAAGCGGCGCGCGCATCACGCGCGGGCCGAAGCGGGACCAGTCGCGCCGGGGTTCCAGGTAGCCGACCGTCATCACCTGGATCTCGGGCCGGCGCTCCACCAGCGCTTCCAGCTCCTGCTCGACGATCGCGAAGTCGAGGCCGTGATGCGGCGAGCCGCTGAAATAGGCCAACGTGATGCTGCCGTCACGGGCGAAGCCGCTGCCGGTCTTTTCCGCCCATACGACGTCCGACACCGCCAATTGTTCCTGGTTCATGAAGTTGGGCAGCACGGCGGTCGGCTTGCCCGAGGCGTCGCGCACCCGGTCGGCGAGGAAGGGCGTGGTCGCGATGGCGGCATCGCAGGCGCGCAGTGTGGCTTCCAGCCGCGCCGCCAGCCCGAACCAGAAGGGCGCTATGCCGTTTCGTGTGGAACTTGACTTCACATCCGATGCCTGGTGAGCTCGGCTGACAACGCCACCGCCGGTACGAACGGGGAGGTAGGCAAGTGGGTGAGTTTTCCCAGTCGCAGGTAGGCGATGGCGATGAAATTGGTCGCGGTTCTGAAGCCGCTCGCAGCGCGCTTGGCCTGCTGCATGAGCCCGTTCATGGCTTCGATGAAGGCGTTGCTGCGATGGTCCAACATGCTTCTGACGACCGCGTCAAAGTGGGCCTTGAGGGTCGCGGCCAGTCGTTTGAAGGGGGCAAGCCGGCTGCGCCGAGCCCACGACAACCAGGACTTCAGCTCGGCGCTGGCCTGCTCGGCCAGGTTGTGGCGGCGCGCGTTGGCAAACACCTCGCGCAGGGCCATCTTCAGCCGCCACGCGCGTGCCGTCTTCAGCTTGGCGCGCTGCAGCCAGTGCATCGCCTGGAGCTGCGTCTTCGACCAGCCGGACGGGTTCCTGCGCATGCCCCACATCACCGAGCGGCGCTGCTTGGGCGTGAGGTGGCCCAGCTCGTCGGTCACTCGCGCCTGCTCGGTCTTCCACTCTTCGGTGCGCACCTCGTCCATGGCCTCGCCGGCGAGCTTGACGATGTGAAAGCGGTCGTAGCTGACCAGCGCGTTGGGCA
>CAUJJP010000169.1 GCA_963205525.1 Pseudomonadota bacterium | reverse complement strand
CGCTCGCACCAGGCCAGCGCGTCCAGGTAGTCGGCCACGCACAGCATGCTGGGCGTGTTGATGGGGCTGCCGGCAAAGATTTCTTCCATCAGCTTGCCGCCTTTTTTCAGGCGGAAGATCTTGGGCAGCGGCCAGGGCGGGTCGTGGCTTTCCAGCCGTTCGACGGCACGCGGGCCCAGGATCAGCATGCCGTGCGCGCCCTCGCCGCCCAGCACCTTCTGCCACGAGAAGGTGACGACGTCGAGCTTGTGCCAGGGCAGCGCCATGGCAAACACGGCGCTGGTGGCGTCGCAGATGGTCAGGCCCTGGCGGTCGTCGGCGATCCAGTCGCCGTTCGGCACGCGCACGCCGCTGGTGGTGCCGTTCCAGGTAAAGACCACGTCGTTGTCGAAGTTGACCTTGCCGAGGTCGGGCAGCGCGCCGTAGTCGGCTTCATGGCGCGTGACCTTGGGCAGCTTGAGCTGTTTGGTAACGTCGGTCACCCAGCCCGCGCCGAACGATTCCCAGGCCAGCATGTCGACGCCGCGCGGGCCCAGCAGCGACCACAGCGCCAGCTCGACGGCGCCGGTGTCCGACGCCGGCACGATGCCCACGCGGTAGCCCGCCGGCAGGCCCAGGATGCGCGCCGTCTGATGGCTGCACGCGGCCAGCAGCGCCTTGCCCAGCGGCGAGCGGTGCGAGCGGCCGAGCGCGCGCAGGTCGAGCGTCCCCACGTCGTAGCCCGGCCGCTTGGCGCAGGGGCCGGAAGAAAAATTGGGGATTGCGGGCTTGCGGCTGGGCTTGGTCATGCGTGAACGAACATCAGAAAAACATCAGATTCTAGAATCGCCGCCATGGGCTTCATCGAAACATTGCGCGCGGCGCAAGAAAAAAACCGCTCACTGCTGTGCGTGGGGCTGGACCCCGAGCCGGCGCGCTTCCCGCAAGGCGTGGCGCGCGACGCCGACGGCATGCTGGCGTTTTGCGAGGCGATCGCCCAGGCCACCGCCGACCTGGCGTGCGCCTTCAAGCCGCAGATCGCCTACTTTGCCGCGCAGCGCGCCGAGGCACAGCTCGAGCGCCTGATCGCGCGCCTGCGCCAGATCGCCCCGGGCGTGCCGGTCATCCTGGACGCCAAGCGCGGCGACATCGGCAGCACCGCCGAGCAATACGCGCGCGAGGCCTTCGAGCGCTACGGCGCCGACGCCGTCACGCTCTCGCCCTTCATGGGGCGCGACTCGATCGCGCCTTATCTGCGCTACCCTGGCAAGGGCGCGTTTCTGCTGTGCCGCACCTCCAACCCCGGCGGCGACGACCTGCAAAGCCAGCGCCTGGCCGATGTGCCCGGCGCGCCGCGCCTGTTCGAGCACGTGGCACAGCTGGCTGCCGGGCCGTGGAACACCAACGGCCAGCTGGGGCTGGTGGTGGGCGCGACCTACCCGGCCGAGATCGAGCGTGTGCGCCAGCTGGCGCCCGCCTTGCCGCTCCTGATCCCCGGCGTGGGCGCGCAGGGCGGCGACGCGCTGGCCACGGTGCGCGCCGGCTGGCGCGCCGACGGCCCGATCGTCGTCAACAGCTCGCGCGCCATCCTTTACGCCAGCGCCGGGCGCGACTTTGTCGATGCCGCCCGCACCGCGGCCCAAGCTACGCGCGCGCAGCTGGAAGCGGCCAAGCCCGGCTGAGGCGGGCGCCGCCGCGCTATCGCTGCCCGCGCCGCGCCGCCTCGTACAGCGGCATCACCCTGGGGATGGCCGCTTCCAGCGCGGCCATGCGGTCGGCCGGTGCCGGGTGGGTCGAGAGAAAACCCGGGCCGTTGCCGCCGGCCTGCGCCATCTTCTGCCACAGCGTGACGGCGGCGCGCGGGTCGTAGCCGGCGCGCGCGGCCAGCTCCAGCCCATACAGGTCGGCCTCGCTTTCCATGCCGCGCGAAAACGGCAGGTCCAGCGCCAGCTGCTTGCCCAGGCTGGCCACCTGCATGGCGCCTTCACCGGCGCCCAACAGCGCGCCGCCGATGGCGATGGCGAGATTGCCGGCCGCCGCCTGCGACATCTTCTCGCGCGTGTGCTCGCGCAGCGCATGCGCCATTTCGTGGCCCATCACGGCGGCGATCTCGTCGTCCGTGAGGCGCAGCTTGCGCAGCAGGCCGGTATAGACGGTGATCTTGCCGCCGGCCATGACGTGGGCGTTGACGGTGTCCTCATTGATCAGCACCAGCTGCCAAGGCCAGCGCGCGGCGTCGGGGCGAAACACCGCCACCTGCGGCACCAGACGCTGCATGATGGTGTTGACACGGCTCCACTCGGGCCCGCTGATGATCAGTTCGCCCTTGGCGCGCGCTTCACGGTTCTGCTGCTCGTAATACGCCAGCGACTGCTTCATCACTTCCTCGGACGAGACCAGCAGCAGCTGCGAGCGGCCTTCGCCACCGGCGTTATCTCTGCCCGCGCCGCGCCGCCTCGTACAGCGGCATCACGCGCGGGATCGCCGCCTCCAGCGCGGCCATGCGGTCGGCCGGCGCCGGGTGGGTCGAGAGGAAGGTCGGGCCGCTGCCCCCGGCCTG
>CAUJJP010000168.1 GCA_963205525.1 Pseudomonadota bacterium | reverse complement strand
GCACGCGGGGCCCGGCGCACGATCGAGGAACTGCTCAAGTCCTACCCCGGCTCGGAGGCCGCGGTCGCCGGCAAGGAACGGCTGGCGGCGCTGAAGTAGATGCGTCGGCAGCGCGCGCCAGGCCGGCGCCTGGCAGGGTCTGGCCAGCCGAATCAGTCGCGCCAGCCGCACCAGCCGCGCCAGCCACGGCAGCCCTCAGTGCCGGCCGGCCGCGCCAGGCTGGCCGCCACCGCCGCCGCCGCCGCCGCCGCCGCCGCCGAGTGTCTCGGCCTGGCCTCCCTCCATGTCCGAGGCTGATCTCGCGGCCCTGACGGAGCGCCTGCTGTGGGCCGCGTTCGGCCTCGGCGCGGCCTTCGGTGCCATCGTCCAGCGGGTGCATTTCTGCACCATGGGCGCGCTGTCGGACATCGTCGCCATGGGCGACTGGACACGGCTGCGCATGTGGGTGCTGGCGGTCGGCGTGGCCACCCTGGGCTTCAGCGCCATGGCCGCCATGGGATGGATAGACGCGCGTGACAGCATCTACGCCCGGCCGCAGCTGCTGTGGCTGTCCAACCTGGTGGGGGGGCTGCTGTTCGGCATCGGCATGGTGCTGGCCTCGGGCTGCGGCAGCAAGACCTTGGTGCGCATCGGCGGCGGCAGCCTGAAGGCACTGGTCGTGTTCTGCATGCTCGGCCTGGCGGCCTACGCCAGCCTGCGCGGGCTGAGCGCCGTCTGGCGCACGCAGACCCTGGACCGCGCCGCCATCGATCTTGCCAGCGGCCAGGACCTGCCCTCGCTGCTGCAGCAGGCCAGCGGGCTGGCTCGGCCGCAGGCGGTCGGCCTGCTGGGCGGCGCCCTGGGCCTGCTGCTGACGGCCTGGGCGCTGGCGCGACCGCAAGGCCGCAGCACCCAGACCCTGCTCGGTGGCCTGGGCATCGGGGCCGTGATCGCCGCCGCCTGGTGGGTGTCGGGCGTGCTCGGCCATGTGGCCGAACACCCGCAGACGCTGGAGCCGGCCTTCATCGCCACCAACAGCCGCGCCATGGAGTCCTTCAGCTTCGTCGCCCCGATCGCCTACACCCTGGACTGGTTCATCCTCTACAGCGACAGCAGCAGACACCTGAGCCTGGGCATCGCCAGCGTGCTGGGTGTCATCGCCGGCTCGGCCGCGGTGGCGCTGGCCAGCGGCCGTTTCCGCTGGGAGGGCTTTGCCGGCACCGAGGACACCGCGAATCACATCGTCGGCGCCTTGCTGATGGGTGTGGGCGGCGTCACCGCCCTGGGCTGCACCGTCGGCCAGGGACTGTCGGGGCTGTCCACGCTCTCGCTGGGCAGCTTCATCGCCGTCGCCGGCATCGTCGCCGGGGCACTGCTGGCGCTGCGCTACCAGATCTGGCGCATCGAACGGGCGGCCTAGGCATGGACACGAGCGACGAGTCCGACGACGAGCGCCGCTTCGGCGGCCTGCAACGCCTGTACGGGCAGGCCGCCTACCGGCGCCTGCGCCGCCTGGTGGTGGCGGTGGTCGGTGTCGGCGGCGTCGGCTCCTGGGTGGCGGAGGCGCTGGCACGCAGCGGTGTCGCCGGCCTGGTGCTGATCGACCTCGACCAGGTCGCGGAGTCCAACATCAACCGCCAGGTCCAGGCGCTGGGGGCCACGCTCGGCCAGGCCAAGGTGCAGGCGCTGCGCGCGCGCATCGCCGACATCCACCCCGGCTGCGAGGTGCTGGCGGTGGAAGACTTCGCCAGCCCGGAGAACTGGCCCGCCCTGCTGCCACGGCCGGTGGACGTGCTGATCGACGCCTGCGACCAGGTGCGCACCAAGGCCTCCCTCGCGGCCTGGGCGCTGGCCGGCGGCGTGCCGGCGGTGTGCGTGGGCGCGGCCGGCGGCAAGCGCCAGCCGCAGCGCCTGGAGATCGCCGACCTCGCCGAAACCAGCCACGACCCGCTGCTGGCCAGCCTGCGCCAGCGGCTGCGCCGCGAGCACGGCGCGCCGCGCCAGGGCCGGATCGGACTGCGCTGCGTCTTCTCGCGCGAAGCCGTGCAGCGCCCGGACGGCGACTGCGCCATGGACGGCAGCCTGAACTGCCAGGGCTACGGCTCCAGCGTGATGGTCACCGCCAGCTTCGGCCTCGCCGCCGCCGCCGCCGCGGTGGAGCTCGCCATCCAAGCCGCACCGGCGCGGCCGATATAATCTGCCGCTTTGCCGCGAGGCAGTCGGGTCGTTAGCTCAGTCGGTAGAGCAGCGGACTTTTAATCCGTTGGTCGCAGGTTCGAATCCTGCACGACCCACCAGCACACTGCGTCGGCAGCGCGCGACAGAAGCAGCGATGAAGCCCGCTATAATGGCGAGCTTCGTTTTCGCGAGCGGGCTCTTAGCTCAGTTGGTAGAGCAGCGGACTCTTAATCCGTTGGTCGTAGGTTCGAATCCTACAGGGCCCACCAAACACCTCAACGGATTAGACGTTGAACATCAACGGCCTGGCAGCGATGCCAGGCCGTTTTGCTTGTTGCGGCGGATCTGCCGCCACAACAGAGTCCTCGGCCAGCCGGACGCCAGCCGCTGTCCATCGAGTGCGCTGGCCGGCATGCCCCCGGGTTCAGACGCCGAACAAGCGGATCATGCTGTGCCGATGTAGAGCTGGCGCAGCCGCGGATCGTCGCGCACCGCCGCTGCCTGTCCGCTGAGCGCGAAGCGGCCATGCTCCATCACGTGCACATGGTCGGCCAGCGCCAGCGCGCGCTCGACGTCCTGCTCGACGATCAGCATCGTGAGTCCGGCACGCTTGAGCGCGGCCAGCGCGGCATACAGGCGGTCCATCACCACCGGCGCCAGGCCGAGGCTGATCTCGTCGAACACCACCAGCCGCGGCCGGCTCATCAAGGCGCGCGCGATGGCCAGCATCTGCTGCTGGCCGCCCGACATCGAGGTGCCGGCGCTCGCGCGGCGCTCGCGCAGATCGGGGAACAGCGCATAGACCTCGGCCAGCCGCGCGTCGCGCTCGCCGCGCGCCACGCCGCGTGCGGCGAGCAGCAGGTTCTCCTCGACGCTCAGCGGCGCGAAGATGCGCCGCCCTTCCAGGCAGGCCGCCAGCCCCAGCGCGGCGATGCGGTGCGCCGCCCACCCGGTGACGTCGCGCCCGTCGACGAGCAGCGCGCCGGCGCTGGGCGCGAGCGTGCCGTTGACGACGCTGGCCAGCGTGGTCTTGCCCGCGCCGTTGGTGCCGAGGATGGCCACCACCTGGCCGCGCTGCAACGCGAGATCGACGCCTTCGAGCACGCGCGCCTGGCCGTAGCCGGCGTGGATGCCGCGCAACTCGAGCAGCGCCGCGCTGCCGGCCACCGCCGGCGCGGCGACCAGCTGCTGCGAAACCGGTGCGGCGCTGGCGCCGTCTTCCAGCGCCGCCGCTGTGTTGGCCGTGCCGAGGTAGACCGAGGCCACGTCGTCGCTGGCCAGCACCTGGGCCGTCGGCCCTTCGGCGAAGTGCTTGCCGAAATGGATGACCATCAGCCGCTCGCAGCACTCGCGCACCACGCGCAGCACGTGCTCGATGATGATGATGCCGTCGACCTCACTGCGCAGGCTATGGATGAGCGCGATCAGCTCGCTCACCTCGGCGTCGACCAGGCCGGCGCCGACCTCGTCGAGCAGCAGCAGACGCGGCTGCAGCGCGAGCGCCCGCGCCACCTCCAGCCGCTTGCGGCGCAGCAGCGGCAGCGCACGCGCCGGCAGCTCGGCTGCATCGGCGAGCTCGCAGCGCTCGAGGATGCGCTGGCTCGCGGCCAGCGCCTCGCTGCGGCGGCCGAAGGGGTGCAGGCTGTAGCGCGCGGCGAGCAGGTTTTCGCGCACCGTCATGTCGAGGAAGGGGCGCGGAATCTGATACGTGCGGCCGATGCCGCGGCGCGCGCGCGCGGGTGCGCCGAGCCGGGTGATGTCCTCGCCGTCGAAATGCACCGTGCCGGCATCGGCCTGCAGTGCCCCGCCGAGCAGGCCGATCAGCGTGCTCTTGCCCGCGCCGTTGGGGCCGATGATGCCCAGCGTCTCGCCGCGCCCGAGGGTGAGCGAGACATCGTCAGTCGCAACCACGCCGCCGTAGCGCTTGACCAGGCCCTGCGCCTGCAGCAGCGGCGCGCTCACCGCCGCGCTCCCAGCCGCTGCGCGAGGCCGACCAGGCCCTGCGGCGCGAAGCGGAGGACGACGATCAGGATGAGCCCGGTGAGCGCCAGGTGCAGCGCCGGCCAGTCGGCCAGCAGTTCGGCCAGGCCGACCACGAACACCGCGCCCGCGAGCGGCCCGGCGCGCAGACCCTGACCGCCGATGACGACGATGGACAGCACGTTGATGGTCCGCATCAGACCGAAGCTGCCGTAGGGTTCGATGGCGCCGAGCTTGAGGCCCTGCAGCGCGCCGGCCATACCGATCAGCGCGCTGGCCACCACGAAGGCGAGCAGCTTGATGCGGAAGGGGCGCACGCCGATCTGCGCGGCCGCGTCCTCGTCGTCGCGCACCGCGCGCAGCAGGATCGACAGCCGCGTGCGCGTGGCCAGCGTCATCACCGCGGTGGCCACGGCCACCAGCGCCAGCGCAAGCATGTACAGCGTGCGCAGATCCGGCGGATCGACCTTCAGGAACAGCCCCGTGGCGCCGCCGAAGCCGTTGTAGTTGATCATGAACAGCCGCAGCGCCTCGGCCAGCGCCAGCGTGCCGACCGTGAAGTACAGGCCGCGCAGACGGAACACCGCGCGCGCCACGAGCAAGGCCATCAGCGCAGCCGCCGCGCCGGCCGCCGGCAGCGCCACCGCCAGCGGCGCATCGGCGTGGTTGACGAGGCCGGTGAGCACGTAGGCGCCGATGCCGAAGAACGAGGCCGTGCCCAGCGACACCAGGCCGCCGAAGCCGGCCATCAGGTTCCAGGCTTCGGCCATGGCGAGCAGCAGCAGCAGCCGAAAGCCGATTTCCAGCGCGTAGTCGTTGCCCAGCACACCGGCGGCGAGCGCGGCCGCCAGCAGGAGCAGCGGCCATGCGGCGTGGCGCAGCGAGGCCGCGGCGGGCGCGACGGTGGCAGGGGTCGCGGCGCTCATTCAGCGCGCTCCCGGACGCACCATGCCCTCGGGCCGCAATGCGAGCACGAGCAGGAAGAGCACCAGGCCGACGAAGTCGCGCCAGCCGTCGCCGAACAGCACCGCGCCGGCGCTTTGCAGCAGCCCCATCGCGATGCCGGCGACCAGGGTGCCGAAGATGTTGCCGATGCCGCCCAGCACCACCACCGCAAAACTGATCAGCAGATAGGTCGCGCCGGTGGACGGCGTGAACGCGAAGGCAGTGCCGATCAGCACGCCGCCCATCGCCGCGCAGGCCGCGCCGAGCGCGAAGCTCAGCGCATGCACGCGCGGCACGTTCACGCCCAGCGCGGCGGCTGCCACCGGATCGGCGGCACTGGCACGCAGGTCGCGCCCGAAGGCGCTGCGCGCGACCAGCAGGTGCACCGCCAGCACCAGCACCACGCTGACCGCGAAGCCCAGCACGTAGATCATCGGCACCGTCAGCACGCCGAGCTGCAGGGGCCGCGCGGCATACGGTGCCTCGATCGAGCGCGTGTCGGCGCGGAAGGCGAGCAGGTACAGGTTCTGCAGGAT
Organism: Pseudomonadota bacterium; assembly: GCA_963205525.1. The sequence continues at coordinate 8,847 of CAUJJP010000168.1, read as the reverse complement.
GATAGAGACGCCAAACATGGTCATCATCGGCGCCTCCATGCCCTTGCCGGCCAGCGGCGCGATGAGCAGCTTCTGCAGCGGCAGCGTGATGGCCGCCATCGCCAGCCCGACGAGCAGCAAACCGGCCAGCGGGTCGATCCCGAACAGGCTGAGCGCGAACCAGCCCAGATACGCGCCGCCGACCAGCAGCTCGCCGTGCGCGAGGTTCACCAGGCGCATCACGCCCAGCGTGATCGACAGACCCAGCGCCGTGAGTGCGAGCATGCCGCCCAGCAGCAGCCCGCTGGCCAGGCTGTTGCCGATGACGGTGGCATCCGGCAGCGCGAGCACGGCCGCTACGGCGTGACGGGCAGCGGAAACAGCAGCTTGCCGGTGGCGCGGTCCTTGGGCCACACGACCACGCTCTTGCCGCCCTGCCACTGCATCACCGTGATCGGGATGCGCGAGGTGTTGGCGACGTCGAACTTCACCGGCCCGATGACGTAGCTCTTGTCGGTCTTGCCGATGGCGGCGTTGATCTTCTCGCGGTCCAGGCTGCCGGCGGCGGCGATGGCGTCGAGCAGGACCTGCGCGGCGGCGTGCGAGTCGGCGATGTGCTGGCTCTGCGTCTGCCTGGTCTCGCTCTCGAAGCGCTTGCCCAGCTCGGCGGCACCCGGGTAGGGGAAGCTCGGATCCCAGTAGCCGCCCACCAGCACGCCGTCGGCCAGCTTGCCCAGCGCCTGCGCGAACTGCTCTGGCTCGGCGCCCTTTTCCATCACCAGCAGCTTGGGGCTATAGCCGGCCGAGGCCATCTGCTTGCGGATCGCGATCGCCTGCGGCGGGATCGCATCGACCAGCACCACATCGGCATGCGCGGCCTTGGCCTGACCGATCATCGAGGTGAACTGCTGCGCATCGACCGGGAAGCTGCTCGAATGCACGACCTCGTAGCCGCCGATCTTTGCCGTGCGCGGCCAGATCTGGCCGCCGACGACCTGGCCGTCGGGTCCGTTGTCGGCGAGGATGGCCACCTTCTTGTTCGTCGCCAGGCCGTATTCGGCCATCATCTTGAAGCCGGCGGTCGCCAGGTCTTCCTCGTCAAAGAACATCACCCAGGCGTACTTCCACTTGCGTACGCTCTTGAACGCGGCCAGCGGGTCGCAGCCGGCGACCAGCGGCACTTTGCGGCGCTCGGCCACGAGCGCGCCGGCGTTCACCAGTGCGGGCGTGCAACTGCCCAGCATGGCGACCGCGCCGTCGCGCGAGATCAGCGTCTCGGTGTTGCCGGCCGCGGCGTTGGGGTCGGTCTTGTCGTCGCGGATGACGAGCCTGACCTTCATCGCCTTGCCGTCGATCTTGATGCCGCCAGCCTTGTTGAGGTCGTTCACCGCGGTCTCGTAGCCCCATTTCTGGTAGCTGCCGAAGCCCGCGAGCGGGCCCGACAGCGGCAGCGAGGCGCCGATGACGATCTCGTCGGCAGCGATGGCCACGCCGGCCGTGGCAAGGCCGAGCGCCAGCAGGGCTGTGACGCGCAGGGGATGGAGGGCAAGCTGCATGGCGATGGTCCTGATGGCGGAAGCGGTGCTGGGGCGAGGGCAGTCAGAACGCGACGTTCGATGCGCCCTTGAGCGCCAGCATCGCGCGCGCTTCGGCGGGCGTGGCGATCTCGAGGCCAAGTTCGTCGAGGATGCGGCGGATCTTGTGCACCTGGGCTGCGTTGCTGGGTGCCAGCTGGCCGCGGCCGAGGTAGACGCTGTCCTCGAGGCCGACGCGCACGTTCGCACCCATCACCGCGGCCTGCGTCAGCAGCGGCATCTGGTGCCGCCCAGCGGCCAGCACCGACCAGCGGTAGCTGTCGCCGAACAATCTATTCGCCGTGTCGCGCATGAAGCCCACGCACTGCGGATCGGGGCCGATGCCGCCCAGGATGCCGAAGATGGTTTGAATGAAGAACGGCGGCTTGACCAGCCCGGCGTCGACGAAGTGCGCCAGGTTGTAGAGGTGACCGACGTCGTAGCACTCGAACTCGAAGCGCGTGCCGCAACCTTCGCCCAGCTCTTTGAGGATGTGGCGGATGTCGCGGAAGGTGTTGCGGAAGATGATGTCTTCCGTGCCCTCGACGTAGGCTTTTTCCCAGTCGTACTTCCACGCTTTGATCTTCGCGGCCACCGGATGGATCGAGAAGTTCATCGATCCCATGTTGAGCGAGGCCATCTCGGGCTTGAAGCGCAGCGGCGGCGCGAGACGCTCCGCCAGCGTCATCTTGGTCGAACCGCCCGAGGTGATGTTGATCACGGCGTCGGTCGCGCCCTTGATGGAGCCGAGGAACTCGGCGAACACGTCGGGGTCGGCGCTCGGCCGACCGTCGGCCGGGTTGCGTGCGTGCAGGTGCAGGATCGCCGCGCCCGCTTGCGCCGCATCGATGGCCTGTGCGGCGATCTGCGCCGGCGTGAGCGGCAGGTATTCGCTCATCGTCGGCGAGGGGATCGCGCCGGTGACGGCGCAGGTGATGATGACCTTGTCGGTGCGTTTGGCCATGGTGGTGCGTCCTGTGTCAGGCGGCGTCGGCCGCGTTCATTGCCTTGAGGTGCGCCAGCACGCGCGCACGCAGTGCGGCCTGATCGGCGGCGCTCCAGCGGCGAAAGCCATCGCCGCTCTTCATGCCCAGCCGCCCCTGCGCGACGAGCTGCTCGAGGTAGGGCGACGGCCCGGGCGTGGCGTCGATCGCCGGCAGCACGGTGCGGTGGATCGCCAGCGTCAGGTCGGTGCCGACGAGGTCGGCGTTCTCGAGCGGCCCGAGCACCGGCAGGCGGCGGCCGAAGCTCGCCTTGACGACGGTGTCGACCGTCTCGGCGTCGCACACGCCTTCGGCCACCAGCGCGATCGCCTCGCGCCACAGCGCGTGCTGCAGCCGGTTGCCGATGAAGCCGGGCACGTCCTTCTCGACCATCGCCGGCGTCTTGCCGACGCGCGCGAGCAGGTCGTACATGCGCTGCGCGACGCCGGCGTCGGTGTGCGGCGTCTTGATCACCTCGACCAGCGGCACGAGGTAGGGCGGGTTCCACCAGTGCGTGCCTAGCGCGCACGCGCCGGTGGCGAGGCCTTCCATGATCTGCGTGATCGGGATCACCGACGTGTTGCTCGCCAGCGTGGCCTGCGGCGGCGCCAGCGTCTGCAGGCGCGCGAACAACTCGCGCTTCCACGCCAGGTTCTCGGGGCCGGCCTCGAACACGACACCGGCGTCGCGCACGGCGTCTGCGAGGTCGGCGCAGGGCTGCACGCGCAGGGCGGCCGCCGCATCGAGGCCGAGATCGGCGAGGTTGCGGCCGATGCGCTCGCGCAACGAGGCCAGCGCGTCGGCCGACACGTCGTGCACGCGCACGGCGTGGCCGGCGAGCGCGAAGACCTGCGCGATGCCGTGGCCCATCAGGCCGGCGCCGATGACGGCGATCCTGTCGGCCCCTCGTCCGACGAGTACGTCGGCCGATCCCCCGAGGGGATGCGGGCCGGCTTGGGAGCGGCCCGGCGCTCGGCCCGCGAACTCGCGCTCCATCACGTCAGCCCGCCGTGTAGCCGCCGTCCGCGTAGACGGTGTGGCCAGTGTGGAAGTCGCTCGCGCGCGAGCAGAGGAACAGCAGCGGCCCGGCCAGGTCCTCCGGCTCGCCCAGGCGTCCCAGCGGCACGCGCGCCAGGAAGCCGGCGCGCACCGCGTTCGCCTTCTCGTTTTCTTCGAACATCCAGGCCGTGAGCGGCGAGCGGAACACGGTCGGCGCGATGGCGTTGACCGTGATGCCGTACTTGCCCCACTCGCAGCCGAGCGCGCGCGTCAGCCCGTCGGTGGCGGCCTTGCTCGCGCAGTACGCGCTGTAGCCGGCCGGGTGGCCGAGCTTGCCGCGCGCCGAACTTATCAGCACCACCTTGGCACGCGTGCCACGCGCGATGACGCGCGCACCGAAGGCGCGGCACAGCAGCCAGGCGCTGGTCAGGTTGCCGTCCATCACGGTCTCGAAGCGCTCGAGCGACTGCTCGGTGATCGGGCAGGGGTCGTTGAGCCCCGAGCCGACGACCAGGATGTCGAGCGCGTCGTACGCCGCGAGCGCGGCGTCCATGATGGCGTTGCAGTCGACCTCGGTCGAGGGCCGGCGCGCGACGGTCGCCACCTCGGCGCCGAGCGCGCGGCAGGCGTCGGCGGTCTCGGCCATCGCCTTGTCGTTGCCCGCGGCCAGCACCAGGCGTGCGCCGGCGCCGGCCAGCACCTTGGCGGCCAGGCTGCCGAAAGCGCCCGACGCGCCGGTGACGACGGCGACCTTGCCGCGCACGTCGAAAAGCGACGCCGGGTTCACCAGCCAGTCAGAGGTCTTGCTCATGATGATGTGTCCTCGCTCAGGTGATCTCGAAGATCTCTTTGGGCGTGCGGTGCAGGCACTCACCCGGCCCGTTCGCCTCGATCAGGTAGAGGTCGGTGTTGTGGACGAACAGCCGCTCGTTCAGCACCCCCGGGTGGACGACGATTGCCATGTGCTGCTCGATCGCCATCGTTTCGTCGCCGCGCACCAGCGGGCGCTCGACCATGTCGTGGCCCATGCCGTGGATCGACAGCCGCCGCTCCTCGGCCATGCCGTGGTCGCGCAGCCACGTGTTGTGGCGCGCGTGGATGTCCTTGCACAGCGTGCCGGGCACGAGCATGGCCAGCGCCGCGCGCTGCGCCTCGAGCACGCGGGCGTGGGTGTCTCGCAGCTCGGTGCTCGCACGGCCGAGCACGAAGATGCGCGAAAGCTCGGCGTAGAAGCCGCCGGCGCCGTTGTTCTCGACCAGCAGCGAATAGACGTCGCCCGCCTGCAGCGTGCGCCCCTGCAGCGAGCGCGGCCGGAAGCTCGCGGCCTGGCCCGGCGCGGCCGACGAGCACAGGAAGATGCCTTGCTCGCTGCCGAGCAGCTGGCCCTGGTACTGCGCGTAGGCGGCGATCTCGAAGTCCCTCATCCCGGGTCGCACGAAGGCCGCCACACGCGCCATCACCTCGTCCTGCATCGCCGCCACGGCACGGATGTGCTGCCGCTCCTCCTCGCTCTTGATCGCCTTGATGGCGTCGACCTCGTCCGTGAGGTCGACCAGCTCGACACCGGCCAGCGCCAGACCGGTGCGCAGCGCAGCGCCGAAGCCGTGGTACCAGCCCGCCGGCGCGACCGAGCCGACACGCCGCACGCCCAGGCGCCGCAGTTCGGCGAGCGCGAGCTCGGCGTCGTAGGCCGCGGTACAGGCCACCGACGGATAGCTCGGCGTCGTCAGGCGCCGCGCAATTCCGTCGCTGGCACCGGGCGTCTCGCGCACGAGGCCGAACGGCCCCTGCTCGATGAGCGAGATGCCGCCCTCCAGCGGGAAGACGGCGCTCGTCGGATAGCCATTGGTCGCCGGCTGGTTGCTGAACCAGCGGATGTGGCCGCCGACCCAGTCGCTCGAGTTCTGCAGCACGAGCGCGTCGACGTCCTGGGCGCGCATCGGCGTGCGCACGGCCGCCCAACGGCGCCGCATCTCCGCTGCCGACACGGCATTGCAGGTTCTCGGGTTGGCGCTCATGGCCTGGCTGCTCGCTTCACGGTGTTGTGCAGCTCGTTCAGCCGCCCTTGCAGGAACAACCGCAGGTTGACCTCGACGAGCGGGAATGCCTGCTGCAGGTAGATGTCACTCATGCCGCCGACCAGCGGCGTGACGATCACCTGCGGCTCGCGCCACCAGGGGCTGTCGGGCGGCAGCGGCTGCTGGCGAAAGACATCGAGGCCGGCACCGGCGATGCGCCGCGCGCGCAGCGCTGCAAGCAGCGCCGCCTCGTCGAGCACACCGCCGCGCGCCGCGTTGACGAGGTATGCCGACGGCTTCATGGCGGCGATGACGCGCGCGTCGACGAGGTTCTCGGTGTCGGGCGTCAGCGGCACGATGAGCACGACGAAGTCGGCCAGCGACACCGCCGCCACCAGCTCGCCGCGCACCATGACGCGGTCGAATCCGGCGACCCCGCGCGGCGTGGCCGAGACGCCGACGACCGTCATGCCGAAGGCCTTGCAGCGCGGCGCCAGCGCCTCGGCGATCGCGCCAACGCCGACGATCGTCACCGTCTTGCCCCACAGCAGCGGCTGCGGCCAGCGCTCCCAGGTCGCGGCCTGCTGGTTGCGCTGCATGCGCGGGAAGTCGCGCGCCAGCGCCAGCATGTGCAGGAAGACCAGCTCCGACATCTGCGGCCCGTGCATGCCACGGGTGGAGCTGACGATCACGTCGTCGGCCAGAGACTTCAGCCTGAGGATCTGGTCGGTGCCGGTGGTCAGCGACTGCACCCAGCGCAGGCGCGGTGCCAGTTGCAGCAGCTCGTCGTCGAACTGGAAGTGGTGGCCGATCATCGCCTCCACCTGTGCGCCCCGCTGGCTCAGATGGGCCAGCGCAGCTTCTCGGCCGTCGACACAGGCCAGCTCTGCGGCGGCCGGCGTCGCCTGCACGAGCGTGGCGAATCCGGCGGCCGGCGCTTCGGGCGCGCCGATGTAAAGCACGCGCGCCATCGTCACTCCGGCAGCAGCCGGATGTCGCTCGCGATCTTCGTCCAGCGCCGGTGTTCACCGTCCAACCACGCAGCAAGCTGCTCCGGCCGGCCATCACTTCCTCCGGTGTCGGGGCCGATGGTGTGAATGCGGTCCGCGAGCACGGGGTCAGCCAGCGCACGGCCGATATCGCGATTGACGCGCTCGATGACTTCGCCGGGCGTGCCACGCGGTGCCACCACCGCGAACCAGCCCACCATGTCGAACCCGGGCAGGGTCTCGGCCAATGCCGGCACGCCGTCCCACCCCGGCTTGCGCTGCAGCGAGGTGACGGCCAGAAAGCGCAGCCGGCCTTGCTTGACGAGCTGCGCCGAAGAGGCCATGTCGGCCACCGCCGCCTGCACGTGGCCGCCCATCAGGTTCTGCAGGGCCACCGCCACCGACGGGTAGGGCACCAGGTTGCTGTCGATCCCGGCACGCGCATTGATCAGGCGCGCGATGATGCCGCCGAAGGTTCGCGGACCTTCGTTGGCCAGGGTTAGCTGGCCTGGTGCGGCCTTGGCCGCCGCCACGAAGTCGGCCAACGACTTGAAGGGCGAGTCCCCGGCGACCACCAGCGCGAAGGCGCTGCGTCCGACAAAGGCCACCGGCACGAAGTCCTGGAGCGGATCGTAGGGCAGCGATCTGAACAGAAGTCGGTTCGTGACCAGCGCCGCAGTGGTTGCGAAATAGAGGTGGTAGCCGTCCGCCGCAGCGCGCGCTGCGGCCTGGGCGCCTATCGTGTTCTGGCCGCCGGGCTTGTTGTCGACGACGACGCTCTGCCCCCAGTCGCGCGCCAGCCGCTCGCCCAGCACGCGGGCGACGTTGTCGGGTCCGGAGCCCGGCGGCTGCGACAGGATCAAGCGCACCGGTTTGTCCGGCCAGCCGGCGGCGCAAGCCGGCGACGGCAGCAGACCGCTGCCACCGGCAGCCGCCAGCACGGCGCAGAAATCACGACGGGTGAACATGGTGGACGGGCTCCAGCGGGGGTCGGGACGACGTGGGCGTCGGCGGTCTCGGTCGGTGCGCGCCCGGCCGGGCGCGCACCACACAGATCAGTGCGCAGCCGGCGGATAAGGCATCACGACGAGGAGGGTGGCCACGTCGTTGCCGTGGTTGATGACCTCGCGCGATTCGCCGGCCGGGATCGTGCAGCTGTCCATCGCACCGAGCACGACCTCGGCATCCGGGGTGCGCACGGTCAAGGCCCCGGCCAGCACCACGTAGACCTTCTCCAGCGGCGAGGCATCGGGCCCGGCACCGCCACCGGGGAGGTAGTGCGAGACGCCCACCCACGAGACCCGCGGCCCACCCTCCGTGAAGCCCTGCAGGCGCAGGGACTTCACACCGCGGTGGTTCGGCGCCTCGTAGGGCTGTGCCTCGGCGAATCGGGTGACCTTCATGGCGGCGCCCTTCAGCCCTGGCCGTTCTCGATCCGGTAGCCGCCGCGCTTGTCGACGATCGCCACCAGACGCACGATGCAGCCGTCGCCCTTGGTCCAGCGCCAGGGGAAGGCGGCGAAGGTCACGCGCTTGCCGGTCACCTTGTCGATGTCGCCACCGATGTTCTCGATGCCGCAGATGCCCGCCGACAGAATGGCCGCGTGGCAGGGCTCCCACTCCGGAAAGTCCTCGATCACCTTGCGTCCGGTCTCGCGCTCGTACTCCAGGTTGACCTGGGGCAGCAACCCGTTCGGCCAGCCCGGGCCGTGCGGGCCGATCGCGGTGCCCAGCGGATGGTCCAGCGCCTGGGTGTCGGTGCCAATCATCTTGACCTTTTTCTTCGCGAACCACTGCCCGGCTTCCTTGTAGAAGCCCGGCGAGTAGGCGTAGTACTGGCGGCTGTCGTCGTAGTGCTTGTGCCAGCCGGTGTTGACGATGACGATGTCGCCCTCGCGGATCTGCGGGCTGGCGGCCTCCAGGTCGGCAGCGGTGATGACTTCCCACTTCTTCTTCGGGATCGACACCACGACCCCGGTGCCGAAGAAATAGGGCAAGGGCACCTCGTCCATGAAGGGCGTGCCTTCGACGACGTGCGCCGGGGCATCGATGTGCGTGCCCGAGTGCATGACCGTGGTGATGCGCTGTGTCAGCACACCGCTCTTGGCCATGTTGTGCAGGCGCTCGATCTTCACGTCCTCGAAGTAGGGCCAGCAAGGCTGCCCCAGACCCCAGGGATGGCTGAGGTCATAGAACTCCAGCCCCATCTCGTTGTCGAGGTTGCTCTGGTAGGTGATGCCGCGCACGGTCACGGTCATGACGGACTCCTTCTGCTGTGGAGACGGGTCACCTGGCGACAGCGGCCA
>CAUJJP010000167.1 GCA_963205525.1 Pseudomonadota bacterium | reverse complement strand
AGGCACAGCACCGACAGCAGGAAGAGCACGCCTTGCGCGTGCGCATGCACCAGGCCCAGCCAGGCCAGCGCCAGCAGCAGCGGCCCGAGTGCCAGCCGCAGCACCTGCGGCCAGTGCTGCCAGCCGGCCGGACCGCGCCACAGGGCGTAGCCGCCGACGCCGGCCCAGATCAGCACGCCCGCCAGGCCCGGCACACCGGACATGGCCAGCGGTTGCGCCAGCCGCAGTGCCGCCAGCGCCAGCGCCGCGGTGGCGGCGCCGAGGGCGCAGGCCGCGGTCTGCGGCAATCCGTTCAGACGCCCCCACTCCCAGCTGGCGGCGGCGATGAAGACCAGCGTGAGGGCGCGGAACGGCCATGCCATGGGCGCGAACAGCGCCGGAAGAAGCAACGCCAGCAGGACGAGCGCGGTGAGGACCCGCTGGCCGAGCATGGCGTCAGCTCTTGGTGTCGATCGCGCCGTAGCGACGGTCGCGCTGCGCGTAGGCCGCCAGCGCGGCCTCGATCTCGGCGTCGCCGAAGTCCGGCCACAGGCAGTCGGTGAAGAACATCTCCGAGTACGCGGTCTGCCAGAGCAGGAAGTTGCTGATGCGCATCTCGCCGCCGGTGCGTATCAGGAGGTCGGGGTCGGGCGCGAAGGACAGCGCCAGGTGGCGCGACAGCCAGGCCTCGTCGAACTGCTGCGGCGCCAGGCCCTGCGCCAGCGCCTGCCGGCAGGCCTGCACGATGTCCCAGCGCCCGCCGTAGCTGAACGCCACCGCGAGCGTGATGCGGGTGTTGTGCGCGGTCGCCTGCTCGGCCTTCTCCCAGGCCTGGCGCAGCTTGTCCGACACCGCCGCGCGGTCGCCGATGATGCGGATGCGCACGCCGTCACCGGCGAGCTTGGTGAGGTACTTGGACACCGCCACCAGCACCAGCCCCATGAGGCCGGACACCTCTTCCGTGGGGCGCTTCCAGTTCTCCGACGAGAAGGCGTAGACGGTCAGGAACTCGACCCCGCGGTCGGCGAAGGCGTTGACGGTCTTCACCAGCACGTCGACCCCGGCCTTGTGGCCGAAGAAGCGCGGCATGTAGCGCTTGCGGGCCCAGCGCCCATTGCCGTCCATCACCACGGCGACGTGGCGCGGCACGCTGCGTGCGGCGGCGGGATCCTTGCCGGCGAGCGGCGAGACGGGGGACTCGAACATCGGGGCGGCGGGACAGGCGGCCTCAGACCGCCATCACCTCGGCTTCCTTGCCCTGCACCAGGCGGTCGATCTCGGCGATCGTGCGGTCGGTGAGCTTTTGCACCTCGTCCTGGGCGCGGCGCTCCTCGTCCTCGGCGACCAGCTTGTCCTTGAGCAGCTTCTTGAGGTGGTCGTTGGCCTCGCGGCGCACCGCACGCACCGCGACCTTGGACTCCTCGCCGCTGTGGCGCACCAGCTTGACCAGGTCGCGCCGACGTTCTTCGGACAGAGCCGGCATCGGCACCCGCAGCAGGTCGCCCTGCGACGCCGGGTTGAGCCCGAGGTCGGACTCGCGGATCGCGCGCTCGATCTTCGCGCCCATGCCCTTCTCCCAGGGCTGCACGCCTATCGTGCGCGCGTCCAGCAGGGTCAGGTTGGCGACCTGGCTGAGCGGGACCATGGAGCCGTAGTAGTCGACGTGGACCTGGTCCAGGATCCCGGGGTGGGCGCGTCCGGTGCGGATCTTGGCCAGCTCGTTCTTGAACGCCTCCACCGACTTGCCCATCTTGGTCTCGGCGGTACTGCGGATGTCGGCCATCGTGTCAGCCATGCTTGGTGCTCCTCTATCAGCGCCGGCTCGGTCGTGCGTCCGCTGCCGGACGCACGGCCTCACGGGCAGTCAGACGTGGACCAGGGTGCCCTCGTCCTCGCCGCGCACGACGCGCTCGAGCGCGCCGGGCTTGAAGATGCTGAACACCTTGATCGGCAGCTTCTGGTCGCGGCACAGCGCAAAGGCGGTCGCGTCCATCACCTGCAGGTTGCGCGCAATCGCTTCGTCGAAGCTGATGCGCTCGTAGCGTTTGGCCGCGGGGTCGCGTGCCGGGTCGGCGGTGTAGACGCCGTCGACCTTGGTCGCCTTCAGCACCACCTCGGCGCCGACCTCGGCGCCGCGCAGGGCGGCCGCGGTGTCGGTGGTGAAGAAGGGGTTGCCGGTGCCGGCGGCGAAGACCACCACCTTGCCCTCCTCCAGGTACTGCAGCGCCTTCGGGCGCACATAGGGCTCGACGACCTGGTCGATGCTGATCGCCGACATGACGCGTGCGGTCATGCCCTCCTGGCGCATGGTGTCGGCCAGCGCGAGCGAGTTCATCACCGTCGCCAGCATGCCCATGTAGTCGGCGGTGGCACGGTCCATGCCCACCGAACCACCGGCCACGCCGCGGAAGATGTTGCCGCCGCCGATCACGACCGCGAGCTCGACGCCCTGCTCGGTGATCTGGCGCACCTCGCGCACCATGCGCACCATGGTCGCGCGGTTGATGCCGTAGGCATCGTCGCCCATCAAGGCCTCACCGGACAGCTTCAGCAGGATGCGCTTGTACGCGGGCATGCTCGGGTTTCCCTTGATGCGTGTGAATCGTGCTCAACGGCGCAGTCTAACGTCCCGCCCACGGGGCGCCCGCGGCCTTACCGGCGGACACAGGCAGCGCGGTGGGCGCGCCGCTGGCAGACACAGGCCGGCTGCCCGACGCGCACGCCGGGCCTGTGCGCGCCGATGGTCAGCCGCCCTTGGCGGCGGCCATCTGCGCCGCCACCTCGGCCGCGAAGTCGTCGGTCTTCTTCTCGATGCCTTCGCCGACCACGTACAGGGTGAAGCCCTTCACGCTCGTGCGCTTGTCCTTGAGCATCGCGCCCACGGTCTGCTTGCCGTCGGCCGCCTTGACGAAAACCTGGTCCAGCAGCGAGACCTCCTTCAGGAACTTCTGCACCGAGCCTTCGACCATCTTGGCCACGATGTCCGCCGGCTTGCCGCTCTCGGCGGCCTTCTCGGTGGCGATCTTGCGCTCCTTGTCGACCACCTCGGCAGGCACCTCGGCCGCCGACAGCGCCGCCGGCTTCATCGCCGCGACGTGCATGGCGACGTCCTTGGCCGCGACCGCGTCACCCTCGTACTCGACGACGACGCCGATGCGCGTGCCGTGCAGGTAGTGCGCCAGCGCACCGCCGCCGGCATAGCGGCGGAAGCGGCGGATCGTCATGTTCTCGCCGATCTTGCCGATCAGGCCCTTGCGCACGTCCTCGACCGTGGGGCCGAAGCTCTCCTGCGCCAGCGGCAGCGCCGCGAGCGCCGCCACGTCGGCCGGGGCGTGCTTGACCACCAGCTCGGCGCAGGCCTTCACGAAGGCGAGGAAGGCGTCGTTCTTGGAGACGAAATCGGTCTCGCAGTTGACCTCCACCAGGGCGCCGGTGCTGCCGTCCACCGCAGCGCCGACGACGCCCTCGGCGGTGATGCGGGCGGCGGCCTTGCCGGCCTTGTTGCCCAGCTTGACGCGCAGGATCTCCTCGGCGCGGACCATGTCGCCGTCGGCCTCGGTCAGCGCCTTCTTGCACTCCATCATCGGCGCGTCGGTCTTCGCGCGCAGCTCGCCCACCATGCTGGCGGTGATTGCAGCCATTGCAGTTCTCCGGATTAAACGTTGAGGCGGCCGGGCGCGATCTCCGCGGCCGGCCGGCAGGGTCCGAGGGCGTAGGCCTCAGGCCTCGTCTTCGCGCACCTCGACGAACTCGTCGCTCGTGGCGGCCACGACCTCGGCGGTCGCGTTGGCCTTGCCCTCGAGCACCGCGTCAGCCATCGCGCGCGCATACAGCGCGACCGCCTTGGCCGAGTCGTCGTTGCCCGGGATCACGTAGTCGATGCCCTGCGGCGAGTGGTTGGTGTCGACGACGCCGACCACCGGGATGCCGAGCTTCTTGGCCTCGGAGACCGCGATCTTGTGGTAGCCGACGTCGATCACGAACATCGCGTCGGGCAGCGCGTTCATGTCCTGGATGCCGCCGATGTCCTTCTCGAGCTTGCCCAGCTCGCGGTCGAACAGCAGCGCTTCCTTCTTGATCATCTGCTCGGTGCCGGCTTCCTTGGTCGCCTGCATGTCCTTGAGCTTCTTCAGCGAACCCTTGACGGTCTTGAAGTTGGTCAGCATGCCGCCGAGCCAGCGCTGGTCGACGAAGGGCATGCCGCAGCGCGCCGCCTCGGCGGCGATGACGTCGCGCGCCTGGCGCTTGGTGCCGATGAACAAGATGGTGCCGCGGCGCGCCGCGAGCTGGCGCGCGAACTTGCGCGCCTCCTCGAACATGGGCTGCGTGCGCTCGAGGTTGATGATGTGGATCTTGTTGCGGTGGCCGTAGATGTACGGGGCCATCCGCGGGTTCCAGAAGCGCGTCTGGTGGCCGAAATGGACACCCGCTTCCAGCATTTCACGCATGGAGACAGACATGGGAACTCCGAAGGGTTGGATCTAGAATCCCGGCGCTCATCGACCACCGACTCCGCTGCAGCAAGCGCTGCACATCCGAGTCAAGCGCTGGTCGACACCTTTCGGCCGCCGGGTTCGCGCGTCGTTTCCTCGACCGCAGGCCTGCTGGCCAAGTTGGCCTGCCACATTGAGCAGGCTACATAGCACTGTCGAGTAAAACCCGATGATTCTAACACGCCGCGGCGAAGACCTGCGCGCCATCCACGAACGCGTGCAGCGCGGCGAGCTGCGCGCCGCCGCCGTGCTCGAGGCCGCGCTCGCCGCCGCCGACAGCCCCGCCTGCGCGCACGCCTATGTGCGCCGCTTCGACGCCGTCGCGCGCGCCGCCGCGGCCGGCGCCGACCTGCTGGCGGCAGCGGGCCAGCCGCTGCCGCCGCTGGCCGGGCTGCCGGTCTCGGTGAAGGACTTGTTCGACGTCGCCGGTGCGCCCACCACCGCCGCCTCGGCCAGCCTGCTCGGCGCCACCGCCGCCCGCCAGGACTGTCCGGCGGTGGCCCGGCTGCGCGCGGCCGGCGCCGCGCTCAGCGGTCACACCAACCTCAGCGAGTTCGCCTTCTCCGGCGTCGGCCTGAACCCGCACCACGGCACGCCCGCCAACCCGGCCACCACCGCCCTGGATGCGACGCCGCGCATACCGGGCGGCTCCACCAGCGGCGGCGCGGTGACGGTGGCCTGCGGCGCGGCCTGGGCGGCGCTGGGCTCGGACACCGGCGGCTCGATCCGCATACCGGCTGCGCTGCAGGGGTTGGTGGGCTTCAAGAGCACCGCCCGCCGGGTGCCGCTGGAGGGCGCGATCCCGCTGTCGACGACGCTGGACGCGGCGTGTGCGATCACGCACTCGGTGCGCGACGCCGTCCTCCTGCACGAGCTGCTGGCGGCGCGCCAGGTGCGGCCGGCGGCGCGGCCTGCGGGCTGCTGGCACTTCGCGGTTCCCACCACCTTGCTGCTCGACGCCCTGGAGCCGGCGGTGGCCAGCGCCTTCGAGCGTGCGCTGCAGCGCCTGCGCGACGCCGGCGCCCGGATCACCGAGATCCCTCTGCGCGAGCTCTCCGAGCTGGCGGCGATCAATGCCACCGGCGGCTTTTCCGCCGCCGAGAGCTGGGCCTGGCACCGTGCACGCCTGGCCAGCGAGGGCGCGCATTACGACCCGCGGGTGGCGCTGCGCATCCGGCGCGGCGCCGCGATGACGGCCGCCGACTACATCGATCTGCTGGCGGCACGCCGCGACTGGATCGCGCGCACCGAAGCTGCGATGCGCGGCTTCGACGCCCTGCTGGCACCCACCGTGCCGCTGCGCGCGCCGCCCATCGCACCGCTGTTGGCCGACGACGAGGCCTTCTTCGCCACCAACGCCTTGCTGCTGCGCAACCCCTCGGTGGTCAACTTCCTGGACGGCTGCGCGATCTCCCTGCCCTGCCAGCGCGCGGGCGACTGGCCGGTGGGGCTGATGCTGTTCGCGCCCGCGATGGCCGACGACCTGCTGCTCGCCGCCGCCGCCTTTGCCGAGGCCGCCCTCGCGGCGGACTGAGCAGCGCATGCGCATCGCCATCATCGGCGCCGGCATCGTCGGCGTCACGACCGCGTACGAGCTCGCCGCGGACGGCCACCAGGTCAGCGTCTTCGAGCGCAGCGGCGCCGTCGCCGACGGTTCCAGCTTCGCCAATGCCGGCCTCCTGGGACCCGGCGCCGTCGCCACCTGGGGCCAGCCGGCGCTGCGCTGGAACCCCTGGCGACAGCTCGGCAGCGCGCCATCGGCGCTGCGCGCGACGCCGGCAGCCGCGCTGCGGCACACCGGCTGGCTGTGGCGTGCCGGGCGCAGCGGCCGCCCCGGCCGGGTGCTGGACGAGCGCCAGCGTCACCTGCACCGGCTGGCCAGGTTCAGCCAGGAAAGGCTGGACGAGCTCGCGCTGCGCCTGCAGCTGGATTTCGAACGCGCCAGCGGCTGCACGGTCTTGCTGCGCGGCGCGCGCGAGCTTGCCGCCGTGCGCAGCGAGCTCAAGCGGCTGGCCGAGCTGGGGGTGCCGTTCGAGCTCGTGGACGCCGACCGCGCGCGTGCGCTGGAGCCCGGCCTGAACCCGGCCACACCGCTGCGCGCCGCCGTCCACCTGCCGCAGGACGGGGTCGGAAACTGCCGCCAGTTCGCCCACCTGCTGAAGGCGCAGGCGCAGCGCCTGGGGGTGGAGTTCCACTTCCGGCAGGCGGTGCGCGCGCTGCACCCGGGCCGGCCGCTGACGCTGGAGCTGGAAGCGGGACGCGAGCCCTTCGACGGCGCCGTCGTCTGCACCGGCTGCGCACCGCTGCTGGCAGGGCTGAAGCTGCCGCTGCAGCCGCTCTGGGGCTACACCCTGACCGCCCCGCTGCGCGAGCTCGACCACGCCCCCGAGGCCGCTCCGCACAGCGCCTTGATCGACGCCCGCCACCGCGTCGCGCTGGTGCGCCTGGGGCGGCGCATGCGCGTGTGCGGCGGCGCCGAGCTGGGAACGCGGCCAGACCGCATGGACAGCATGGCGCTGGCCGCCCTGCACCGGGTGCTGGACGACTGGTTCCCGGGCGCCGCGCGCGTCGCCCAGGTCCAGCA
This sequence comes from Pseudomonadota bacterium, assembly GCA_963205525.1. Next base: position 17,773 of record CAUJJP010000167.1, on the reverse strand, counting down.
CTGGAAGGCGGCGCGGCCGCAGCTCGCCGACGGCATGCCGGTGATCGGCGCCAGCGGCCGCGAAGGCCTGTGGCTGAACCTCGGCCATGGCAGCAGCGGCTGGGCCTTGGCCGCGGGGTCGGCGCGCGCCATCGCCGACCTGCTGGCGGGTCGCACGCCGGCCGTCGACCTCGAAGGGCTTGGCATCGCACGTCTGCGGTGAGAGCCTGAGCACCCTCATGTCCGTCGCCAGCCATCACCCCCAGGCCATGCCCTGCCCCGTCCTGCCGACGACGCGACCCTGGCCACTGCACGGCGCCGCCGCATCGCGCGCGATGGAAGCCGCCGCCGCCGCCACGCTGCCGGCGCACACGCTGATGGCGCGTGCCGGCCTCGCGCTGGCACGGCTGGCGATCGCGCTCGCACCGCAGGCGCGGCGCGTCCTCGTCTACGCCGGGCCGGGCAACAACGGCGGCGATGCCCTGGTCGCGGCGCGCTGGCTGCACGCGCGCGGCCTGCAGACCCAGGTGCACCTGCTGGCCGATCGCACCCGGCTGCCCGCGGACGCCGCCTGGGCGCTCGCCGCCGCCGGTCTGCCGGTACAGGCCGGGCTGCCGACGCAGCTGGACGCCGACCTGGTGATCGACGGCCTGCTCGGGCTCGGTCTCACGCGCGCGCCCACGGGCGAGCTGGCGGCGGCGATCCGGCAGATGAACGCCGCCGACACGCCGGTGCTCGCGATCGACCTGCCCTCGGGGCTGGACGCCGACCGCGGCAGCTGCTTCGACGGGCTCGCCGTGCGCGCGCGCCACAGCCTGGCCTTGCTCAGCCTCAAGCCGGGCCTGTTCACCGCCCAGGGCCGCGCGCACGCCGGCCGGGTCTGGTTCGACGACCTCGGCGTGACACCGGCGCCAAGCAGCATGACCCTGGCCGGCCCGGCGCGGGACGAGCCCCCCCGGCACGACAGCCACAAGGGCAGCCACGGCGAACTGGTGGTGCTGGGCGGTGCCGCCGGCATGGGCGGCGCGGCGTCGCTCGCCGCCCACGCCGCTCTGGCGGCCGGCGCCGGGCGTGTCTACCTCGGCCTGCTGGATCCGCCGGGCCAAGGCAGCGGCGGCCTGCGCTCCGAGCTGATGCCGCGCGCCCTGCCCGAGCTGCTCGATCCGGCACGGCTGGCTGCGCGCACCGTGGTCGCCGGCTGCGGCGGCGGCGCGGCCATCGCGGAGGTCTTGCCGACCCTGCTGCAGCACGCCGCCAGGCTGGTGCTGGACGCCGACGCGCTGAACGCCGTCGCCAACGACGGCGTGCTGCGCCAGGCCCTGGTCGAGCGTGGCCTGCGTGGCCAGCCGTCGGTGCTGACCCCGCACCCACTGGAGGCCGCGCGCCTGCTCGGCTGCGACGCGGGCGATGTGCAGGCCGATCGCCCGGCCGCGGCACGCCGCATGGCTGCCGGCCTGGGCGCGGTGCTCGTGCTCAAGGGCTCGGGAACGCTGGTGGCCCGGCCCGACGGCGCGCTCGCCCTGCACGCGGTGGGCAACGGCCGGCTGGCCAGCGCCGGCACCGGCGACGTGCTGGCGGGCTGGCTGGGCGGCACCTGGTCGCGTCGGCAAGGCGCCGCAGCCGATGCCGCCGACCTGGCGGTACAGCGCCACGGGCGCGCCGCCGACCTGGCACCGGGCAGCGGCCCGCTGCTGGCCGCCGACCTCATCCGCGCCATGCAGGACGGCGACGGCGGCGCGCGCTGATCAGCGCGCGCGACGCGTGCGCGGTGCGCGCTTGGTCGCCGGCGCGGTCTTGCGCGCCTTGGCCTGCGCCGCCTTGCCCTTGCGATCCGCCTTGCGCACGGCGTCCAGTTCGTCGACCGCGCCCGCCCTCACGCGCGCCGCGCTGGGCCGGCCGGCCGCAGGCGGACGTTCGCCTTGTCCCTCGCGCAGCAGCCTGAAGTCGATGCGCCGGCTGTCCAGGTCGACCCGGCTCACCTGCACCTGCAGCCGGGTGCCCACGCCGTAGCGCACGCCGGTGCGCTCTCCGCGCAGTTCCTGGCGCGCTTCGTCGTAGCGGTAGTACTCGCCGCCGAGTTCGGTGATGTGCAGCAGGCCCTCGACGAACAAGGCATCCAGGGTCACGAAGAGGCCGAAGGAAGCGACCGCACTCACCGTGCCGGCGAACTCCTCGCCGAGGCGCTCGCGCATGTAGCGGCATTTGAGCCAGGCCTCGACATCGCGCGAAGCCTCGTCGGCACGCCGTTCGTTGGCGCTGCAGTGCAGGCCGGCCAGCTCCCACAGCTCCAGCTCGCGCGTCGCCGGCTTGGGCGGGCGCGGCGCCAGGCGGCCGCCCTTGCGCAGCGGCGGTGGCGCCGGCAGCGTCTCCAGCAGGCTGATCTGGTAGCGCTTCTTGCCCAGCAGCGCCTTAATGACGCGGTGCACCAGCAGGTCCGGATAGCGCCGGATGGGGCTCGTGAAATGGGTGTAGGCCTCGTAGGCGAGGCCGAAGTGACCGGCATTCGCAGGCGAGTACACCGCCTGCTGCATGGAACGCAGCAGCATGGTGTGGATCTGCGCCGCGTCCGGCCTGTCCTTGGTGGCCGCGGCCAGGCGGGCCATCTCCTTGGGTGTGGGCTCGTCGCTCAGGCTCAGCCCGAGGCCGAGCGCGCGCAGATAGCTCTGCAGCGCCGCGCGCTTCTCCGGCGTCGGCCCCTCGTGCACGCGGTACAGCGCCGGGTGCTTGACACCCTGGATGAAGTCGGCGGCGCAGACGTTGGCAGCCAGCATCGCCTCCTCGATCAGCCGGTGCGCGTCGTTGCGCTGGCGCGGCACGATCTTCTCGATCCGGCCTTCGGCGTCGCACACGATCTGCGTCTCCGGGGTCTCGAAGTCCATCGCGCCGCGCTGCGAGCGATGCTTGAGCAGGGCGCGGTAGACCTCGTGCAGGTGCAGCAGCTGCGGCAGCAGCCGGGCCTGGCGCTCGGCCTCGGCGCCGCGCGTGTTGGCGAGCGCGGCCGCGACCTCGGTGTAGGTCAGGCGCGCCTGCGAGCGCATCAGCGCCGGATAGAACTGGTAGGCCTGGACCTCGCCATCGGCGGCGACCACCATGTCGCAGACCATCGCCAGCCGGTCCACATCGGGGTTGAGCGAGCACAGGCCGTTGGAGAGCTTCTCCGGCAGCATGGGGATCACGCGGCGCGGGAAATAGACCGAGGTGGCACGCTCGTAGGCGTCGTCGTCCAACGGCTCGCCCGGCTTCACGTAGTGGCTGACGTCGGCGATCGCCACCAGCAGCCGCCAGCCCTCGACCGCGTTCTTGCCGCGCCCGCGCTTGAAGGGTTCGCAGTAGACCGCGTCGTCGAAGTCGCGTGCGTCCTCGCCGTCTATCGTCACCAGCGGCACGTCGGTGAGGTCGATACGACCGCGGCGGTCCGCGGGGCGGATCTTCTCCGGCAGCGCCGCTGCCTGCGCCAGGGTCTCGGCGCTGAATCGATGCGGCACCTCGTACTTGCGCACCGCGATCTCGATCTCCATGCCGGCATCGTCGATCTCGCCCAGCACCTCGACCACGCGTCCCACCGGGCGCGCGTGCAGCGAAGGCGCCTCGGTCAGCTCGACCGACACCACCTGCCCGGACTGCGCGCCGGCCACCGCGTTCTTCGGGATCAGCACGTCCTGGCCGAAGCGGCGGTCCTCGGGTGCCACCACCCAGTGCCCGCCCTCCAGCAGCAGGCGGCCGATGATGGGCGCCTTGCGCCGCTGAAGGATGTCGGTCACCCGCCCTTCGGGCCGGCCCTTGCGGTCCAGGCGCAGGATGCGCACACGCACCCGGTCCCGGTGCAGCACGGCCTGCATTTCCTGCGGCGGCAGGTAGATGCTGGGCTCCCCGTCCTCACGGAGCACGAAACCGTGCCCGTCACGATGTCCTTCGACGATGCCCTCGACCTCGGCCAAGAGGCCGGCAGGGGGAGTGCTTGTGTTCTGTTCTTTTTTGATGATATAGTCCTTGGTTCCTGAAACGCCGCGCAGATTTCAGCTTGAATCAAAGCTTGATCTGACGCGGCGCCCGCGACCGAGATGCGGGACATGCCCAGGTGGCGGAATTGGTAGACGCACTAGTTTCAGGTACTAGCGCTGAGAGGCGTGGAGGTTCGAGTCCTCTCCTGGGCACCAGACGATGATAAAGGCCGGCTCTTCGGAGCCGGCCTTTTTGTTGCCCGTGCGACTTGTTCGTAGGCGTCGCCCGGGTCGGCTTCAGATCGCGAACTTGCGCGTCAGGCCTTCGGGGCGGAGGTTGTCGTACTCCTCGAAGGGCTGGTGTATCCAGGGGCTGGTGACCAGGGTCTCCACCGTGTAGTCGGGCGTGTAGCTCGACACCCCCTTGGTCCAGATGACGGCGGTGCGCAGCTCGCGGATCGCGGGCATGGCGCGCAGGCGGTCGACCACCGCGCGCAGCGTGATGCCGGAGTCGGCCAGATCGTCCACCAGAAGGATGCGCCCGGCGAGCTCGCCCTTGGGCAGGGTGATGTACTTGGCCATGTCCAGCCGGCCCTGGATGGTGCCGGCCTCGGCGCGGTAGGAACTGGTGGCCATGATCGCCAGCGGCTTGTCGAACACGCGCGAGAGCACGTCGCCCGGGCGCATGCCGCCGCGCGCCAGGCACAGGATCTGGTCGAAGTCCCAGCCCGAGGCGTGCACCTTCAGGGCCAGGCGCTCGATCAGCATGTGGTACTCGTCCCAGGACACGTACAGGTGCTTGCCGTCGTCGGTGAGCATGTCTTCCTCGTTGCGGATGCGCTGCAGGTTTCAGTCGCGGTAGGGGTGGCGCAGCACGATGGTGTGCTCGCGGTCTGGGCCGGTGGAGACCATGTCGATCGGGGCGCCGATCAGCGCCTGCACGCGCTCCAGATAGCGGCACGCGTTGGCCGGCAGCTGGTCCCATTGCGTGCGGCCGGCGCTGCTCTCGGTCCAGCCCGGCAGCGTCTCGTAGACCGGCTCGCAGGCCTCGATCTCGTCGCCGTCCAGCGGCAGGATGTCGAGCGCGCGGCCGCCCAGCCGGTAGCCGACACAGACCTTGATCTCGGGCAGCCCGTCCAGCACGTCGAGCTTGGTGATGCAAAGCCCCGACAAGCCGTTGATGAGCACCGAGCGGCGCAGCGCCGGCGCGTCCAGCCAGCCGCAGCGCCGCGGGCGGCCGGTGACCGTGCCGCGCTCCTGGCCGACGGTGGAGAGGTGGTGGCCGACGCTGCCCGCCTCGTGCATGGGCAGCTCGGTCGGGAAGGGCCCGCTGCCCACGCGCGTGGTGTAGGCCTTGGTGATGCCCAGCACGTAGTGCAGCATGCCGGGACCGACACCGGCACCGGCGGCGGCGTTGCCGGCCACGCAGTTGCTGGACGTGACGTAGGGGTAGGTGCCGTGGTCGACGTCCAGCAGCGTGCCCTGGGCGCCCTCGAACAGCAGGGTGTCGCCGGCCGCGTGCGCGGTCTGCAGCCGGTGGCCGACGTCGGCCAGCAGCGGCAGCAGCTGCTCGGCGGCTCGCTGCGCGCCTTCGTAGATCGGCTCGTAGGCCAGCGGCTGCGCCTTCAGGTAGCCGCCGAGTTCGGCGTTGTGCAGTTCCACGAGCTCGCGCAGCTTGAGCGCCAGCCGCTGCGGGTGCTTGAGGTCTTGTGCGCGCAGCGCGCGCCGCGCGACCTTGTCCTCGTAGGCCGGGCCTATGCCCTTGCCGGTGGTGCCGATCTTGCCGCCGCCGCTGGTCTCGCGCAGCGCCTCGCGCGCGCGGTCGGTCTCGACGTGGAAAGGCATGATGAGCGGGCAGGATTCGCTCAGGTACAGGCGCGAGCGCACCTCGATGCCGGCCGCCTCCAGGCGCGCGATCTCGCCGATCAGGTGGGTCGGGTCGACGACCACGCCGTTGCCGATGTAGCAGGCCACGCCGTCGCGCATGACGCCCGAGGGGATCAGCTGCAGCGCGGTCTTCACGCCCTTGATGACCAGGGTGTGGCCGGCGTTGTGGCCACCCTGGAAGCGCACCACGCCCTGTGCGTGGTCGGTCAGCCAGTCCACCACCTTGCCCTTGCCTTCGTCACCCCACTGGGTGCCGACGACGACGACGTTGCGACCGGGGGTCGGAGATGCGGGGGTTTGCATGGGCGGGGATTCTTCGAGGGGTTTCATTCGGGCTGCGGGTCGCGGGCCTGCACGACCCAGCGACCGGCGACCGCGATCAGCTCGCGGTCGCAGCGAAAGCCGGCGGACTCGACGGCATGTCCGGGCAGCACGGCGACGACGATCTCGCCCGCATCGCGCAGCGCGCGCACCGCGGCGCGCAGCGCGGCGTCCTCGCCCCAGGGGGCCTGGATCGCGGCCGCGGGCGGCATGGGGATACCGACCGCCGCAAGCGCCTTCAGGTCCAGGCTGAAGCCGGCGGCGGGCCGGTTGCGGCCGAAGGCGGCGCCGACCTCGTCGTAGCGCCCGCCGCGCGCCAGCGGGTCGCTGGCACCGGTGCCGTAGACGGCGAAGCGCGGGCCGCTGTAATAGGCGTAGCCGCTCATGTCGGAGAGGTCGAAGCCGAGGCCGACGTCCGGATGCGCGGCGCGAAGGTGGGCGCCCAGCCAGGCCAGCTGGTCGATCGCCTCGCGCACCTGGGCGCGCGCGGGCAGGCACTCGCGCGCGGCGGCGATCACCTCGTCGCCACCGTAGAGCTGCAAGAGCGCACCCAGCGCCTCGCGCGTGGCTGCCGGCAGCGGTGCGCTGCGCTCGGCCAGGCCCGAGGCGTCCTTGCGCGAGAGGGCGTCGACGATCTCGGTCAGCGTCGCCGCGTCCAGCGGCAAGCCGGCGAGCACACCGCGCAGGATGCGCGCATCGGCCAGGTCGAGCACCGGCTGCCTGACTTCGGCCAGGCGCAGGCAGTCCAGGGCCAGGTCCAGCACCTCCAGGTCGGCTTCCAGGCCGGCGTGGCCGAAGACCTCGGCACCGAACTGCAGCGGCTCGCGCGTGGCGTGCAGCCCCGAGGGCCGGGTGTGCAGCACCGGGCCGCAGTAGCACAGCCGGGTCACGCCGTCGCGGTTGAGCAGGTGGGCGTCGATGCGCGCGGCCTGGATGGTGGTGTCGGCGCGCAGCCCGAGGCTGCGGCCGCTGAGCTGGTCGACGAGCTTGAAGGTGCGCAGCTCCAGCTCGTGCCCGGTGCCCGAGAGCAGCGACTCCAGGTGCTCGAGCATGGGCGGCGCGATCAGCTCGTAGCCGTAGGCGTGCGCGCGATCGAGCAGGCGGCGACGCAACTCATCGATGCTTCTGGCCTGCACCGGCAGGACATCGGCGATGTGCTCGGGCAGGACCCAGGCAGACGACATGCGGACACCGCGCTGTTGAAAACGGCATTGTACCGACCGCCCTGCACGGCCCCGGGCCACGCCGGAGTCCGACGCGCCGCGCGCCGAACTCAGCTCCAGAGCGTGAACAGCAGCAGACCGGCGAGCACGCTCATGAGGCCGATGAAGCGGATCTGGCCGTCGCTCATGCGCAGCACGCGCTCGAACACGCTGCGCCAGCCGCGCGGGTTGAGCAAGGGCAGCAGGCCCTCGAAGACCAGCATCAGCGCCAGCGCGCCGAGCAGCACGTCGCCCATCGCCGGCTCGCCGGCTCTCAGCGCCCGGGTGCCGGAACGCTGCCCCGCATGGCGCCGAAGAACTCGCTGTCGGGGCCGACCACGATCATGTCGGAGCGGTTGCGGAAGCTCGCCCGGTAGGCATCCAGGCTGCGGTAGAACTTGGCGAACTGCGGGTCGCGGCCGAAGGCGTCGGCGTACAGGGCCGAGGCCTTGCCGTCGCCCTCGCCCTTGACCTTCTGCGCATCGCGGTAGGCCTCGGCGAGGATCACCTCGCGCTGGCGATCGGCGTCGGCGCGTATCTTCTCCGCCTCGGCGCTGCCGGTGGAACGCAGCTCGTTGGCGACCCGCTTGCGCTCGGACTCCATGCGCCGGTAGACGGCGTCGGTGATGTCGGCGACGAAATCCACCCGCTTCACGCGCACGTCGATGATCTCGATGCCGAAGGCCTTGGCTTCGTCGGCCAGGCGGTCACGCACGCCCGACATCACCAGCTCGCGGTCGCTGGCGAGCACGCCGCTGACGGTGCGCCGCGTCACCTCCTCGTTGAACGCGGCCTGCACCACCGGCGCGAGCCGGGTCTCCAGGTTGCGCAGGTCGGCGCCGTTGTTGCGGATGAACTGGCGCGGGTCGCTGATGCGCCACTTGACCATCCAGTCGATGAGCAGGCTCTTCTTCTCGGCGGTGAAGATGGGTCGCGTGTCCGGGCTGTCCAGGGTCTGGATGCGCTTGTCCAGGAAGACGACGTTCTGCAGCGGCGGCGGCAGCTTGAACTTCAGCCCCGGCTCGGTGATGACGGCCTTGATCTCGCCCAGGGCGTAGACCACGCCGACCTGGCGCTGGTCGACGATGAAGACGGTGGAGAACGCGATCATCAGCACGACGAGCGCGCTGGCGACGATGAATCCGATGCGGTTGCCCATGACCTGCCCTCTGCCTCAGCGGCCTTCACGCTCGCGGCTGCGACCGCCGTCGCGCGCACGCGCGTCGATCACGGTCGGCGCCGCGGCCTGCTCGGCCGGCGTCGGCGTGGCGGCCGGTGGTGGCGCCGCGGGTGCGGCGCCAGCTTGCTGCAGCAGCCGATCCAGCGGCAGGTACAGCAGGTTGGAGTTGTTGCGGCTGTCGACCATCACCTTGGTCACGTTGGCGTAGATCTGCTGCATGGTGTCGATGTAGAGGCGGTCACGCGTGACCGCGGGCGCCTTCTGGTACTCGGCGAGCACCGAGCGGAAGCGCTGCGCGTCGCCCTCGGCCTGGGCGACGACGCGCGCGCGGTAGGCCTCGGCCTCCTCGCGCAGCCGGCTCGCCGCGCCCTGCGCGCGCGGGATGACGTCGCTGGCGTACGCCTCGCCCTCGTTCTTGAAGCGGTCGCGGTCGGCGCTCGCCTTCACGGCGTCGTTGAACGCCGCCTGCACCTGCTCGGGCACCTGCACGTTCTGGACGTTGACGTTGGTGATGATGATGCCCGCCTTCAGGCGCTCGAGCTGGCCCTGGATGGACTTCACGAGGTCGGCGGCGACGGCGTCGCGCTGCTCGTAGAGCACCGAGTCGACGCGGCTGCGGCCGACGATCTCGCGCACCGCCGATTCGGCGGCGAGCACCACCGCGCCGTCGGGGTCGCGGTTCTCGAACAGGTAGGCGCGCGCGTCGCTCAGCCGGTACTGGACCGTGAAGCGGATGTCGATGATGTTCTCGTCCTGGGTCAGCATCGACGAATCGCGCAAGCCGGTGGCCTGGGTCACGGTGCTGCGGCCGACGTCGACCGAGCGCAGCTGCGTCACCGACACCGTCTCGTGGGCCTGGAAGGGATAGGGCAGCCGCCACTGGAAGCCGGCGTCCACCGTGTGGCTGAAGCGGCCGAAGGTGGTGACCACCGCCTGCTGGCCTTCCTGGACGATGAACACCCCGCTGCCGAGCCAGATCAGCACCAGCACGCCGCCGATCAGCCCGAGGCCGATGCCGGCGCTCTTCATGTCGGGCGGCTTGAGCGGGCTGCCGCCGCTGGGCGGGCGCTCGCCGTTGCCGCGCCCGCCGCGTGGACCGCTGAACAGGCCGCCGAGCTTGCGGTTGAAGTCGCGCCAGAGCTCGTCGAGGTCGGGCGGGCCTTCGTTGCGGCCGCCGCTGAACACCGGCCGCAGGCGCTGCGGCAGCAAGGCGGCACACAGCGCGGCGGCGGCGCGCAGCAGGGCGCGCGCGCGGCCGGTCGGACTCAGATCGGTCGCGTCAGACATGGTGCTTGGCTGGAGATTCGGGGGTGTGCCCATCGGCTGGCGAAGGGTCGGGGGTGTCGGTGTGTGAGCGCCCCCAGGACCGGGCTGCGCCCAGCCCGCCCCCCGCGGGGGTCAAGGAAACTTGGGACGGCCCGGCGTTTCCTTGTGAGCGCCCCCAGGACCGGGCTGCGCCCAGCCCGCCCCCCGCGGGGGGCAAGGAAACGTGGGACGGCCCGGCGTGTCCTTGTGAGCGCCCCCAGGGCCGGGCTGCGCCCAGCCCGCCCCCCGCGGGGGTCAAGGAAACTTGGGACGGCCCGACGTTTCCTTGTGAGGATGCGGCGTCGGCGATGGCCTGGCGCAGCAGGTCCAGGCCGCTGCCGTCGCGCGCGCTCACGAAGACGCGCCGGAAGCGCCGCCCGCCTTCGCCCAGGATCCAGTCCAGCGCTTCGCGCGGCTGCTGGGTGGCGTCCAGACGGTCGGTCTTGTTGCAGACCCAGATCTGCGGGATGTCGCCGGCACCGATGTCGGCGAGCACGCGCATCACCTCGTCGCGCTGCTCGAGCTGCTGCGCGCTGGAGACGTCCATCACGTGCAGCAGCAGGTCGGCCTCGGCGGCTTCCATCAAGGTCGCCTCGAAGGCCTCGACCAGCTTGTGCGGCAGGTCGCGGATGAAACCCACGGTGTCCGACAGCGACACCGCGCCCACCTGGTCGCCGAGCCAGAGCTGGCGCGTGGTGGTGTCCAGGGTCGCGAACAACTGGTCGGCGGCGTAGGCACGCGCCTTCACGAGGGCATTGAAGAGGGTGGACTTGCCGGCGTTGGTGTAGCCGACCAGCGACACGCGGTAGACGCCGCGCTTGTCGCGCGCCTTGCGCTGGGTCTGGCGTTGGCGCTTGACCTTCACCAGGCGCGCCGACAGCGACTTGATGCGCTCGCCGATCATGCGCCGGTCGAGCTCGATCTGGGCCTCGCCAGGGCCACAACGGGCGCCGATGCCGCCGCGCTGGCGCTCCAGGTGCGACCAGCGGCGAACCAGCCGGGTCGCCAGGTATTGCAGCCGCGCCAGCTCGACCTGCAGCTTGCCCTCGTGGCTGCGTGCACGGTCGGCGAAGATGTCCAGGATCAGCGAGGTGCGATCCGCCACCGCCACCCCGAGATAGCGCTCCAGGTTGCGCTGCTGGGCCGGCGACAGGGTCTGGTCGAAGATGACGCCGTTGGCGCGCGTGCCGGCGACCAGGGCCTTGATCTCGTCGGCCTTGCCGCTGCCGACGAACAGCGCCGCGTCGGGCGCACGTCGGCGCGCGATGACGCGGCCGACCACCTCGTCGCCGGCCGAGGCCGCCAGCAGGGCCAGCTCTTCCAGCGTCGGGTCGAATCCCGCGGCCTGGCCGAGGTCGACGCCGACGAGCACGGCGCGAGGCGCGGCGTCGGCTTGCGGTGCAGCTTCGGCGGTCAAGTGGACGCGTCGGGCGGTGCCACGGCGCTCAGGCCGCCGGCTCCTGCGGTTCGTTGGGGTGGAAGTTCACCGCCCGGCCAGGGACGACGGTGGAGATCGCGTGCTTGTAGACCATCTGGGTCACGGTGTTGCGCAGCAGCACGACGTACTGGTCGAAGGACTCGATGTGCCCTTGCAGCTTGATCCCGTTGACCAGGTAGATCGAGACCGGCACATGCTCCTTGCGCAGCAGGTTCAAAAAGGGGTCCTGCAAAAGCTGGCCTTTGTTGCTCACGGTTGTACCTCCGTGTTGATGCTGAGCCCGGCACGTTATCACAGGCAGCGCCGCCGTTGCGGCGGTGCATCATTTTCGACCCCAGGAAGACACCGGGGCGCCCCAGGTCTGCCGGACTGCGGCGCGATGCGGGCTGGGCGCGGCCCGGTGCCGGGGCGCTCAGGGTCCGCGGTCCACGAAGGGATTGGCGCTGGTCTTCATCTCCACCCGCAGCGGCGTGCCGACGAGCTTGAAGTGCTCGCGGATGCGACCCTCGAGGTAGCGCTTGTAGCTGTCGGTGACGTGTTCCAGCGCATTGCCGTGCACCACCACCACCGGCGGGTTCTGGCCGCCCTGGTGGGCGTAGCGCAGCTTGGGCCGGAAGGCGCCGGCCCGCTTGGGCGCCTGGTGCTCGACCGCGTCGTGGATCAGCCGTGTCAGCTGCGGCGTCGGCAGCTTGCGCGTGGCCGAGGCGTGGGCGACGTCGATCGCCTTCCACAGCGCGCCGATGCCGCGCCGCTTGAGCGCCGAGATCTGCAGCACCTGGGCGAACTTCAGGAAGGGCAGCCGGCTTTCGATGGAGCGCTCCAGCAGCTGGCGCTGGTAGTCGTCGGCGGCGTCCCACTTGTTGACCGCCAGCACCACCGCGCGGCCGGACTCAAGGATGTAGCCTGCGATGTGCGCGTCCTGCTCGCCCACGCCCTGGGTGGCGTCGATCATCAGCAGCACCACGTTGGCGTCGGCGATCGCCTGCAGCGTCTTCACGACCGAGAACTTCTCCACCGCCTCGAACACCCGCCCTTTGCGGCGCAGGCCGGCGGTGTCGGTCAGTTCGTAGCGCTGGCAGCCGCGCTCGAAGGGCACCCGGATCGCGTCGCGGGTGGTGCCGGGCTGGTCGAAGGCGACCAGCCGCTCCTCGCCCAGCCAGGCGTTGATGAGGGTGGACTTGCCGACGTTGGGCCGCCCGGCGACCGCGAGCCGGATCGGCCGCTCGGCCGCATCCGACGCGTCCGTCTCGACCAGCTCCTCGTCGAAGGCAATCTCGTGCAGCGCCGCTTCGAGCAGGCTGCGTATGCCCTGGCCGTGCGCCGCCGACACCGGGTGCGGCTCGCCGATGCCGAGCTCGTGGAACTCGGCGATCTGCGGCGCATCCAGCATGCCCTCGGCCTTGTTCACCGCCAGCAGCACGCGCTTGTTGCCGCTGCGCAGGAAGCGCGCGATCTCGAAGTCCTGCGCCGACAGGCCGGCGCGCGCGTCGACGACGAAGACCACGATGTCGGACTCGGCCACCGCCTGCTTGGTCTGCTGCGCCATGCGCTGCACCACGCCCTCGGTCGCCTCGGGCTCGAAGCCGCCGGTGTCCACGACGATGAACTCGCGCGCCCCCAGCTGCGCGTCGCCGTAGTGGCGGTCCCGCGTCAGGCCCGCGAAGTCGGCGACGATCGCGTCCCGGCTCTTGGTGATGCGGTTGAACAGCGTCGACTTGCCGACGTTGGGGCGACCGACGAGGGCGATGACGGGCTTCACGCCGGGTCCGTGGCTTACTGCGGGCGGAACGCGAACAGGCCGCCGCCGCGCGTGGCCACCAGCAGCGTGCTGCCGGCCAGCGCCGGTGCCGCGATCACCGGCGTGCCGTCGGTGGGCAGGCGCAGCTGGGTCCGGCCGTCCAGGCGCGACAGGAAATGCACCTGGCCCTGGACATCGCCGACCACCACCACGCTGCCGGCCAGCAGCGGCGCCGAAGGCTCGCGGTAGAGCAGGCTTTCCTGCTGCCACGCGACCTCGCCGCCGGGGGTGCGCCAGGCGGTCAGCCGGCCCGAGGCGTCGGCGCCCAGCAACAGCTCGGCATCGCCGCCGAGCGCGCTGGCACCGGCGTTCGGCCGGCTCCACAGCAGGACGCCGCGGCGCGCGTCGACGCAGCCGACCGCGGACTGGAAGGCGCGCGCGCAGACCGTGTCGCCGATGCGGGTGGCCGGCCCGACCAGATCCGCGAGGCGCTCGACCTCGTTCGTGCCGCGCGGGGTGGCGATCGCAGACTCCCAGCGCAGCGTGCCGCGCAGCGGGTCCAGCGCCGCCAGCCGCGGCCCCTGGCCGACCAGCAGCAGCTCGCCATGCGGAGCGAGCACGCCGGGCTGGCCGAGGGTGAGCGCCTCGCCCGGGCGCTGCAGCGTCCACAGCGGCCGGCCGTCCAAGGCATCGAAGGCCATCACGGCGCGGTCCACGCGCAGCACGAAGACGCGCTCGCCGGCCACCAGCGGCGCCGTCAGCACGCCCGCGGGCAGCCGCTTGCGCCAGCGCTCGGCGCCGCGCTCGGTCACCACCAGCTCGTTGCCGCGCGTGACGACGGCGCTGAAGCGTCCGTCGTAGCCGACCCCGGCGCTCAGCGGCGTACCGGTCTGCGCACGCCAGAGCTCGCGCCCGTTGCCGGGCTCCAGCGCCAGCACGCTGCCGTCGCTGCCGGCGACGACGAAGGCGTCGGGACGGGCCGCGATCTGGAGCGGGAAACCGATGCCGTCCAGCCTGGCCTGCCAGACCAGGCTGCCGGCGATGGCCGGCGTGTAGGCGGCGAGCGCGCTCGGCTCGGGCTTCTTGGTCGACGAGCAGGCGGCGAGCAGCATGGCCGCTGCCGCCAGCGCCCAGGCGCGCCGCCTCATTGGGCCGCTCCCGAGGCCGCGGGGGCGGCGCCGGCCGCGGTGAGCTTGGCGTCCACCAGGCGCTTGTACTCCTGCCTGTCGGGCAGTTCGCGCCAGGCCTGCTGCCAGGCCGTCACCGCCTCCGCACTCTTGCCCTGCGCGGCCAGCACGTCGCCGCGGCGGTCGGCCACCAGCGCCGCGAAGCCCGGGGCCTGGATGGCGGCGAGCTGGGTCAGCGCCTCGTCGTACTTCTTGGCGTCCAGCAGCAGTCCCGCCAGGCGCAGCCCGGCGAGCGCGCGCAAGGCCTCGTCGCCGGCGTTGCCGGCGGCCCAGGCCAGGGTGGCGCGAGCGGCGTCGGCCTGTCCGCCTTCGGCCTGCACGCGGGCGGTCAGCAGCGCCGCCTGCGCCGCCTGCACGGTGCCGCCGAACTTGTCGCGCAGGTCGGCAAAACGGCTGCCTATGCGGTCGACCTCGTTCGCGCTGGCGCTGCGCTCGACGGCGTCGAACAGCGCCGCCGCCTTCAGGCCCTGGTCGCGCTGGTACCACTGCCAGCCGTTCCAGGCCGCAAGAGCACCCAAGGCCAGGGTCAGGACCCAGGTGATCAGGTTGCCGTACTGCTTCCAGAACGCCTTCAGCGCGTCGAGTTGCTCCTGCTCCTGCAGGTCCAGTTGTGTGGCCATGGTCGGGTGTGAAAGACAGCCGGCGATTATGCGTTGCGCAGCGTCGCGGCCCAGGCGGCCGGATCCGCCAGCGGCCGCACGGCCTGCGCGGCGCCGGCGTCGCGCAAGGGCTTGACCGCGACCTCGCCACGCGCGATCTCGTCGCCGCCGAAGATGAGCGCGTGGCGCGCGCCCGAGGCGTCGGCCTTCTTGAACTGCGACTTCATGCTGCCGCCGCCGGCGTGCAGCTGCACCGCCAGCCCGCAAGCGCGCAGCGCCTCGACGGCGCGCACCGCCAGCGGCAGCGCCGCTGCATCGGGCACGATGGCGTAGGCATCGGCCACCGGCGCCGGCGGCGCGCTGCCGCGCTGCTGCACGAGGTCGAGCACGCGCTCTATGCCCATGCCCCAGCCGATGCCGGGCGCCGGCTTGCCACCCACGAGCTCCATCAGCCCGTCGTAGCGGCCGCCGCCGCAGATCGTGCCCTGGGCGCCGAGCTGGTCGCTCACCCACTCGAAGACGGTCAGGTTGTAGTAGTCCATGCCGCGCACCAGCCGCGGGTTGACACGGTAGGGCTGGCCGGCGGCGTCCAGCATGGACTTCAGGGCCTCGAAGTGGGCCAGCGAGGCCGCGCCCAGGAAGCCGCCGAGCTGCGGCGCGGCCTCCACCAGCGGCTGCATGGCCGGGTTCTTGGTGTCGAGGATGCGCAGCGGGTTGCTGTGCAGCCGGCGCTGGGCGTCGGCGTCGAGCAGATCGCGGTGGGCCTCGAAGTGGGCGATCAGCGCCGCGCGGTGGGCTCTGCGCTCCTCGGGCTGGCCCAGGCTGTTGATCTCCAGCCGCACCTCGCCGAGGCCGAGGTCGCGCCACAGGGCACGGCACATCAGGATCACCTCGGCGTCGACCTCGGGGCCTGCATAGCCCAGCGCCTCCACCCCGACCTGGTGGAACTGGCGGTAGCGGCCGCGCTGCGGGCGCTCGTGGCGGAACATGGGGCCGATGTAGAACAGCCGCTTGCCGCCGTCGTAGAGCGCGTTGTGCTCGACCATCGCGCGCACCACGCCCGCCGTGCCTTCCGGGCGCAGGGTGAGCGGGTCGCCGTTCATGCTGTCGACGAAGGAGTACATCTCCTTCTCGACGATGTCGGTCACCTCGCCCAGCCCGCGCACGAACAGCGGCGTGTGCTCGACGATGGGCGTGCGCACGCCCTGGTAGGCGTAGCGGCGCATGAGCGCGCGCACGGTGTCCTCGAACCACTCCCAGCGCGCCGAGTCCGGCGGCAGGATGTCGTTCATGCCTTTGACGGCCTTGATGGTGTCTGCCATGGGTGTGCGGCGCTCGCGCGCCCTGCTGATTGCGCCCGCGCGCCGTGCAGGCGCCTCAGGCGGGATGGCCGAAACGGCGTTCGATGTAGTCCTCGACGACGCGCTGGAAGTCCTGCGCGATGCCTTCGCCGCGCAGCGTCATCGCCTTCTCGCCGTCGATGAACACCGGCGCCGCCGGTGCCTCCCCGGTGCCCGGCAGGCTGATGCCGATGTCGGCGTGCTTGCTTTCGCCGGGGCCGTTGACGATGCAGCCCATGACCGCGACCTTGAGCTTCTCGACCCCGGGATAGCGGCTCTTCCACAGCGGCATCTGCGCGCGCAGGAAGTCGTCGATCTGCTTGGCCAGCTCCTGGAAGGTGGTGCTGGTGGTGCGGCCGCAGCCCGGGCAGGCGGTGACGCTGGGGTTGAAGTTGCGCAGTCCCAGCGCCTGCAGGATCTCCAGCGCGACCAGCACCTCCTGGGTGCGCGACTCGCCCGGCTGCGGCGTCAGGCTCACGCGTATGGTGTCGCCTATGCCCTCTTGCAGCAGCAGCGCCAGCGCCGCCGCCGAGGCCACCGTGCCCTTGGTGCCCATGCCGGCCTCGGTCAGGCCCAGGTGCAGCGGATGCGCGCAGCGCGCCGCCAGGCCGCGGTAGACGGCGACCAGGTCGCGCACGCCGCTGACCTTGCAGCTGATGATGACCTGCCCCGGCGCCATGCCGAGCTCGCATGCGTAGGCGGCGGACTGCAGCGCCGACTCGATCAGCGCCTGGTACATCACCTGCCGGGCGTCCCAGGGCTGGGCGCGACCGGCGTTGGCATCCATCATCGCCGCCAGCAGGTCCTGGTCCAGGCTGCCCCAGTTGACGCCTATGCGCACCGGCTTGTCGTGCGCGAGCGCGGCTTCGATCATGGCCGCGAACTGGCGGTCCTTCTTGTCGCCCTTGCCGACGTTTCCGGGGTTGATGCGGTACTTGGACAGGGCGCGCGCCATCGCCGGATGCTCGCCGAGCAGGCGGTGCCCGTTGTAGTGGAAGTCGCCGATCAGCGGCACGTCCACGCCCATGCGGTCGAGCTGCTCGCGGATGTAGGGCACGGCGTCCGCCGCCTGCGGCGTGTTGACGGTGATGCGCACCATCTCCGAGCCGGCCGCCGCCAGCGCCTTGACCTGGATTGCGGTGGCGACCGCGTCCGTGGTGTCGGTGTTGGTCATCGCCTGCACGCGCACCGGCGCGTCGCCACCGACCGTGACCACGCGATCGCCCCAGACCACGCGCGCCTGCAGGCTGCGCCGCGGCAAGGGATCGGCATGCGCGACCAGGCCGTCCAGGTCTTGATCGGACTCGCTCATTGGCGGTGCACCGCAGGCCGGCGTTCGGCTTCGGTCCGGCCGCCCTTGGGCAGCCCGGTACGGACAGACTTCATCGCTCTCACTTCAACTCGACACGGGCCACGTTGTTGCTCGCCGCGGCCAGCAGGTCCACCGGCTGGCCGCGCAGGCGGACCTCGGTGGCGGCGGCGTTGCCGACCACCAGCCGCAGCGGCGGCGTGCCGTCCAGCTGCAGGCGCTCGCCGGGGCTCACGATGCGCGACAGCAGGACGCGGCCAGCGCCATCGGTGACCTCGATCCAGCTCGGCGCACTGGTGCCCAGCTCCAGCAAGGCGGCGACCGCGTTCGCAGCGGAGGACGCGCCC
>CAUJJP010000166.1 GCA_963205525.1 Pseudomonadota bacterium | reverse complement strand
GTCGGCACCCTGGTGCAGAAGGCGCGCGTGCAGCCCTGCGATGTGCGCACCGCCAACACCGTGCAGCTGATCGCTGCAATCGTCGACACCTTGCCGCTGGCGCTGTGGCTGGAAAGCGAGCCGATTCGGCCGCACCCGGAGCTGATCGCCGCACTGGTCTGGTCGGTGTTCGGGATGACGCTGGGCGCCAGCTCGCTGCTGTACCTGCTGATCCAGCGTGGCGCCGCCACCCGGGTCAGCAGCCTGATGTACCTGGTGCCGCCGTGCACGGCGCTGATGGGCTGGGCGCTGTTTGCCGAGGCGCTCGGCGCCACCGTCCTGATCGGCCTGGCGCTGACCGCCCTCGGCGTGGCGCTGGTGGTGCGTGCGCCACTGGGGTCAACCCCGAGCCGCTGAGCGGTTTCGGTCGCCCGCACGGGCCTGCGTCAAGCATTGGGCAAAGTCCGGCGTCGAATTCTTGACACCTGAACGGACCGACGGCTGTAATGAGCCATCACCGGTCTGCAGCCGCTTCAGCGCCGAGCCCGGCCAACCGTCCCGCACAACATGGCCTGCCCCGCGCGGCCGACAAGGTGAACCCGTGAACAAGTCCGAGCTGATCGAACACATCGCCACCCAGGCCGACATTTCCAAGGCATCGGCCGGCCGTGCGCTGGAAGCCCTGATCGGCGGCGTGAAGGACTCTCTCAAGCGTGGCGACAGCGTCACCATCGCCGGCTTCGGCACCTTCGCGGTGTCCAAGCGCAGCCCGCGCACCGGGCGCAACCCGCGCACCGGTGCGGAGATCAAGATCAAGTCCGCCAAGGTGCCCAAGTTCCGCCCTGGCAAGGGCCTGAAGGACCACCTGAACTGAAGGCGCCACAATGGCGCGCTTCGCGGGTGCTTAGCTCAGTCGGTAGAGCGGCGCCCTTACAAGGCGTAGGTCGGCGGTTCGAACCCGTCAGCACCCACCACCCGCACTAGAATCCGAAGTCCGCCATCCAGGCGATGAAGGCGAACGGCGGTTCGCCTTCTTGCGTTTCAGGCCACCGGAAATCCCAGCGATGTTCGATTTCGTCCGCCAGCACTCCAAGCTGATGCTTGGCCTGATCGTGCTGCTGATCATTCCCTCGTTCGTGTTCTTTGGCATCGACGGCTACCAGCGCATGACCGACGCCGCCAATGCCACCGTCGCCGAGGTGGCGGGGCAGAAGATCACCCAGGCCGAGTGGGACCTGGCGCAGCGGCGCGCAGTGGAGACCGCGCGCCAGCGCATGCCGGATGCGCCGGCCTCGTTCTTCGACACGCCCGAGTTCCGCCGCCAGGCGCTGGAGCAACTGGTGCGCGAGCGTGTGCTGCTGGCGGCGGCGAACGACCAGCACCTGATCCCGACCGTCGCACGCCTGCCGGAGCTCGTCAAAGGCAGTGACTACTTCGCCTCCCTGCGCACCGCCGACGGCAGCGTCGACCGCGAGCGCGCCCAGCAGGCCGGCTTCGGCGACGCCGCCTTCGAGCAGCAGATCGCCGTGCGCTATGGCATCGATCAGGTGCTGGGCCATGTCGGCCTGTCCGCCGCGGCGGCACCGGCGGTGGCCGACGCCGCGCTTGACGCCTTGCTGCAGCAGCGCGAAATCCAGTTCCAGCGCTTCGACGCCGCGGGCTACCGCAGCCGGGTCGCGCCCACCGAGACCGAGCTCGAGGCCTGGCACAAAGCGCATGCCGAGGAATTCCGCGCCCCCGAGCAGGCGCGCATCGAGTGGGTCATGCTCGACCTCGCGACGCTGGAGCGCGACGTGACGGTGTCCGACGCCGAGCTGAAGGCCTACTACGAGCAGAACGCGAGCCGCTACACCGCGCCCGAAGAGCGCCGCGCGCGCCACATCCTGATCAAGTCCGAACGCGAGCAGCCGGCGGCCGAGCGCGCGAAGGCGCGCGCCAAGGCCGAGCAGCTGCTGCAGCAGCTCAAGGCCAAGCCGGGCGAGTTCGCTGCCCTGGCGCGCGCCAACTCGGACGACACGGGCTCCGCGGCCGAGGGCGGGGAGCTCGGCTTCTTCGGTCGCGGCGCGATGGTCAAGCCCTTCGAGGACGCGGCCTACGCGCTCAAGCCGGGCGAAATGAGCGGCGTCGTCGAGACCGATTTCGGCTTCCACCTGATTCAGCTCGAGGAGGTCCGCGGCGGCACCACCCGGCCGTTCGAGCAGGTGCGCACCGAAGTCGAGCAGGAGGTGCGGCGCTCGCTCGCCCAGCGGCGCTACGCCGAGGCCGCCGAGCAGTTCAGCAACATGGTCTACGAGCAGCCCGAGAGCCTGCAGCCGGAGATCGATCGCTTCAAGCTCGAAAAGCGAAGCGCCACCGTGCAGCGAGAGCCCGCGTCCGGGGCCGAGGGGCCGCTGGCCTCGCCCAAGCTGCTGGGCGCCATCTTCGGCGAAGACGCGCTGCGCAAGCAGCGCAACACCGACGCCGTGGAGACCGGCCCCAGCCAGCTCGTCTCGGCGCGCGTGCTCGAGCACCTGCCCGAGCGCGTGCTGCCGCTGGC
>CAUJJP010000165.1 GCA_963205525.1 Pseudomonadota bacterium | reverse complement strand
AAATCGAGAAACAAAGACTGGATGAATGTACAGTATTCAGGTCGCCTTCAAGTTCGACCTCGTCAAGAGTAATTTCACCAATCAAATCAATAACTTACGAGATAGATTTTAGCAGTTGCTGGCTAAGTTCGGTGGATTGATCGTGATCCCCCCCAACTTCCTCGGCCGGAACGGGCATCCTGCCGGTTTGGGACAACCCAAAATTCGGCGGATGAGTGTGCCAGGATCTGGACCGCAGAACCCGGACGCTCACAGAGAAGTTTCTTGAGCCATTGAAGACGTGACGGCACCGCAGCGCGGTATTGCCGCCGCGCGCCGGGGCATGCATCGGCGGCCGCGCCGCCAGACCCTGAGCCGGAAGCCGGAAGCCGGAAGCCGGCCGAGGCCTGGGGCTTCAGCGCAGTCGGCGCGAGCGCAGGCCCAGCAGCTCGTTGACCACCAGGGCGGTGAGCACCGTCAGGCCGCCGGTCAGGACGGCGGGCGAGGGCTGCTCGCCGGCGCCCAGCCAGGTCCACAGGACGCCGAAGATGACCTCCAGCAGGCCGAGCAGGGCGAGTTCCGGGGCGGCGAGGACGCGCGCCACCGCCACCGCCAGCAGGCAGGGAATGGCGAGCTGGACCAGGCCCAGCATGGACAGCATGGCGATGTCGCGCGGCGTGGCCTGCAGCGGCAGCGCGGGCAGCAGCGCCAGCAGCGCCGACAGCACGGCGCCGATCAGCACCGCAGGCATGTAGTCGGTCCCGGCCTGTGCGCGGTCGCGCTGCAGCAGGGTCCAGTTCAGCGCCGCCGCCACCGGCACGCAGAATCCCACCGCCACGCCGGCCCAGTGCCGGCCGTCGCCGCCGCGCAGCTCACCGGCGTACATCCAGGCGATGCCGGCGCCGGCGGCGGCGATCGCGCACCAGGTGCGCAGCGGCAGCCGGTGGCCCAGCAGGGCCCAGGCCAGGACCGCGGTGAGCAGCGGTGCCACCGCCATCGTCACCAGCACGTTGGCCACCGTGGTCAGGGTGATGGCGAGCATGAAGGCGGTGAACATCACGCACCAGCACAGGCCCGAGAGCCACAGGGTGCGACTGGCGTGGCGCAGGGATTGCCACAGCGGGCCGGGTCCGCGCAGCCAGCCGAGCAGGACGAAGAGCGAGACCGCGTTGCTCGCGCTGCGCCAGAAGGTCAGCTCTATGCCCTGCGCCGCCTGCAGGTGCCGCGAGACGACGCCGGCGATGCTCCACAGCAAGGTGGTGAGCACCATCAGGGCGACGGCGCGGCCGTGCGTCACCGTTTGCCCCACACGGCGAACGGCCGCCGGCTCGACCGGCGGCCGCTCGGGCCATGCACGTAGACCCCGCTTATGCCGCTCACGCCGCTCACGCCGCTCACGCCGCTTCGCGCGACGCGCGCTTGCGCTCGTGCTCCTTCAGGTGGCGCTTGCGGATGCGGATGGTCTTGGGCGTGATCTCGACCAGCTCGTCGTCGTCGATGAACTCCACCCCGTATTCCAGGGTGAGGTCGATGGGTGGCGTGACCTTGATCGCGTCCTCCTTGCCGCTGACGCGGAAGTTGGTGAGCTGCTTGGTGCGCGTGGCGTTGACGACGAGGTCGTTGTCGCGGTTGTGCACGCCGACGATCATGCCTTCGTAGACCTGGGTGCCGGGGCGCACGAACATGCGCCCGCGGTCGTCGAGCTTGCCCAGGGCGTAGGTGAAGATCTCGCCGTCGTCCATGCTGATGAGGACGCCGTTCTTGCGTCCGGCGATCTCGCCCTTGTAGGCTTCGTAGCCGTCGAAGATGTTGCTCGCCAGCCCGGTGCCCCGGGTCAGGTTCATGAACTCGGTGGAGAAGCCGATCAGCCCGCGTGCCGGGATGCGGTCCTCCCGGCGCACCCGGCCGCGGCCGGCGGTCTCCATGTTGGCGAGCTCACCCTTGCGCTCACCCAGCGCCTGCATGACGCCGCCCTGGTGCTGGTCCTCCACGTCCACCGTCAGCAGCTCGATCGGCTCGTGGCGCTCGCCGTCCACGGTGCGGAACACGACGCGCGGCTTGCTCACCGCGAGCTCGTAGCCTTCGCGGCGCATGTTCTCCAGCAGGATGGTCAGGTGCAGCTCGCCGCGGCCGCTGACCTCGAAGATGCCGTCCTCGCCCGACTCCTTCACGCGCAGCGCGACGTTGCTCTGCAGCTCTTTTTGCAGCCGGTCCCAGAGCTGGCGGCTGGTGACGAACTTGCCCTCCCGGCCCGCCAGCGGGCTGGTGTTGACGCAGAAGTTCATGGTCAGGGTCGGCTCGTCGACCTGCAGCATGGGCAGCGGCTGCGGGGCGTCGACGTCGGTGATGGTGACGCCGATGCCGATCTCGTCGATGCCGTTGACGAGCACGATGTCCCCCGGCCCGGCCTCCTCGGCCTGCACCCGGTTCAGCCCCTCGAAAGTCAGGACCTGGTTGATGCGCCCGCGCGTGGTCTTGCCGTCCGGGCCTTCGCACACCAGCACGTCCATGCCGGGGCGGATGGTCCCGCTGTTCACGCGCCCGACGCCGATGCGCCCGACGTAGGTGGAATAGTCGAGTGACGAGACCTGCAGCTGCAGCGGCGCCGCGGGGTCGCCCTCGTGCGCGGGCACGCGCTCGAGGATGGTCTCGAACAGCGGCTGCAGGTCGCTGCCCCAGGCCTTGCCGGGCTCGCCTTCGGCGAGGCTGGCCCAGCCCTCCAGCCCGGAGGCGTAGACGACCGGGAAGTCGAGCTGATCCTCGCTCGCGCCGAGCTTGTCGAACAGCTCGAAGGCGGCGTTGATGACGTAGTCCGGCCGCGACCCCGGCTTGTCGACCTTGTTCACGACGACGATGGGCTTGAGGCCCAGCGCGAGCGCCTTCTTGGTCACGAAACGGGTCTGCGGCATCGGGCCTTCCTGGGCGTCGATGAGCAGCACCACGCCGTCGACCATGGACAAGGCGCGCTCGACCTCGCCGCCGAAGTCGGCGTGGCCCGGGGTGTCGACGATGTTGATGTGGGTGCCACGCCAGGACACGGCGCAGTTCTTGGCCAGGATGGTGATGCCGCGTTCGCGCTCGATGTCGTTGCTGTCCATCACGCGCTCGGCCACCTTCTCGTTTTCGCGGAAGGTGCCGCTTTGGCGCAGCAGCTGGTCGACCAGGGTGGTCTTGCCATGGTCGACGTGGGCGATGATCGCGATGTTGCGGATCTGGTGCTTGGGGTTGGGCGGGTTCATGGGTTTGCCTGGAGAAGAGCTTGCACTTCCGGCGGGCTCAGCAGCCGGTCGGCGATCAGTTCACCGGCGCGCACGTGGGCGCTGCCGAGGAAGGCCTGGGGTTGTGGTCCGTACACGCGCAGCTGCGGGCGGTCCGGCTCGGTGACACGGCGGCGCAGGCCGCTGAGGAAGCGGCCCGCCTCCTCGTGGCTGAGCCGCAGCGCCGGCCACTGCGAGAGCAGCACGTCCGGCGCCAGCAGGCGCTGCAGCCGCTGCTCCAGCGGCAGCGCGGCCAGGGCCTCGATGCCGATCGCATCCTCCACCTTCAGCGTGCCGGCGCCGGTGCGACGCAGCGCCTGCAGCCAGGCGCCGCAGCCCAGGCGCTCGCCGAGGTCGGCCGCCAGGCTGCGGATGTAGGTGCCCTTGCTGCACGCGACGTCGAGCTCCAGCTCGTCGCCCTGCCAGCGCAGGATGGCCAGCCGGTGGATGCGCACCTGGCGCGGTGCGCGCTCGACCTCGACGCCGGCGCGCGCGTACTCGTACAGGGCGCGGCCGTCCTTCTTCAGCGCCGAGTGCATGGGCGGCAGCTGCGAGATCTCGCCCGTCAGCGCGGCGCACGCCGCCTCCAGCGCGCCACGGTCGAAGTCGGGCGCCCTGCCCTCGCTGATCACGCCCTCGCCGTCCAGGGTGCTGCTGCGCTGGCCCAGCCTGAGGGTGGCGGTGTAGCGCTTGTCGGCGTCCAGGCTGACCTGGCTGAACTTGGTGGCGGCGCCAAAGCACAGCGGCAGCAGCCCGGTGGCCAGCGGGTCCAGGGTGCCGGTGTGGCCGGCCTTGAGCGCACCCAGCAGGCCGCGCGCCTTCGCCAGCGCGTCCTGGCTGGTCCAGCCACGCGGCTTGTCCAGCAGCAGCACGCCGTGCAGGGGCCGGCGCGGGGGGCGTTCGGGAACGGACTTCATGGGGCGGTGGGCACTGCGGCAGCGCGCCGGTGGCGCGCAGCGCAGGGGGTCATTCCTTGGCGCGGTCGGCGTTTGCGCGCGCGATCAGCGCACTGATGTCGGCGGCGCGCTCGGTGGTCTGGTCGTAGACGAAGTGCAGGGTCGGCACGGTGTGGATGGCCAGGCGCTTGAACAAGCCGTTGCGCAGCCAGCCGGCGGCCTCGTTCAGGGCTTCGGTGCAGGCGGCGTTGTCGCCCAGCATCTGCGAGAAGAAGACCTTGGCGTGGGCGTAGTCGGGCGAGACCTCGACCGCATTGAGCGTGACCAGGCCGACGCGCGGATCCTTGAGCTCGCGGATCAGCTCCGCCAGGTCGCGCTGGATCTGGTCGGCGACGCGAAAACCGCGGTTGGGGGTGGAACGCTTGTGTCGCATCGCTGCTGCTCCTGCAAACACAGAGCCCCGCCGGGGGCGGGGCTCTGGCCGTGTGGTCGGCGCCCGCCTCACAGCGTGCGCGCAACCTCCTTGATCTCGAAGAACTCGAGCTGGTCGCCTTCCTTGATGTCGTTGTAGTTCTTCAGCTTGACGCCGCACTCGAAGCCCTCCTTGACCTCGCGCACGTCGTCCTTGAAGCGCTTGAGCGAATCGAGCTCACCGGTGTAGATGACCACGTTGTCGCGCAGCAGGCGGAAGCGAGCGTCGCGCCGCGCCAGGCCGGCGGTGATCATGCAGCCGGCAACGGTGCCGATCTTGCTGGCGACGAACACGGTGCGGATCTCGGCCATGCCGATGATTTCCTCGCGCTGCTCGGGTGCGAGCATGCCGACCATCGCCGCCTTCACGTCGTCCACCGCGTCGTAGATGATGTTGTAGTAGCGGATGTCGACGCCGTTGCCCTCGGCGAGCTTGCGCGCGCCGGTGTCGGCCCGGGTGTTGAAGCCGATGATGACGGCCTTGGACGCGATCGCAAGGTTGACGTCGCTCTCGCTGATGCCGCCCACCGCAGCGTGCACGATCTGCACCTTGACCTCGGGCGTGCTGAGCTTGACCAGGCTTTGCGCGAGCGCTTCCTGCGAACCCTGGACGTCGGCCTTGACGATCAGCGCCAGGGTCTGCGCCTGGCCCTCGCCCATGCTGTCGAACATGTTCTCCAGCTTGGCCGCTTGCTGGCGCGCGAGCTTGACGTCGCGGTACTTGCCCTGGCGGAAGGTGGCGATCTCGCGCGCGCGGCGTTCGTCGGACAGCACCATGAAGCTGTCGCCGGCGGCCGGCACCTCGGTCAGGCCCTGGATCTCGACCGGGATCGAGGGGCCCGCCGCCTCAGTGGTCTGGCCGTCCTCGTCGATCATCGCCCGCACGCGGCCGAAGCTGCTGCCGGCAAGCACGATGTCGCCCTTGTTCAGGGTGCCGCTTTGCACCAGCACGGTGGCCACCGGGCCGCGCCCCTTGTCCAGCCGCGCCTCGATCACCAGGCCCTTGGCGGACGCATCCACCGGCGCGCTGAGCTCCAGCACCTCGGCCTGCAGCAGCACCTGCTCCAGCAGCTCGTCTATGCCCTGTCCGGTCTTGGCCGAGACGCCGACGAAGGGCGAGTCGCCGCCGAAGTCCTCCGGCACGACCTGCTCGGCGACCAGCTCGCTCTTCAGACGCTCGAGGTTGGACTCGGGCTTGTCGATCTTGTTCATCGCCACCACGATGGGCACGCCGGCCGCCTTGGCGTGGTGGATCGCTTCCTTGGTCTGCGGCATCACGCCGTCATCGGCGGCCACCACCAGGATCACGATGTCGGTGGCGGCGGCGCCGCGCGCGCGCATCGCGGTGAAGGCCTCGTGGCCCGGGGTGTCGAGGAAGGTGATGGTGCCCCGCGGCGTCTCGACGTGGTAGGCGCCGATGTGCTGGGTGATGCCGCCGGCCTCGCCGGGGGCGACACGCGAGCTGCGGATGCGGTCCAGCAGCGAGGTCTTGCCGTGGTCGACGTGGCCCATCACGGTGACCACCGGCGCGCGCGGCAGCGCCTCGGCGGCCTCGTGCGCCGCGGTCTCTTCCTCGGTGAAGGCCTCCGGGTCGTCGAGCTTGGCCGCCAGCGCCTTGTGACCCATCTCCTCGACGACGATCATCGCCGTCTCCTGGTCGAGCTGCTGGTTGATGGTGACCATCTGGCCGAGCTTCATCATCTGCTTGATGACCTCGCTGGCCTTGACGCTCATCTTGTGCGCGAGGTCGGCGACCGAGATCGTCTCCGGCACGTGCACTTCCTGCGCCACGAAGTCGGCCGGCGGGGTGAAGCTGCTGCCGCGTTCGTCGCCACGGCGGCCCGCGCCGCCGCGCGGCGAACGCCAGCCGGCGCGCGCGCCGCCGCTGTCGCCGCGCGTCTTGAGGGCGCGCTTCTTGGCCGCGTCGTCGGCCCAGCTCGAGCTGAGCTTCTCGGACTTGACCTGTTTCTTGTCGCCCGGCTTGGCGGCGGCGGTGGTGGCGCCGGGGGCCGCCTTGGGCTTGTGGATGGTGCCCTTGATCGCCGCTTCGGCGGGCTTGGGCTCTTCGGGCTTCTTCGCGACCAGCACCTTGCGCGGCTGCGACATCATGGCGCGGATCGCGGCCGCCTCGGCCTCGGCGGCCTTGCGGCGCTTCTCCAGGTCGGCCTGGCGCTGCGCGTCCTCGGACACCACGTCGGCCTTCACGACGCGGCGCAGGGCCGGCTTGGCAGGCTCGGCGGCGGGTTCGGCGGGCGCGGCTGCCGGTGTGGCCGGCGCCGCAGCCTGGGCGGCCGGCGTCGCCGGCTGCGCGGCGGCCGGCGCCTGCGCGCGCTCGCTGGCCTTGGCCAGGGCACGTGCGGCTTCCGCCTCTGCGGCGGCCCGGGCCTCGGCCTCTGCCTTCGCTTCGGCGGCGGCGCGCGCCTCGGCCTCGGCCTTCTCGCGTGCCAGGCGCTCGGCTTCCTCGCGCTGGCGGCGCTGCTCGGCCAGCGCCTCTTCCTGCCGGCGCAGCTCGTCAGCGTGCGCCTTGGCCTCGGCCTCGCGGCGCTGCAGCTCGAGCTCGGCGGCAGCGGCCTCGGCCGCCGCGTCCTCGCCGGGCTGGGCATCGTCGCGCTTGACGAACACGCGCTTCTTGCGCACCTCGACCTGGATCGTGCGCGCCTTGCCCGACGAATCGGCCTGCTTGATCTCGGTCGTCGACTTGCGCGTGATGGTGATCTTCTTGCGCTCGGCGCCGGCGGCGCTGCCGTGCGAACTGCGCAGAAACTCCAGCAGGCGTTCCTTGTCGGCGTCGGTGAGTGCGTCGTCGGGCGAGGTCTTGGACACGCCCGCCGACGCCAACTGCTCGATCAGCGCGGCGGTCGGGCGCTTGAGCTGCTCGGCGAACTGGGCAACGGTGGTGACGGCCATTTAACTGTGTTCCTTCGGTGCTGCGGGCGGCGACGTTCTTGCTGCGGGGGCGTGGTGCTCAGGTGGC